>NZ_JAIESM010000054.1 GCF_019746015.1 Sphingomonas sp. | reverse complement strand
ACCGGGAACGCCTCCAGCTGGGCGATCTGGCGCTGGGTGAGCGCGCGCGCGGCAGCGCGGCCGGCCGGCCCCTCGTCAGACAATTTGGCGCGCAGGTCGGCATTGTCGCCGCGATCGAGCCCCAAATTGGTCGCGCCTTCGGGGTTGAGGCGCAGAGTGTCGAAGAACAGCGTGTCGAACAGCGCATCGATCGGCCGCTTCCCGGGCGCTTGCGCTGCCGAGACGCCGGGGATCGCCGCCACCGCACCGGCTGCCGCCCCTGCCATCAGCTGTCGCCGGTCGAGTTTCATGCGCTGCCCCCCTTGTCGCTCAAGGTCACCAGCATGGCCGAGCCCTGGGGGTCATGCAACCGGCAGCGAAAAGGGCCCGCGCCGCACCCGGCACGAGCCCTATTTCAAGCTTCGCGGTGCCGGCCCGCTCCCCCACCCCGCCTCCCAACGGCAGTATCTTGTGGGAGGCGGGGTGGGGGAGCGAACCGGTGCCGGGGAAAGCGCCTTGGCGCATTCCCCGACCGCTAATCTCACACCCGTTCAGGCGGCGCGGGTGCCGCTCATCGGGAAGCTGCCGAACGCGCCGGCGCCGACCGAGCCGGTCAGCGTGTCGCCGTCGATCGTCGCGCTGCAATCCAGCGTCATCGGCATCGGCACGGTGATGTTCATCTTCCACTTCAGCGTGTTGCCGCCTTCGATGGTGCCGTCGGTGATTTCAACCGAGCCCATCTGGCCGGTATTGGTGCCGGTCCAGCTGTCGCCGTTGCTGGCAACCACCAGCGTGCCCTTCTGGTCGCCCAGCGGCGACTTGACGAGCGTATCCCAAGTTCCATCGACGGTAGCCATCTTCGTCTCTCCCTACTTCGCGCCCGCCACGGACGCGGCTGGCACCACCTCAACCGGCAGCCCGAGCGAGTCAAGCTGCGGCCGCACGACTTTTGCATCGCCCACCACGACCCAGACGAACCGGGTCGCATCGAGCGCGCGGCGGATCGCCGCATCCAGCCCTTCACGCGTCATCGCCCGGTATTGGGCGGTGAGCGTGGCGTAATAATTGTCGGGCCGGCGATACTGGTCATTGTCGAGCATCGCGCTCAGCACGGCGGCGGCGGTTTCGAAATTGCCGGCCAGTTCGCGCGTGGCGCCATTGATGGTGCGGGTGAATTCATCCGCCGTAATGCCCTTTGGCCCCAGGAAATCGGCCAGATCCCCGCGCAGCGCGGCAATCGACTCGCCGGTCTTGTCCGCCTGCACCGGCGCGTTGATGCGATAGGTGACATAGGTTTCGTTCTGCGCGAACCGGCCGCCAGCGCCATAGGACCAGTGCTTGGTCTCCCGCAGGTCGAGGTTGATGCGCGACAGGAAGTCGCCGCCCAGCACGTCGTTTGCGGTTTCGATCGGCAGCAGATCGTCGCTGCCTTTTACCGGGGTCAGCTGGCCTGCGGTGATCAGCGATTGCGGCGAATCGGGGCGGTCGATCAGCACGATCTTGGGCGCCGCCGGGCTTGCCGCCACGCCTTGCGCCTTCACCCCGGCGTCGGCCGCATCGACCCAGCTGCCGAAGCGGCGGTCAAGCTGGGGCACCAGCTTGGCAAGCGGCAGGTCGGAGACGACGAAAATCTTCGCCTTGTCGGGCCGCAGCCAGGCATGCTGGAAGGCGATCAGATCGTCGCGCGTTAGCTTGGCCACCGCCGCCGGATCGCCGCTGCCCGCCGCCGTTTTCGCATAGGGAGAGGCAGGGCCGTAGATCAGCCTGGGCAGCACGCGGCCGGCCAGCCCCTGCGGATTGGTCAGCTCCTGCTGGATGCCGGCGAGCTGCGTCGCGCGCAGCCGGGCCACTTCGCCCTCGGCAAAGGCGGGGTTGCGCACCACATCGGCGAACAGGTCCAGCGCGCCCGCCACATTGGCGCTGGGGGCAGCGACCGACAGATAGGTGCGGTCGGCGCTCGTCCCCTCGCCAAAGCTGACGCCCAGCCGCTCGCGCGCCTCGGCAATGGCGATCGAATCGCGCGTCGTCGTGCCTTCGTCGAGCATCGAGAGCGTCAGCTGCTGCGTGCCCAGCTTGCCATCGGGATCGGCGACGACGCCGGCGTCGAAGCTGATCAGCGCGCGCGTCACCGGCACGGCGGTGCGCTGGGCATAGATCACCTCGATCCCGTTCGACAGGCGGGCACGCTCAACCTTGGGGAACACCAGATTGGCCACCGCGCCAACCGTCGGCGCCGGCGGGCGCGTGCCCATCGGCTTGGCCTCGGGCGGGGCGGCGACCGGCTTGGGTGTTGCGGCCACATCGGTCGTCGCGTCGCGCGGGCCGGGCACCACCGACACCGCATAGACCGGGCGGCTGAGCCATTTCTGCATCGCGGCCGTGACGCTCGCCGGCGTCTGCGCGGCGAGATCGTTGAGGCGCTTCTTGTAATAGGCCGGATCGCCCGAATAGAGTTCGCCCTCGGCAAGCGCGACTGCCTTGCCGCCAAAGCCGCCGACCGACTCAAGCCCGGAGATTCGCCGCGACACAGCGGTGGTAACGGTGCGCTGCAGCTCGTCCTCGGTCGGACCGGTCCGGATGAAATCGGCGATCAGCTCGTCGAGCCGCTTGCCGGCAACGGCCGCGTCCACGCCGGGGCGGACCACCATCACCACCTGGAAAATGCCGGCCTGGGCCAGCGCCTGAACGCCAGTGCTGACCTGAACCGCCAGTTTTTCCTTGCGGACCAGCGCATTTTGCAGCCGCGAGCTGGACAGGCCGCCAAGCACCTGGGCCGCCGCCGTCAGCGCCGACGATTCCTTGTCATTGAGGCCCGGCACCGCCCACAGCCGCGTGACGAGCGTGGCGGCGACCCGGTCCTTGATCACCTCTGCCTTCGGCGCGTCGAGCGTGGGGATGGCAATGGCGGGCGGCTGGCTCTTGGGGCCGGCGGCGATCCCGCCGAAATATTTCTCCACCAGCGGCCTGGCGGTCGCGACATCGATGTCGCCGGCGAGCACCAGCACCGCGTTGTTCGGCCCGTAATTGCTGCGGAACCAGGTCTTCACATCGTCAAGGCTCGCCGCATCGAGATCGGCCATCGAGCCGATGGGGGTGTGGCTATACGGGTGGCCCTCGGGAAACAGCCCGCCGTAAATCCGGTACTGGAGCAGGCCGTAGGGCTGGTTGTCGCCCTGGCGCTTCTCGTTCTGGACGACGCCGCGCTGCTCGTCGAGCACGGCCTGCGTCACCGCGCCGAGCAGATAGCCCATCCGGTCGCTTTCCAGATACAGCGCCTTTTCCAGCGCCGGGGTGGGCACCGTTTCGAAATAATTGGTGCGGTCAAAGCTGGTCGTGCCGTTCAGATCGGTGGCGCCGACCTGTTTCAGCGGCTCGAAGAAATCGCCCGGCGCATTCTCGCTGCCGTTAAACATCAGATGCTCGAACAGATGCGCGAAACCGGTCTTGCCCTTGGGCTCGTGCTTGGAGCCCACGTCGTACCACACACTCACCGCCACCACCGGCGCCTTGCGATCGGTGTGGACCAGCACGCGAAGGCCATTGGGCAGCGTGAAGCGCTGATAGGGGATGTCGATCTTCTTGATCAGCTCGCTAACGGGGGCTGGCTTGGCGATCGACGCGGGCGCGGTCTGGGCGGCTGCCGCGAAGGGGACGGCAAGCCCGGCAACAGCCACCGTGGCGAACAGATAACGCGGCGACATCCTCTACTCCTGTCGTGATTTGCACATTGGCATATCGTTAGGTTGAGCCGTGCGCTAGGGGCGATAGGCGCGCTCCTGGTGCTTCGCGAGGTCGGCCGGGTCGAACCATACCGGCTTGAAGCGGTGCTGGACGAAGAGCGGCGCCTGATCGGCATAATGGGGCGACTCCGGCCGCGTCGTCGCCGCGCCATAGGGCTGCACGGACTGCGAGCGGACGCGCCCTGCCCGGTCCCACGCGATTGCCATGATGAAGCTGTCGCCGTGCATCACTTCCAGCACCCCATCGCGCGCCGGCGTCCAGTTGGAGGCAGCGCGCAGCACGTCGGCGCCCCCGTCCAGCGGCAGGTCGACTTTGCCCTGGCGCAGGCGGAACACCGTGCCGAACGGCGGATCGAGCCGGCCGAAATGCTTTTGCAGATAGTCCGCCGCCTCGATCAGTGCGGTGCGCGGGTCGGTCTGCGGCCGGCGGCGATAATGCCAGCCATTGCCCAGCCGCAGCAGGATGTTGGCGAGCGCGTCGGCGCCGCCTTTCCCGTCAAAATTCCAGTCCCAGCGCTTGAGCAGCGCCACCGCGCCGGCAACGCGCGCATCGCCGCGGGGATCGACTGCCATCAGCACCCCGAACCAGCGCGCCGCCCAGCTGTTGCGGCTGACGCCGGTGTCGAACTTGATCGCCAGCAGCTCCGCCTCGCTGATGCTGGGGTCCGCGCCCATCAGCTCGATCGCGCGGGTGCCGCGGTTGGTGGTGTCGGTCTCGATGCCGAGCAGCGGCGAATAGTCGCCGGGCTTCAGCTCATAACCGGCGCCGGCTGCCTGATAGGGGGTGTTGTTCGCGTTGATGATGAAGCCCGAGCCCGGATTCACATTGCGCGGCACCTGCGCCCAGGCAACGGTGCCGGGGGCGATGTCGGCGCTAGTGTCGCCGGGCAGCACGGCGCGATAATCATAGCCCGGCCGGCGATTGGGGAAGCTGGCGTTATAGAACTGGGCGATGTTGCCGGCGGCATCGGCATAGATGAAATTGGTCGCCGGCACGCCCTGGATCGCCATTGCCGCCTGCCATTCGGCGAAGGTCCGCGCCCGGGTCAGCCGGTAATATTGCTCCACCATCCGCAGCTGGTCAGCACCACCATAGCGGATCGCAAAGGCACCCTTTGGATTGACGATGACGGGCCCCTGCCGTGCTTTGTAGACAGTCTTGTAGATTGGTAGGACAAAGGGTCCCCACAGCTTGACGGGTAGCCACACGCCCCGCGCCTCCAGCGGCAACCATTTGTTATCAAAGCGGTATTGCGTGCCATCCGCATTGGTGGACAGCTTGTAGATGTCGATCAGATCGGGCCGGTTGACGGTATTTGTCCACCCCAGCGTGCGATTATGGCCCAAAAGCGGGTATGGCGCGCCCGGAAAAGTGGCGCCGGCAAAGTCCCAGCCGGCCTTTGAGTGCACCACCAGCTCATACCAGGCGACCTGACCGCGCCAGGGCTGGTGCGAATTGGCGATCAGCCGGGTCGCGCCGTCGGGCGTGCGGCGCGGCGCCAGCGCAAAGGCGTTGGAGCCATTGTCGGTCGTCGCTTGCGGCTCCGGCGTACCCGGCGCGAGCGCGGCCGGATCGGGCACGTCGGGCGCGGGGCCGGCGCTCTGCTTGGGCGGCGCTTCCCCCTTCACCAGCGCGCCCAGCACCGGATCGAGCCCGAAGAAGAAAGGCGAGCGCAGCACGAACCCCGTTGCAATGTCGCGCCCGTTGACCGGGAACAGCCGCGACAGCCGCACTTCGCCGGGGTGTTTTTCGGCATAATGGTTCAATCCGGCGGCATAGCCGTCGAGCAGCGCGCGCACATCGGCGGGCTGCTTCTCATAGTCGCGGGCCACGGTCGCGCGGGCGTCGAGCAGGTGGAGCGCATAGTCGATCGCCGCCCCTTCCTGCCCCAGCAACGCGCCGGCGCGGCCCCGCGTCATCGCCACCACTTCCTGCAGCGTGGCAAAATCATCCTCGGCATGGGCATAGGCGACGCCATAGGCGACATCGGCATCGGTGGTGCCGAAGATGTGCGGCACGCCGAACGTGTCGCGCACGATGCGCGTGTCATAACGGTGCGGCGGCGGCGCCTGCTCCGCCTGCGCGGTCAGCGGCTCCCACAGCGCCAGCCCCGCCATCACCACCGCCACGATGCCGATCAGCACCAGCGCGATCCGCCCGCCCCATTTGCGCATCATCCGTCTCCCTTTGCGCCGAGCCTGGTTTCTGCCCTGCAGACCCTAGATCCGTTCGTCCCGAGCGCAGTCGAGGGACGTGAAGCCGCGCGCTGTGCCCGGCCCACGTGTCTCGACTGCGCTCGACACGAACGGTGTTTTTGCCTGCGCGGGACAGGGTCTAGCCCAAGCCGGCGCGGGCCGCGAAGGGGAAGCACGCGCGCAAATCTGAAAAAATCGCGCCGGAACTGAAAAATGGCGGGCGTCGCGCCGTGCCGCCCGTCGGGAAAGGCACCGGAGCGCCCTTCCCGAATCGCGGCTCAGAACTGGGTACGGAACGTCACGAAAAACTGCTGTGGGGCGCCGGCCAGCAATGTCTGGTTGTCGCCGCGATTGGTGAAGCCGTTGGAGCCGATGGTGGCGATATAGCGTTCGTTGAACAGGTTGGTCGCGTTGAACTGCAATTCGCCCTTCACGATGTTGGGCCAGTCCATGCGCAGCCCCAGCGTCAGATCGACCAGCGTGAAGCTGGGCACCGACTGGTCATTTTCGAACGTGAAGAAGCGCCGGCTGGTATAGTTGAAGCCCAGCCGGCCGAAGAACCGGCGCTGGTCATAACGCAGCTCGGCGCGGAACAGGTCGCGCGGGGCATCCACCACCGTGCGCCCGGCGGTGCGCGCCACCACCACGCCGGCGCGGTTCACCACATCGTTGCGATAGGTCGAGTCATTAAAGCTATAGGTGGCGAACAGCCCAAAGCCATAAGGCAGGCGCACATCGCCGGCCACTTCCACGCCATAGCTGCGCACCGAACCCACATTCTGCAGGATTGGCGGGTTGCCGATGATGCCGGCCCCTTGCGTGAAGGCGAGCAGCCGGTTGCTGAAATCGACATAATAGCCCACCACCGATCCGGTGAAGCGGCCACCGCGAAAGCGCGTGCCCAGTTCATAGGTGTCCGAGCTTTCCGGCCGCAAATTGCCCAGCGCATCGAACCCGGCCTGCGTGGTGGCAAAGGGGCCGCTGGTCGCCGCCGAGGTGAAGGCGCGCGTCACCTGGGTAAAGCCGCCAAACACTTCCGCCCGGCCCAGCGCCACGTTGAAGCCGGCATGCGGCTGGAACCAGTCGGTGACGCGGATATTGCCCTGCGCCAGCCCGCCCGCGACGATCGGCGTGCCCCGGTTGCGCACGTCGAACCCCTTCCACCCGAAATTGATGGTCAGCCGACCGAAGCTCAACCGGTCCTGCACATAATATTGCACCGTTTCAGTGTTATAGCGCCAGTCCCACTGGGTGAAGAACGGCACGGCCTGGAATTCCAGCGCAAAGCGGGTGGGCGTGGTGCGGCTGTCCAGCCCATAGAAGCGCCGCGCCTGGCGGAACTCGTTCACTTCATACCAGATGCCCACGGTCACATCGTTGAACAGCCAGTCGAACCCCAGCGAGCCGAACACGCCGCGCCGGCGGATGTCATATTCGGTGGTGCGCACCGAAATCGGCACACCGGTGGGCGACGCGACATAGGGGGTGAACCAGGTGCCCTGGCCGTGATTGGAATGATAATAGCCCTTCACCGTGGCCCGGATCGGCGCCTCCTTGTCGGTTTCGAAGCCCAGCGACGCCAGATAGTCGTTGCGCAGGCCGGACGCGTCGAAATAGGCATCGTCCACGGTGCGGATCGGCGCGGGATAGACGGTGCCGGCGGCCGGGTTCAGCCGCGGCGCGCCGCTATCGCCCCGGTTGGCGGCGACATCGGCAATCTGCACGGCGAGCGGGAAATTGTCAGAAATATTGTCCCAGCCCAGCCCCAGCCGGTTGATGATGCCGAGCGACAGGTCCTGATAGTCATTCTCCCGCCGCTCGGAATAGTTGAACGTGCCGACCAGCCGCAGATGATCGACCACCGGCGCCACGAACTTGGCGTTGATCTGTTGCTGGAACTGGCGGCCCACGCCCTTCCACTTGTCCAGCTCCACCCGCCCATAGGACACATAGGCGGCAATGCCGGTATCGCCGAACGCGCCGGTATCCAGCCGGGCAAAGGCGCGGCTGGTGCTGTAGGAGCCGATGGTGCCGTTCGCCTCCAGCGCGAAGGTCGGCGACGGATCGCGCGAGAAAAACTCCAGCGTGCCGCCCAGATTGTTGATCGCCTGGGTGCCGATCGACCCTGAACCCTGCGACACGCGGGTCAGCGCGATGTTTTCGGAACTGATCGCGCGGCTGATGTGCAGGCCGTTGGTGTTGCCATAGGAGCCATCGCCCAGCGGAATCCCGTCGAGCGTGAAGCCGAGCTGATTCTGGTTGAAGCCGCGGATCGACACGCGCTGTGACCATTCGTACAGGCCGAACGGATCGGCGGCGAGAAAGTTGACGCCGGGCAGCTTTTCGATTGCCTTCAATGGGCTGGTGCCGGGCAGCAGGATCGAAATATCCTTCTGGGTCAATTGCTGCACCTGGCGGGTTTCGCGGTTGCCGGTAATGATGATGTCGGACTGGGCCGGCTCAGCCGCGTCGCCCGTGGGCTGGGGATCGTCACCGGCGGTCGGTGCCGGCGCGCGGGCGGGATCGCCCTCGCGAGCGTGCGCGGCAACGGGCAGGGCAAGCATGGTGGTGGCCAGCAGCAGCGGCGATAGGCGCATGGTGATTTCCCCTTTTTGACCGAATATTATTTCGGTTTATCAACGATATAATAGGCTTGCTGCGTTGCAGAATGATGCTGGTTCGGTGGCGTGGGGATGACGCTTTGATGTCCGTTTGAGGTCGTGGAACGGAGCGTCTTGTGTTGCATTATGGCAACACTATATTAGCCCCATGACCATTGGGGACGACCATGAACCTCGAAAAATTCACTGACCGCGCAAAGGGTTTCCTGCAATCGGCGCTGACGGTTGCGATCCGCATGAGCCACCAGCGCATCACGCCGGACCATCTGCTGAAGGCGCTGCTGGAAGACAGCGAGGGGATGGCCGCCGGGCTGATCCGCGCGGCCGGGGGCGACCCAGCGCGGGCGACGGCGGCCGTGGATGCGGCGCTCGCCCGGATTCCCGCCGTGTCCGGTTCCGGCGCGCAGAGCCAGCCCGGCCTCGACAATGATCTGGTCCGCGTGCTCGACCAGGCCGAGCAGATCGCGACCAAGGCGGGTGACAGTTTCGTCACCGTCGAGCGGCTGCTGGTCGCGCTGTCGCTGTCGCTCAACCTGTCGGCCGGCAAGGCGATCAAGGAGGCGGGCGCCACGCCCGAGGGGCTGAACGCCGCGATCAACAGCCTGCGCGGCGGCCGCACCGCCGACACCGCCGGCGCCGAGGACCGCTATGACGCGCTGAAGAAATTCGCACGCGACCTGACCGAGGCGGCCCATGCCGGCAAGCTGGACCCGGTGATCGGCCGGGACGAGGAAATCCGCCGCACCATCCAGATTCTCGCCCGGCGCACCAAGAACAATCCGGTGCTGATCGGCGAGCCGGGCGTGGGCAAGACCGCGATTGCCGAGGGGCTGGCGCTGCGCATTGCCAATGGCGACGTGCCCGATACACTTAAGGACCGGCGGCTGATGGCGCTCGACATGGGCAGCCTGATCGCCGGCGCCAAATATCGCGGCGAGTTTGAAGAACGCCTGAAGGGCGTGCTCGACGAGGTGCGCGCGGGCGAAGGCGACATCATCCTGTTCATCGACGAGATGCACACGCTGATCGGCGCGGGGAAGACCGATGGCGCGATGGACGCGTCGAACCTGCTGAAGCCCGCGCTTGCCCGGGGCGAGCTGCACTGCGTCGGCGCGACCACGCTCGATGAATATCGCAAATATGTGGAAAAGGACGCCGCTCTCCAGCGCCGTTTTCAGCCGGTTTTCGTCGGCGAGCCGACCGTGCCCGACACGATCAGCATCCTGCGCGGGCTGAAGGAGAAATATGAGCTGCACCACAAGGTGCGCATTACCGACGCGGCCATCGTGAGCGCGGCGACGCTGTCCAACCGCTACATCACCGACCGTTTCCTGCCCGACAAGGCAATCGACCTGATGGACGAGGCGGCCAGCCGCATCCGCATGGAAGTGGAGAGCAAGCCCGAGGAGATCGAGACGCTCGACCGGCGCATCATCCAGCTGAAGATCGAGCGCGAGGCGCTGAAGCGCGAATCGGATGCCGCCTCGCGCGAGCGGCTGGCGACGCTGGAGGGTGACCTTGCCGATCTGGAGGAGCAATCGGCCGAACTCACCCAGCGCTGGCAGGCGGAGAAGGACAAGATCGCCGGCGAATCGCGGATCAAGGAACAGCTCGACGCCGCCCGGCTGGAGCTCGAACAGGCGCAGCGATCAGGCGATCTCGCGCGCGCGGGCGAGCTGTCCTACGGCACCATCCCGCAATTGCTCCGCCAGCTGGAGGAGGCCGAGGGGCAGACCCGGGGCGCGATGCTGCGCGAGGAAGTGACCGCCGACGATATCGCTGCGGTCGTCAGCCGCTGGACCGGCATTCCCGTTGACCGGATGCTGGAGGGGGAGCGCGAAAAGCTGCTCCATATGGAAGACGCGCTGGGCAAGCGCGTGATCGGCCAGCGCGAGGCGGTGCGCGCCGTTTCCACGGCCGTCCGCCGTGCGCGTGCCGGGCTGCAGGACCCCAACCGGCCGCTTGGCAGCTTCCTGTTCCTGGGGCCGACCGGGGTGGGCAAGACCGAGCTGACCAAGGCGCTTGCCGAATTCCTGTTCGACGATGCGAGCGCGATGGTGCGCATCGACATGAGCGAATTCATGGAAAAGCACGCGGTCGCGCGGCTGATCGGCGCGCCGCCGGGCTATGTCGGCTATGAGGAAGGCGGCGTGCTGACCGAGGCGGTGCGGCGCCGGCCCTATCAGGTCATCCTGTTCGATGAGGTAGAGAAGGCGCATGGCGACGTGTTCAACGTGCTGCTGCAGGTGCTCGACGATGGCCGGCTGACCGACGGGCAGGGGCGCACGGTCGATTTCACCAACACCATCATCGTGCTGACCAGCAATCTGGGCTCGCAATTCCTGACCGCGCTGGAAGACGGGCAGGAGGTGTCGGCGGTGGAGCCGCAGGTGATGGAAATGGTGCGCGCGCATTTCCGCCCCGAATTCCTCAACCGGCTCGACGAGATCGTGCTGTTCCACCGGCTGGGGCAGAGCGAGATGGCACCGATCGTCGACATTCAGGTGGCGCGTGTCGGCAGGCTGCTGGCCGAGCGTAAGATCGCGGTCGACCTGACCGAGGGCGCGCGGGCGTGGCTGGGCCGGGTGGGCTATGACCCCATTTATGGCGCGCGGCCGCTGAAGCGCGCGGTGCAGCGCTATCTGCAGGATCCGCTGGCTGACCTCATCCTGTCGGGCGGGGTGAAGGACGGGCAGACAGTGCGCGTGGAAGAGGGCGACGGCGCGCTGCGGCTGACGGTGGGGTGAGCGCCTGGGCGGGCAGGCGCGGGGCTCAATCGGCGACGCGCGCGCCCTTGCCCGGATCGAGGCCGCTCGCGTCGGCAACGGCGAAGAACTGGCGCAGGATGGCGCGCTCATCGTCGCGGATATGCGGGTTCCACGCGTCGAAGATCAGCACCGCGCGCAGATGGTCGCTGTCGTTCCAGGCTTCATGGTCGATGGTGTCGTCAAAGGCGAAGGCTTCGCCCTCGCGCCACTGGCGGGTTTCGCCGCCGACGCGAAAGCCGCACCCCTCGGGAACGATCAGCGGCAGATGGATGATCGCGCGCGTGTTGGTGACGCCGGTATGCGCGGGCAGGCGCGTGTGCGGCTTCAGCAGCGAGAAGAACGCAGTCGGCGCGCGGCCGGGCATGTCGGCCAGCGGCAGTTGCGCCAGCGCAGCGGCGGTATTGGGGCAGCGGGCGCAGGCCGCATCGATGCGGCGGCCGAACTTCCACAGGAAATAGGCGCCCCAGTCGAGCTTGTGGTCGAGCGGCGTCCATTTGTTCGCGGGCGTCCCCGGCGCCATCGCGACATAGGGCTCCAGCCCCGGCGCGCCATCGGCGAGCAGGCTTTCCAGCTCGGCGCGGATCGCCGGTGTCGCCGCCTCGATCTGCGCGAGCCAGGGGAAATGCGCGCGGTCGAAAAACTCGTCGGCCGGCAGGAAGGGGAAATGCATTCCCGAACAATCATTTACATAAATGCGCCTGAGGCCGAGCACGGTGTCGATACAGGCGTCGACACGGCGACGGTCGGCCCCGCTCATGCCGCCGCGCAGCGGGTCGAGCCCGGCATGGATGACGTCGACAAATTCGCGCTGATAGCGCTGCACGGCCGCACGAGCATGGGCGATGACGCCTTCGACGCCGGGGGAGCGATCGGTGATGTACGCGCCGATCGCGACGACATTGGCCCAGCGCCCGGCGGCCGCCGCGCGCTCTCCCCGCCGGTCGTGCAGTTCGGCGAGGCGGATGGTGGCAATGAAGTGGCGCTGGTCGGCGGCGAGCGCACTGAGCAGCGCCGCTTCCTCCCCGGCATCGTCACCCAGCTTGCGCAAAGCACCCGCCAGGTTGACCCAGGGTTCCGGGGCGGCGGGATCAGCTTCGGCTGCGGCGCGAAAATGTTCGGCGGCTGCGCGCGCATCGCCCATGGCGAGCCGGCGCATGCCGAGCGCATTTTCGATCTGCGGATTGCCGGGGTCGATCGCCAGCGCCTGTTCGAGCGCGGACAACGCCCCCGCCTGATCGCCGCGCTGGCGCGCGGCGTCGGCGGTGGCGATCAGATCGGCAGCCTGACGCTCGGCGGCATTGTTGTCCGCGCTGCTGGCCATCGGCGCAGTTATTCCCCTCTGGGACGGCTCTGGCCCTGTTGCTGCTGGTACTCAGCGCTTTCGCGCGACAAGTCTGCCAGCTTTTGCCACTCCTCGCGCGTCTTGCAGGTCTTGCGGCTCTCGATCAGTGAACCGATCGGGGCTTCGCGGCGGCAGATCAGCTTTTCCTTGGCCGGCGGTGTGCCCGCTGTCTGCGCCGACGCGGCGATCGACAGGTCGGTTGCAAGCAGAGCGAACAGGCCAAGAGCGACAACGCGCTTCATAATCTCTCCATCATCTGAACGGGGGCGTCATCAATCGCACGCTTCGCGATCAAAAAAAAGGGCGCGACTGCAACAGTCGCGCCCCAATTTTCGCAGGACCCGAAGGTCCGGATTACATGCGGAACCGTGCGGTGATCGCGAAGCGGCGGCCCAGCGCGTCGTAGGTCGACGGGAAGGTGTTGCCGCTGTTGAACGCGGTCGTGCCGGCGGTCGAACCGACAATCGGGGGTTCGCGGTTGAACAGGTTCTGGATCGAGAACAGCACCGAGAACCGGTCCGTCGCCGCATAGCGCAGGCCCAGGTCGAAGTAATGATAGGCGGGGATCCGGTTGAAGTTCACCGTACGACCATCCAGCGCGGGCACCGGACCGTTGAACAGGTTGCCCTGACCCGGTTCATATTGCACGCCGTTGATGAAGCGCCACAGCAGGGTGAAGTCGAACTTGTCGATGGTCAGCGTGGTGCGCTGATTGAACTGGAAGTCCGGCTGGATCGAGGCGCAGTTCACGCTGTAGAAGTTGATGCACTCGCGGTTGACCGAGCCCGGCGTCGCTTGGAACTTGTTGGTCGTCGTGTAGGTACCGAAGAAGTCCAGGTTCAGCGTACCGAAGCCGATGTTCCGGCGATAGCTCGCCGAGAAATCGAAGCCGCTGGTGTAGATGCTCCCCAAATTCGACAGGCCCAGGAACAGACCCGGCGTGGTGCGTGGGTCGCCGCTGACCTGACCGGTAAGCCCGTCACGGCCGATGAACGCGCGGCCGCAAGCAGGGTTGGCCACCGACACGTTGTTGAAGCAGGCGTTGATCACGTCTGCAGGCGCCGGCGTGCTGATCGCGCCGGTCACGCCGATGTTCCAATAGTCGAGCGAGAAAGTGAAGCCCGGGATCGGGTTGGTCAGCACGAAGCCAGCGGTAAAGCTGGTCGACACTTCCGGACGCAGGTTCAGGTTGCCGCCGGTGGTGGTGTTCGCCTGGCCTGCGGTCGGCACGCCGATGTTGCCGATAATGCCGGCCGGTGCGCCCTGCAGGATGCAGACATCACGCAGCGCACCGGTCGGGTTCGCACGACCCGGAATACGCGTGCCGTTGTCCGCCAGGTTGGCGCAGGGATCGTCATTGAGGTTGGTCAGCACCACGTTCTGCGGGTTGAACAGCTCGGCGATGTTGGGCGCACGAACGGCACGCGAGAAGGTGCCGCGGAAACGCAGATGTTCGACAGGTTCCCAGCTGCCGCGGAATGCCCAGGTGATCGGCGCAAAGGACGGGTTGTTTCCTGCAGCAATCGAGTAGGACGAATAGCGGATACCAGCTTCCACCGTCAGGCTCTTGAAGAAGGGCTTGTTCTGGATCAGCGGGATAACGACTTCGCCGATACCTTCATAAACCTCGTAGCCGCCGACGATGTTCGGTGCGGCACCACCGCCGCCGCCCAGATCGCCCGACACCGACAGCAGGTCAGACTGCTGCGAGGCGGTGTAGTTGCGATACTCACCCGCCACAGCGAAGCTGATCGGGTCGGTCGCCCAAGGCGAGTGCAGACCAAAGTCGCCGGTCACGGTGCCACGGAACTGGGTGAGCGTGGTACGGATCTTGGTGGTTGAAGGCGCCGTCAGGAAAGCGATTTGCGCCTGATTGATCGAGCCAGCCGGACCAAACCAGTTGACCGGAATACAGCCATTCGACGCGTCCTGACAGGTCGCCGTCGCACCGTTGCCGGTGGTCAGCAGCGACTGACGGACGCGCGAGTTGAGCGTGTAGCCGCCCTGCGTCTGCACGTTCTCGCTCTCACCATAGGCGCCGAACACGTCCCAGCTGATCCGGTCGGTGATCGAACCACGGAAGCCCATACGATAGTCGAACAGGGTCGTAGTGAAGTTGCTGGTGCGCGGCCCGGTTTCCACCGTGCGGCGGAACAGGTTGGTCGGGATCTGACGGTAGTTCGGATCCTGCGGACCGGTCGCCGCAGCCGCTGCCCCGCAGTTCGCCGCACTCAGGCCCTGAACGCCAGGCTGGTTGGGGTTCAGGTCTCGGGCATCGCCAGCAAACGCAGCGCAAATGGTGTTGCGGGCACCGACTGGCAGGAAGGGGTTGCTGAGCGGCAGCTGAACCGGCAGCGCGAACGCGCCCGACGGCGCGATAATCGTGTCGACCGAGTTCCGCGAGAACAAGCCACGCGCATAGACTTCGAGATTGTCGTTAATCTCGTAGCGGCCCGCGCCATACATGTTGAAGCGCTGGAACGGCGTGTTGAAGATGTTCAACGGGTTGAAGTTAAAAGCGTTAAAGGCGTTGTTCGGGGCAAAATCACCCGTATCCGGATTGATCTGACGGGTCGCCAGCGGCGCCGGCAGCGAGAAGCGCGACGGCACCGTGGTACCCGAGCCGCCAGCCGCGCCCGAAGCCGAGTCGATGTTGAATTCGGAGAATTCACGGGCGCCCTGATAGACCGGGTCCGACTTCTGATAGCCGATGCTGAACACCACGTTGCCGCGGCCACCGTCCAGATTCGCGCCCATGGTCAGGTCGGCGCGCAGCGTGTTGCCGTCACCACGACCGGTGACCTGCTGCGACACGCTCAGGTCCACGCCGCTGAAATCGCGCTTGGTGACGAAGTTGACCACACCGGCAACCGCGTCGGCGCCGTAGGTGGTGGCCGCGCCACCAGTCAGCGCGTCGACGCGCTGGATCAGCGCCAGCGGAATGTTGTTCAAGTCGAACGCGCCGCCCAGGTTGGCCGGAACGAGGCGGACGCCGTCGATCAGCACGAGGTTGCGGTTAGAGCCGAGGCCGCGAAGGTCGACGAACGAGGCGCCGCCATTGCCGTTGTTCACGGCCGAACCGATGTTCGGCACGACGCCCGGCAGGGTGCGCAGCAGGTCTTCCGCGGTGTTCGAGTTGCGGAGCTGGATTTCCTTTTCGCTCACCACGTTGACCGGGTTGGAAGCAACCAGGTTCGGGTTGCGCAGCAGGGTGCCGGTGACGACCACGTCGCCCTGGCCTTCAGCCTTCTGCTCCTCGGCCGGGGCGTCCTGCGCCGGCGACACCGGCTTGCCTTCCTTGGCCCAGGCGGGCGTCGCGCTGAACACGGCACCGGCCGCGATGGTCGACACCAGCAAGCGACGGCGTAGCGAAAAAGTCATCATGCTTTCCCCTTATGGCGAGGACCCGAAACTGTGACCGCAATGGCCCGCCCGGATTCCCCTGAGTTCAAAAATTTGCGCACCGAATGTGCATAGACACGAAAACTACGCAAAACCGCCATCCAAGCACAACAGTTACGCGCGGTGGCGCATCGGTTTGTGCCAGCCTTGTGCTATTTGCGCAACAGATCGCGCGACTTGCACCAGCGCGGGGCCGGGGCTAGCGTGGCGACATGATCAGACGCTGCCTGTTCGTCCTTGCCGGTGCCATGCTTGCCGCCGGCGTCGCACCGGCCCCGTCAGCAGCGGCTGACGAGCTGCCCAAATCGCTCAAATCGCTGGAAGAATGTCGCGCCATTGCCGACAATAGCGCCCGCCTTGCCTGTTATGACAAGGCAGTGATGGCGTTCACCGCGTCGGTTTCCGCCAAGGACGTGATGGTGGTCGATCGGGCCGAAGTGCAGCAGCGCAAGAAGAAGAGCTTCGGCCTGCCCTTTACCGAGGCCGGCGTACTCGGCCCCAATGCCGGGCCGGACACCAACCAGGTCACCGCCAAGATCGCTGCGGTCAAGCCGTTCGGCGAGTTCTTCCTGATCACGCTGGACAATGGCGGGGTGTGGCAGACGGTCGAATCGGGCTTTCTCGACCCCGAGGTGGGCAGCGAGGTGACGATCAAGCGGGGCGCGCTGGGCAGCTTCCGGATGATCTTCCCCAAGGGTGCGCCGCTCGGCGCGAAGCGCGTGCGCTGAGTCCCGGGGAGCGGGCCGGCACCACCCCAGCCCAACAACATCTTACCCCGCCACCGGCATCGGTCCGGCGACGAGCAGCGGGTCGATCTTCGCGTCGCGCCATCTGAGGCTCCAGTGGAGATGCGGCCCGGTCGCGCGCCCGGTCATGCCCACCGCGCCCACCGGCTGGCCGCGCCGCACCCGCGCGCCCACCGCCACGTCGATCCGCGACAGGTGCAGGAACGCGCTGTTCAGCCCCATGCCATGGTCGATCATCAGCAGATTGCCCTCCAGCGTGAAGGGATGATCGGCGGCGAGCACCACCACGCCATCGGCCGGCGCCATCACCGGCGTGCCCGCCGGCTGGGCGATGTCCGCGCCCGAATGATAGCTGCCGGCCTCGCCATTCTTGTAGATGCGCTGGGAGCCGAACAGGCCGGACAGGCGCCCGATGACCGGCCACAGGAATGGCTGGCGCCACCCGTCGGACTGGGCATTGGCGGCGCGCGCGGCGTTGATCTGTGCGAGCTCCGCCGGGCGCAGCCGGTTGAACTCCTCGGCCGGCTGGGCAAAGCGCGGCAGGCTGTTCAGCCGCTCGATATTCCAGGCACGGCGCGCAACGGGCAGCGTTTCGCGCACCACGCTGCCATCGGCCAGCGTCGCGCTGATCTCTGCACTGGGGCCGAAATCGCGGTCGAACGCGATCAGGAAGCGGCCATCGGCGGCGACCGGCACGGCGACCCCCTGAAAGCTGAGGAGCGTGGTGCCGGCCGGCGCGGTGCCGAGCACGGCGGCCCCCTGCACCAACGGACCCTGCAGGCGGAAGCGCGCGCCGGGCGCCGGCTGCGGCGCGGCGGGCTTTGCCTGTGGCCGGGGCGCCGGCGCCTGTGCGGTGAGCGCCAGCACCGCGATCACCGCCGCACCGCGCCGCCATGGCCTCCCCCCGGGCATCCCGCTCAGCCCGTCATCGCGTCAAGCGCGACCTGGGCGCTGGCATAGGCCTCCTGCCGGGCGACATTCCAGTAGCGCAGCGCGTCGAGCGGAATGCGCGCGCCCGTCACCGCGCACAGCACATGGTCGCCCGGCGCGATCACGCGGAACCCGTTGGCCATATAGTGCAGCCGCGCGGTGCGGTTGCTGTTCGAGACGAGCATTGCGCGTTCTTCCTTCGCCGGCGCTCTGTGCGCGCGGTGTTGATGCGGGGTCAGAGCAGGCTGGGCTGCTCGGGCTTGTCGCCCTCATACCCCTTGGCGCCGGTGCGCTCAACCTTTGCGCCGACGGTGCCGTCGCCAAAGTGCAGCGTCAGCAGCCCGGCGGCGCGCGCGGCCTGTGCGCTGGTGACGACGGCACCGCTGCGCGCGCTGACACGGGCATAGCCGCGCTTCAGCAGCGCATCGGGATTGACCGCCTCCAGCAGCCGCGCCACCCGGTCGAGCCGTTCGCGCGCGGCGGCGAGCTGGCGCACCAGCAGCTGCGGGCGCAGCAGCACGGCGGCGCGATCCGCCTGGGTGCGCGCGCGCAGCACCCGCGCATCGAGCGCCCGGTCGAGCCGGGCACCGGCCTCGTCGAGCCGCTGGCGCTGGGGGCCGAGCAGCGCGTCGCGCCGGGGCAGCAGCCGCGCGATCAGCGCCAGCCGTTCCTGCCCGCGCGCCAGCTGGCGCCGGGTCGCGCGTTCGGCGCGCACGCCCATCCCGTCCACTGCCGCAATCAGTTCGGCACGCACCGGCACCGCCATTTCGGCGGCCGCCGTCGGCGTCGGCGCGCGGCGGTCGGCGGCGTGGTCGGCAAGGCTCGTGTCGGTCTCATGGCCGACCGCTGAAATCACCGGAATCGAGCAGGCGGCAATCGCGCGCACCACCACTTCCTCGTTGAACGCCCACAGATCCTCGATCGAGCCGCCGCCGCGCGCGACGATGACCAGGTCGGGCCGGGGCACCGCGCCGCCCGGCGGCAGCGCGTCGAACCCGCGCACGGCAGCGGCAATCTGCGCCGCTGCCCCTTCCCCCTGCACCGCCACCGGCCAGAGCAGCACATGGCTGGGGAAACGGTCTGCCAGGCGGTGGAGAATGTCGCGGATCACCGCGCCCGTGGGCGAGGTGACCACGCCGATCACCCCGGGCAGAAAGGGGAGCGGCCGCTTGCGTTCGGGCGCGAACAGCCCCTCGGCGGCAAGCTTTGCCTTCAGCTTTTCGAGCAGCGCCATCAGCGCGCCCTCGCCGGCCAGTTCCAGCCGCTCGATCACCAGCTGATATTTGCTGCGGCCGGGATAGGTGGTCAGCCGGCCGGTGGCGATCACTTCCACCCCGTCCTGCGGGGCAAAGGCGATCGATGAAAACGACCCCTTCCAGATCACCGCGTCGATCAGCGCGCCATCATCCTTCAGCGCCAGATAGGCATGGCCGGAGGCGGCCCGCTTATAACCCGAAATCTCGCCCCGCAGCCGGACATGGCCGAATGCCCCCTCCACCACCCGTTTCAGACGGCCGGAGAGTTCGGAGACGGTCAGCGGCGCGGCGTTGTCGCCGGGGGTGGTCTCGGCTACCAGCCGGGGCATGTCGACACTCATGAACGTCCTGTTGATTGGCGGCGGGGGCCGCGAGCATGCGCTGGCGTGGAAGCTAGCGCAATCGCCGCTGCTGGCCACGCTTTATGCGGCACCGGGCAATCCGGGGATAGCGCACCATGCGCTTTGCGTGGCGCTCGACCCGGCCGACCATGATGCCGTCATCGCCTTCTGCGCCGCGCACGATATCGGCCTGGTGGTGGTGGGGCCGGAGGCGCCACTGGTCGCGGGGCTTGCTGATGCCCTGCGCGCCGCCGGCACGCCGGTGTTCGGGCCAAGCGCGGCGGCGGCGCGGCTGGAAGGATCGAAGGGCTTCACCAAGCAATTGTGCGCGCGTGAGGCGATCCCGACCGCCGCCTTCGTGAATGCCGCCACGCTGGATGCGGCCCTTGCCGCGCTCGACCGGTTCGGCCTGCCGGTGGTGGTAAAGGCCGATGGCCTGGCCGCCGGCAAGGGCGTGACGATTGCCGCCACCCGCGCCGAGGCGGAAGCCGCACTCGCAGCGATCTTCGCCGATGCCGGCGGCAGCGCGGTGATCGAGGCGTTTCTGACCGGGCCGGAGGCGAGCCTGTTCATCCTGACGGACGGCAGCACCATCGTCCCGCTCGGCTCCGCGCAGGACCATAAGCGCGTGGGCGATGGCGACACCGGCCCCAACACCGGCGGCATGGGCGCCTATAGCCCCGCCCGAGTGCTGACCCCGGCGCTGGAGGCGGCCGCCATCGACACCATCGTCGCGCCGACGCTGCGCGCGATGGCCGCCGCCGGCACGCCCTTTTCGGGCATTCTCTATGCCGGGCTGATGCTGACCGATCAGGGGCCGCAGCTGATCGAATATAATGTCCGCTTCGGCGACCCCGAATGCCAGGTGCTGATGCCCCGGCTGCAAAGCGATCTGCTCGCGCTGATGCTGGCCGCCGCCACCGGGCAGCTGGCGGCGGCGCCCCCGCCGGTCTTTGCCGATGAAACGGCACTCACCGTGGTGCTGGCGGCGGCGGGCTATCCCGGAACGCCCGCCACCGGCGGCGAAATCACCGGGGTGGCGGCGGCGGAGGCGACGGGCGCGATCGTCTTCCACGCCGGCACCCGGGCCGAGGGCGACGCGCTGGTGGCAAGCGGCGGGCGCGTGCTCGCCGTCACCGCGCTGGGGGCGAGCACCGCCGAGGCGCAGCGCCGCGCCTATGCCGCGATCGACCGGATCGCGCTGCCCGGCGGGTTCTGCCGCCGCGACATCGGCTGGCGGGATATCGGTTAGAGGTTTTTGGTCTTGTTGTTGCGGCGCCGGCCCGCTCCCCCACCCGGCCACCCATAGAATACTGCCGTTGGGTGGCCGGGTGGGGGAGCGGGCCGGTGCCGGGAATCAATCAAACCGGCTGCACCAGCAGCTTGTCGATGCGCCGTCCGTCGAGGTCGACCACCTCGAACCGCCAGCCCTGCTCGACAAAACTTTCGCCCTCGCCGGGCAGGTGCTTCAGCACCGCGAGCGCCAGGCCGGCAACGGTCGCATAGTCACGGTCGTCGGGCAGGGTGATGCCGATCCGCTCGGCCAACAGGTCGGCCGGGGCCTGCCCGGCGACGAGCAGCGAGCCGTCGTCGCGCACCACGATGGCGGGGGCTTCCTCAGGGTCGGCATCGGACACGAATTCGCCCGCGATCGAGGCGAGCAGATTGGCCGGCGTCACAATCCCTTCGAAATGGCCATATTCGTCATGGATCAGCGCCATCGGCACTTCGGCGGCGCGCAGCGCGTCGAGCGCGTCCATCGCGTCGATCTGGTCGAGCACCACCGGCGCCTGCCGCATCAACGCGCGGATGTCGATCGGCTGGCCGCGCAGCAGCGCGCCGGCCACGTCGCGCGCCTGGACGACGCCGATCACCGCATCGACCGATCCTTCCGCAACCGGCAGCCGGCTGTGGCTGGCGGCGAGCAGCGCCTGGCGCACGCCATCGGCATCGAGCGTCGCGTCGATCCATTCGATGTCGGTGCGCGGTGTCATCACCTCGCGCACCGGCCGGTCGGCAAGCCGGACGACGCCGGAAATGATCGAGCGTTCATGCTCTTCGATGACGCCCGATTTGCTGGCCTCGGCAACGATCAGGTGCAGCTCCTCCGCGGTGACGTGATCGTCCGATTCGCGGGTCAGCCGCAACAGCCAGAACAGCGCGCCGGTCGCCGAATCGAGCAGCCACACGATCGGCGCGGCGGCCTTTGACAGCCATTGCATGGGCATTGCCAGCGCCACTGCAATCGGCTCCGGGCTGCGCAGCGCGATCTGCTTGGGCACCAGTTCGCCCACCACCAGCGAGACAAAAGTGGTCAGCCCGATGACGATGGCAAAGCCCAGCGTTTCGGCAAGCGCCCCCTCCACCCCCAGCGCGCGCAGCCGCGCCGCCGTCGGCGCGCCCAGGCTCGCCCCCGAATAGGCGCCGGCCAGCACGCCGATGAGCGTGATGCCGATCTGGACGGTGGACAGCAGCTTGCCCGGATCGCCCGCCAGCGCGATCGCCGCGCGCGCGCCGCGCACCCCGGCGCGCAACATCGCCTCCAGCCGCGCCCGCCGCGCCGAAACGATGGCGAGTTCGGACATCGCGAAGACAGCGTTGATCAGGATGAGCGCGAAGATGATCGCGACATCGATCCAGGGAAAGGGGGGCATCATGGTCTGAACGATGCTTTAGCCGGGATCGCCCCGGTTCGGCAACGCCCGGTGATGGGAGGCGGAGCGGGCCGGCGCCGCGACAGGTTCCACCTCACCGCCGGCCGGCGAAAAACTCCCGCAGCAGGGCGGCCGCCTCCCCTTCGCCGATGCCGGCATAGATTTCCGGCCGGTGGTGGCAGGTCGGCTGGGCGAAGAAGCGCGGGCCGTGCGCCACCGCGCCGCCCTTGGCATCGTCGGCGCCGTAATAAAGCCGGGCGATGCGGGCATGGGCAATCGCGCCGGCACACATCGCGCACGGCTCCAGCGTCACCCACAGGTCGCAGCCGTCCAGCCGGTCATCGCCCAGCGCAGCGGCGGCCTGGCGGATGGCCAGCATCTCGGCATGGGCGGTGGGGTCGTTCAGCGCGCGCGGCGCATTGGCGGCGGTCGCGATGATCCGCCCGGCGCGGGTGATGACCGCGCCCACCGGCACTTCGCCGGCGCGGGCAGCCTCGGCAGCGGCGGCAAGCGCTGCGCGCATCGGATCGGGCAGTGGAAACATCGCCGCTGCTATGCCCCTTTGTCGCGCCCAAGGGAATCGCCCCGAGGGAATCGGTTGACGAAAGCCCATATCCGGCTTATGCCGCGCCGCTTTCCGGGCCTTGGCCGAAAACACTCAGGAATTGAAGCAATGTCGCGCATTTGCGAGCTGACCGGCAAGGGCCGGCAAGTGGGTCACAATGTTTCCCACGCGAACAACAAGACCAAGCGGACCTTTCTGCCCAACCTGCAGAACGTCACGCTGATGTCGGATACGCTGGGCACCAGCGTGCGGCTGCGCGTATCGACGCACGGCCTGCGCTCGGTGGAGCATGTCGGCGGGCTCGACAACTGGCTGGTCAAGGCCGCCGACGAGCAGCTGTCGCTGCGCGCCCGCCGGCTGAAGCGTCAGATCGAGAAGAAGCGCGCGCCTCAAGCGACTGCCGCTTAAGGTGGACAGGCGACGCCTTGAGCGTCGCCGCGAGTTCCGCCTCGTCGATCCGGAATTCCAGCAGCAGGTTCTGCTCGATGGGCAGCTGGTTGGCATCGCTCGCCAGCCACAAAT
Source organism: Sphingomonas sp. (assembly GCF_019746015.1). GTDB lineage: Bacteria > Pseudomonadota > Alphaproteobacteria > Sphingomonadales > Sphingomonadaceae > Sphingomonas. The sequence goes on along the minus strand of NZ_JAIESM010000054.1, from coordinate 4,002 downwards.
GCGTGCCATCGGCCTCCTGAACCGCCGCGACCGCCTCGAAATTGTCGCGGATGGTGTGGCCGACGAATCGGGCCAGCACTACGCCCTCCACCACCGCGCCCGGCTGGATCGCGTCCGGATCGACCAGCGTCAGCACCGCGTCGAACCCGGTGAGCAGCGAGAAACGGCGATTGATCAGGATCAGCCGCCCATCGGGCAGCTCGGTCGCGTCGGTCGGGTTGAACCCGGGCGGCGGCAGATAGGTGAAGCGCGCCGCCGCACGCGGCGCCTCGGTCGGGTCACCGGCAAAGATCAGGCCTGCACGCCCCTTGCGGCCCGGCCAGCCATCGGTTTCGTTGAAGATGATGAAGCGCCCGTCGCGCAGGCGCACCATCGCCTCCGCCCCGCGATTCTCGTCCCACCCGGCCATGTCGGGCGGCGCGGCGTGGCGCTCGGCCCGTGCAAAGCCCGGGGCATAGCGCCAGATCTGGTTCCAATTCTCAAACCCCACCCACAGCCGGCCGCTGGCGCCGTCGCGCACCAGCGATTCGGAATCGCGGTCGCGCTTTTCCCAGCCGCTGCCCGGCCCGGCGGGCAGGCTGAACCAGCGCTGCGCGCGCGGCACCCCGTCGCCGCCCAGCGTGAAGATGACGCCGTCGCCGCCATCGCCCAAAAGGGTGAAGTGCCGGCCGTCGGTCAGCATGGCGGAAAAGCCGCCAAATTCGCGGTCGGGCGAGGTCAGCCGATAGCCGCGCACATAGTGCAGCACGCCCAGCCGCCGCTCGCCCGGCTGGCCGGGATAGAGGAAAACCCGTTCCGCCGCGAAGGGCACGCCCGGGGTGGGGTGGCGCGCCGGCGGCACCACGCTCCACGCCGGGCAGAACAGCAGCACGAACAGGATCGACCAGAACAGACGCATAGCGCCTCTTACGCATCGTGCCGCTGCGCGGAAGGCCCCAAAAATGAACGATCGATAACAGCCGCGTTCAGGAGCGGATCAATGCGGGCATCGTACAACGCCTTCATGGACGAGAGGGGGCAGTCCCTTCCCGCGCAGATGGTGGAGAAACGGCCATGATGAAGAAGTTTTCGCTCGCAAGCGTCGGCATCGCCCTCGGCGCGAGCCTGCTCGCCCCGCTGGCCCCCGCAGTGGCGCAGCAGTACGATCCCTATGCCAACAATGCCGGCTGGAACGGCGGCGATCCCCGCTACGATCCCCGGTTCGACCCCCGCAACGACCCCCGTTTCAACAATGGCGGCTGGAACAATGGCGGGTGGAACGGCAACAACTGGAACAATAATGGCTGGAACCGTGGCCCCGGCTTTCGCCGCTGCGACGGCACCGGCGGCACGATTGCCGGCGCGGTGGTGGGCGGCGTGCTGGGCAATGTGATTGCGGGCCGCGGCAATCGTGGCCTGGGCACGGTGCTTGGCGGTGTCGCGGGTGGCCTGGCCGGGCGTCAGCTCGACCGGGACGGGTGCCGCCGGCGCAATTGGCAGGGAGGCTGGTGAGTTCCCTCGCGTAGCGTAACGAGGGTTGGGGACTGGCGTCTGGCCGAAAGCCGGGCGCCAGTCTCCCAGTTGGTGGATCAATACATGTGCTGGCCGCCGTTGATGCTGAGCGTCGAGCCGGTCACGAAGCCGCCCTCGTCACAGCACAGAAAGGTCACCGCGCGGGCGATTTCCTGCGCCTGACCCAGCCGGCCGACGGGAATTTTCGCGACGATCTTTTCAAGCACGTCGGCCGGCACCGCCGCCACCATGTCGGTATCGATATAGCCCGGCGCGATTGCGTTCACCGTAACGTTGAACTTCGCGCCTTCCTGCGCCAGCGCCTTGGTAAAGCCGTGAATGCCCGATTTGGCAGCGGCATAGTTGACCTGGCCATATTGGCCGGCCTGGCCGTTGATCGACCCGATATTGACGATGCGGCCCCATTTGCGCTCGCGCATGCCGGCAAACACGGCCTTGGCCATGTTGAAGCAGCCGCCCAGATTGGTGTCGATCACTTCCTTCCACGCCTGATAGGTCATTTTCAGCATCGTGCCGTCGCGGGTGATGCCGGCATTGTTCACCAGTACGTCGATCGGCCCCAGCTCCTCGGCGATCTGCGCGCAGCCGGCCTGGCACGCGTCGAAATCGGCGACGTCCCATTTATAGGCGGCGATGCCGGTGCGCTCGGTAAAGGCCCGCGCCCGCTCTTCATTGCCGGCATAGTTGGCGGCCACCGTCATTCCGGCGTCCTTCAACGCCAGGCTGATCGCCTCGCCAATGCCTCTGGTTCCGCCCGTCACCACCGCGACCCGTGCCATGCAACCTCTCCTTCATGTGTTCTGGAACGGAAGGCTAGGCCGGTCGCCACCAACCTTCAAGCTCGCGCACGATCAGATCGCGCAGCATCTGCATGCCGATGGGCGAATCGTTGAGGCACGGCAGATAGGCAAAGTCGCCGCCGCCCGCCTCGTGAAACGTCTCGCGCCCTTCCATGGCGATTTCTTCCAGCGTCTCCAGGCAATCGGCGGAAAAACCGGGGGCGACCACCACCACCTTGTTCACGCCCTTGCCCGGCAGCGCGGCGAGCGTTTCGTCGGTTGCCGGGTCGAGCCATTTGGCCGAGCCGAATCGCGACTGGAACGAGACGATCACCGGCCGGCCCAGCGCCTCACCCAGCAGCCGCCCGGTCTTCTGGCACTGGCAGTGATAGGGATCGCCCAGGGTCAGCGTGCGCTGCGGCATGCCGTGGAAGCTGACGACAATCGCATCGGGCGCGAAATCCAGCCCCGCCAGCCCCTGGGTGATCGACGCGCGCAGCGCCTCGATATGGCCGGGATCGTCATAATAAGGCGGCAAGGTGCGCACCGCCGGCTGCCAGCGCAGCGCGCGCATCAGGTCGAACGCCTTGTCATTGGCGGTGGCGGTGGTCGCCGCGCAATATTGCGGATAGAGCGGGGCGAGCAGAATGCGGTCGCACCCCGCCTCGATCATCGCGCGCATCGCCTGCTCGATCGACGGGCTGCCATAGCGCATCGCCCAGTCCACCTTCACGGTCGGCCCCAGCATGTCCTGCAGCGCCAGCGCCTGGCGCCGGGTGATGGCGGCGAGCGGCGACCCTTCCGGGCCCCATACTTTGCGGTAATTCGCCGCCGATTTCTGTGGCCGGGTGTTGAGGATGAAACCGCGCAGCACCGGCTGCCAGATGAATGCGGGGATCTCCACCACCCGCCGGTCCGACAGGAATTCGCGCAGGTACGCGCGCACTGACCGGGTATCGGGCGCGTCGGGCGTGCCGAGATTGATCAGCAGCACCCCGATCTGGCGCGCGGCAACGGGGGGATGGTCTGGCGGGAGCGTCATGCGCCGCCCGTAAAGGGAAGTGTGCGCAAGCGAAAGCCCGCTGCTGCCTGAAGCGCGTTGGCGATGGCGGGGGCCACCGGCGGCACCGCCAGCTCGCTCACGCCGCCGGGGTCGGCCTCGCTGCGGATCAGCTCGACGGTGATGTCGGGAATGTCGGCGAGCAGCGGCAGGCCCAGCTGGCCCAGCCGGGTCGGCACCGGCCGGCCCCGCTCGAAGCGCACCGCGCCGCCCAGTGCGGCGGCCAGCCCGAAGATCAGCCCGCCCTCGATCTGCTGCAGCACCAGTTCGGGATTGATCTGGCGCCCGCAATCGACGGCGGCGACCAGCCGGTCGACCTGCGGGCGCTGGCCGTCCTCGAAATGCGCCTCGGCCAGCACCGCGATGTGGCTGCCCCGGAACGAGTGGCAGGCAATGCCCTGGCCGCTGCCCGGCACCCCGCCCTCCCAGCCGCCAAGCGCGGCGGCGGTCGACAGGCAGCGCACCAGCCGCGGCTCGCCGGTAATGCCGACGCGGAACGACAGCGGCTCCGACTGGGCGACATGGGCCAGCTCGTCGAGAAAGCACTCGGTGAAAAAGGCGGTGTAGCTGTGTGCGCCGGATCGCCAATGGCCGGTCGGCACGCCGATCTCGGCGACATGATGGTCGACCGCATAGCTGGGGAAGCGGTAA
>NZ_JAIESM010000091.1 GCF_019746015.1 Sphingomonas sp. | reverse complement strand
CCGGTCACGCCGGTTGATGTGTCGCTGGTCGATGAGGTCGGGCTGCGCGCGACGGCACCGGCGACGGTGGAGGAGCCTGCGCCCTCGAAAGCGCCGGAGGATGGACCGACCGAAAAGGCAGCCGCCCCTGCGCCCGCGCCGACCCCGCCCGAACCCGCACCGACACCGGCGCCCCGGCCGGCCCCCGCCGCCAGCGCCAAGCCGGCCGAGGTGGCGCTCCCCAAGCCGCCCAAACCCACCGCGCTCGCCAAGGAGGCGCTGCCTGCGAAGCCGGCGCCGCGCGCGGCCGCGCCCGCCACCACGCCGCCCGCGAAGCCGGGGGCCGGGCGCAGCGCCACCGCCACCCGCCCGACGCCGCGCGGCGCGATTGTCAGTGCAGAGGCGCTCGAAGGGCTGATCGACCGCCCCGCGCCCGGCAAGGCGGTGGTGCCGCGCGCGGCCGTGATCGACCCGAAGGCGCTCGCCGGCATTCAGGATGCGATCCGCCGCCAGATTCAGCCCTGTGCCGACCGGCAGGTGAACCCGGGGCCGGGCGCCAACCAGATCGTCACCACGCTCAACCTGCGCCTCAACCGCGACGGCTCGCTGGCCGCCGATCCGACGGTTGTGCGCCAGTCGGGCGTTGATGATGATAATGAGCGTTACCGGCGCCGCGTGATCGATCTGGGCGTTGCCGCGTTCAAGGGGTGTTCGCCGCTCCAGTTGCCGCCCGAATTTTACCAGACGGCCAATGGCGGCTGGAGCAACATCAATTATAACTGGCAGTTACGGTGAGGGTGATGCGCAGATCGACAGGCTGGATGATGGGGGCAATCGCGGCGCTGGTGGCGGCGCCGCTGATCGCGCGCCCGCAAAGCGCGCAGCCGCCGGCGCAAACTCCCCAGCCCGGCCAGCCCGGCACGGTGCCCCCGGGCCAGCAGCCGCCGCCGCTCGAAGTGTCGGTCACCGGCGGCGTCTCCGCCCCTCTCCCCATCGCCATTCCCACCCTGCCGGCGGCGGCGAGCGTCGCGACGGCGGCCGGCTCCACCGACGAGCTGGGCTATAAGCTCGCGCAGGTGATGACGGCGGACCTGAAGAATAGCGGGCTGTTCACCCCGCTCGGCGCCGACCGGCTGAAGCCGGTGGCCTTTGACGAGGTGGCCGCCCCCCAGTTCGATTATTGGGGCGGCACCGGCGCACAGGCACTGGTGCAGGGCTTTGTCCGCGCCAATGGCGATGGCACGCTGACGGTGGGCTGTTACCTGTACGACGTGTCGGCGCGCACCGAGCTGGCGCGCCAGGGCTTTGTCGTCTCGCCGGCCGACTGGCGCCGCGCCGCGCACAAATGCGCCGACACCATTTATACCCGGCTGACCGGCGAAGGCCCCTATTTCGACAGCCGCGTCGTCTATGTCTCCGAAACCGGGCCGAAGGGGCGCCGCATCAAGCGGCTGGCGATCATGGACCAGGACGGCGCCGAGCACCGCTTCCTGACCAACGGCCAGTCGATCGTGCTGACCCCGCGCTTTGCCCCCAGCCAGCAGTCGATCGTCTATATGAGCTATGTCGACGACCGGCCGCGTGTGTACGTCTATGATCTGGGCAGCGGGCGGCAGCGGCTGATCGCGGAAAATGCCAGCCTCACCTTCGCGCCGCGCTTCTCGCCCGATGGCCGCTATATCCTGTTCTCGATGGCGGTGGCCGGCAATACCGACATTTACCGCGTGCCGGTTGCCGGCGGCGCGGCGCAGCGGCTGACCAATGCGCCTGGCATCGACACCGGCGGCAGCTATTCGCCCGATGGCAGCCGCATCGTGTTCGAAAGCGACCGGTCGGGCAGCCAGCAGCTCTATGTGATGAACGCCGACGGATCGAACCCGCGCCGCATCAGCTTTGGCGGCGGCCGCTATGCGACCCCGGCGTGGAGCCCGCGCGGCGACCTGATCGCCTTTACCCGCATTGCCGGCAATTTCCGCATCGGCGTGATGACGCCGTCGGGCGGCGGCGAGAAATTGCTGACCGATGACTGGCAGGATGAAGGCCCCACCTGGTCGCCCAATGGCCGGGTGCTGATGTTCTTCCGCTATTATCAGGGCAGCTCCGGCCGCGCCGACCTGTGGTCGGTGGACCTGACCGGGGTTAACCTGCGCAAATTGCCGACTCCGCTCGACGGGTCGGACCCGAGCTGGGGGCCGCTTCGGCCCTGACAGGTGCGCGCCACGGCCGGCGCTGGTTCAAGGAGAATGGTAATGGCCAAGCTGACGACCAAGCTGATGATCACCGCCGCGCTGCTGGCGACCGGCGCGTGCGCAACCAAAAAGCCCGAAGACCGGGCGCCGGTGCCGACCTATGCCGAACCGGCCCGGCCGCAGACCAGCGCACCCCAGGGCGACAGCATCCGCCCGGGATCGGCCGAGGATTTCAAGCGCTCGGTCACCAGCGACACGATCCGCTTCGCGCTCGACAAATATGACATTGACGACGAGTCGCGCGCGACGCTGGACAGCCAGGCGGCGTGGCTGGCCCGCTATCCGCAGGTGCGTGCGACGATCGAGGGGCATTGCGACGAACGCGGCACCCGCGAATATAATCTGGCGCTGGGCGACCGGCGCGCCAATGCCGCCAAAAATTATCTGTCGGCCAAGGGCATCGACCCCGCGCGGATGACGACGATCAGCTATGGCAAGGAACGCCCGCTGGCGCTGGGCTCGGACGAGGCAAGCTGGGCGCAGAACCGCCGCGCGGTGACGATCGTCATCAACTGAAGGTGCACGCGGCAGGCATCACGGGGGGTAGCGGCGACCACCGCTGCCCCCCTTTTTCATGGGGCGGGGCGGGGCAAAGCACCACGTCGCCCCGGCCCCCGAGCCGGGGCTTGGCTTCTTCTTCGGCCGACGCAAGGCAGCCTGGCCCCGGCTCAAGGCCGGGGCGACGGATCAGGTTGACATCCCCGCCCACGCCCCTTGCATCCGCCACAAAATGATATAAATATGATATCATAATTAGGGAGTGACCTTGATGACTGATTCGTCTCGTCCTGCCGCGCTCAATGCCAGCCGCGAAGCGCGCGCGGCGACCAGCAGCGGCTATGCGATGCTGTTTACCGCGCTGGTCCTGATGCTGGTGGCGGGCGCGATTGTGCTGCTCGTGGCCAATGACATGGTCGGCCCGCTGGCGCTGATTGTCGCGGCGCTCGCGCTGTTCGGCTTCGTGATGGTGATTTCGGGCTTTTATCTCATCAACCCCAATGAAGCGGCGGCGATCCAGCTGTTCGGCACCTATCAGGGCACCGATCGCACTGCCGGGCTGCGCTGGGTGCTGCCCTGGTATTCGAAGAAGAAGATTTCGCTGCGCGCGAACAACCTGATTTCGGACAAGATCAAGGTCAACGATCTGCGCGGCAACCCGATCGAGATTGCCGCGCAGGTGGTGTGGCGCGTGACCGACACCGCACAGGCGCTGTTCGATATCGACGATTACAAGGCGTTCGTCGTGGTGCAGATTGAGGCGGCAGTGCGTACGATTGGCGCGCGCTATCCCTATGACGATTTCGAGCATCACGAGGTGACCCTGCGCGGCAACCACGACCAGGTGGGTGCCGAGCTGCGCGACGAGCTGATGAAGCGGCTGGCGATTGCCGGCATCACGGTTGACGAATGCGGCTTCACCCATCTGGCCTATGCGCAGGAAATCGCAGGCGCGATGCTGCGCCGGCAACAGGCGGAAGCCGTGGTCGCCGCGCGCAAGACGTTGGTCGAGGGCGCGGTCGGCATGGTCGAGATGGCGCTCGACATGCTGTCGGCCAAGAATGTCGTCGAGCTGGATGACGAGCGCCGCGCGGCGATGGTCTCCAACCTGATGGTGGTGCTGTGCGGCGAGCGTGATACCCAGCCCGTCGTCAATACCGGCTCGCTCTACCAGTAATGCCCGATGTCGAATGCGCGCAAACCCTTCCCGCTTCGCCTCGATCCGCTGCTCCACGCCGCGGTCGAGCGGACGGCGACGGGCGACCTGCGCAGCGTGAATGCCCAGATCGAAGTGCTGCTGCGCGAGGCGCTGGCCCGGCGCGGCGTGAAACTGGCGGCGCCCGTTCCGACCCGGCGCGGCCGCCCACCCAAGGAAGCACCCCAAGGAGGGACAAGGCAATGATGAGGTTCCTGTCAGCCGCCGCCCTGTTGATTGCCGCACCTGCCGCCGCGCAGGCCCCGGCCGGCGCCGGCCCGGCCGAGACGGTGCTTACCGTTCCCGGCCCCCGCGCGCCGCTCGCCGGCACCTTGCTCGCCCCGCCGGGCGCGGCGGCCGTGGTGGTGATCATTCCCGGCTCCGGCCCCACTGACCGCGATGGCAACAACCCGCCGGGCGGCATCCGCGCCCAGCCCTACAAGCTGCTGGCCGAGGGGCTGGCCGCGCGCGGCATCGCCAGCGTGCGCATCGACAAGCGCGGCCTGTTCGGCAGCGCGGCCGCCATCCCCGATCCCAATGCGGTGACGATTGCCGATTATGCGGCTGACGCGCGCGCCTGGGCCGGGGCGGCGGCACGGGCGACGGGGCGCAAATGCGCCTGGATCGCCGGCCATAGCGAGGGCGGGCTGGTCGCGCTCGCCGCGATGGCAAGCCCTGCGCCCGAGATTTGCGGGCTGATCCTGCTGGCAACACCGGGCCGCCGGATGGGGCTGGTGATCCGCGACCAGCTGCGCGCCAACCCGGCCAATGCGCTGCTGCTGCCCCAGGCCGAAGCGGCGCTCACCAAGCTGGAGGCCGGGCAGCGCGTGGATGTGGAGGGGCAGCACCCCGCCGTGCAGCAGCTCTTCAACCCTGCGCTGCAGGGCTATTGGATCAACCTGCTCGCGCAGGACCCGGCGGCCGAAATCGCCCGCGTCACCGCGCCGGTGCTGATCGTCCAGGGCGGGCGCGACCTGCAGGTGAGCGAGGGCGACGCGCGCGCGCTGGCGGCGGCGCAACCGGCGGCGCGGCTGGTGCTGCTGCCCCAGGCAAACCATGTGCTGAAGCCGGTCGGCCCGACGCGCGACAGCAACATCGCCGCCTATCGCGACCCCGCGCTGCCGCTCGACCCGGCTCTGGTGCCGGCGATCGCCGATTTCGTGCGGCAGGCGCGTTAGGGTTGATTGCAATTACGAAACTTTCCGTCGCCCCGGCCCCCGAGCCGGGGCTTGGCTTCTTTTTCTGCAGCCGCAAGGCAGCCTAGCCCCGGCTCAAGGCCGGGGCGACGGGTTTGTGCGGCGCTTACACCCTACCCAAACGCCTGATCGAGCAGCCGTGCAAGCCGCAGCCCTGCGCGCTTGATCTGCAGCCGCTGCACCGGCACCGCCGCCTCGATCGCGGCCTCGTTCAGCGTCACCCGCTCGGTCGGCGTGGGCCGTGCGCAAAAGCCTTCGCCCAGCGAACTCGGATAGACGAAGTTTTTCGCAATCTCATAGCTTTCGTGGCTCCAGTCGGCCGTGGTGCCGGCGGCCACGGCCCGCGCTTCGGCGCGCGGATAGCGGCGGACCAGGTTCGGCCCTTCGGTAATCGCGCGCTCGGCCAGCACCCCGTCCCAGATGCCGTGCAGGTTCAGCCGGTCGGGCGCATAGCTGCCATAGGCGGCCTTGATCGCATTGCCGCCCTGGTCGTTGTGCGAGCCCGAATGCAGCGGCATGTGCAGATCGCCGACGAAATGGACGAGGAAAGCGAGCGCCTCCGCCCGCTGCTTCACCGGCAGGCGCCGGTCCTGCAGCAGCTTTACGTCGCGGTCGATCTGGGCGGAGACGCAATTGTCGTCGCGGCAGGCGGCGGCCAGGTCGAACATGCCGCACACGTCGAGCGTCTGATAATGCCAGGGGCTGGCATAGTCATAACGCTCTTTATAGCGGGCGCGCACGCAATCGGGCCACACGCTCAGATCGTTAAGCGTCTTGGTCGCGCAGTCGGGCGTGTCGACGGCGGCGGCCTGGCGCACCAGCGCGAGCACGCGCGCGCGCGTTTTGGCGGAGACGTTCTTCAGCGCGATCTGCGCCACGCTGTTATGGCCATATTGGCCGTACGCCAGCGCAGGGGCCGAAGTGGCCAGCAGCAGCAGCGCGAGCAGGGGGCGGATCATGCGTCATCCTCCGGTCCGAAAATGCCGACATGCGCCGGGCTGTCGGCGCTGATGCGCCCCCGGAACATGCCGGGCGTGGTAAAGGCCCAGTGCGCGCGGCCGCCGGGCGCCGCCACGATCACCCCGCCGGTGCCGCCCAGCGCCTGCACATCGCCCAGCACATCGGCCACCGCGGCTTCGATGCTCTGCTCGCCCAGCCGGAGTCGTGCGGCAATTTCGTGCCCCACGCCCGCGCGGATGAAGAACTCGCCCGAGCCGGTGGCAGAGACCGCGCAGGCGCGATCATCGGCATAGGTGCCCGCGCCGATCAGCGGCGTGTCGCCGATCCGGCCCCAGCGCTTGCCGGTCACCCCGCCGGTGGAGGTGGCAGCGGCGACATGGCCATGCGCATCGGCGGCAACCGCGCCGACCGTACCATATTTCATCTCGGCATCGAACCAGCCATCGACCCGGGCGCGCAGCTCGGCCAGCTGGCGGCGGCGTTCGGGGGTGGCGAACCAGTCTTCGCCCGCCTGTTCCAGCGCCTGCTCGCGCGAAAACTGGTCGGCGCCGCTGCCGCTCAGCAGCACATGCGGCGTCTGTTCCATCACCCGCCGGGCCAGGCTGACCGGGTTCTTCGTGCCGCCGACACCGGCCACCGCGCCGGCCTGCCGCCCGCGCCCGTCCATGATCGCCGCGTCCAGGCAGACGCAGCCGTCATAGCTCAGCACCGCGCCGCGCCCGGCATTGAAATGGGGGTCGTCCTCCAGCACGCGCACGGCCGCCTCGACCGCGTCGAGCGCCAGGCCACCGCCGCGCAGCACCGCCGCGCCCGCCGCCAGCGCGGCGTTCAGCCCGGCGCGCGCACCCGCCGCCTGATCCGCCGGATAGTCGGCCGCGCGCAGGATGCCAGCGCCGCCATGCACCATCAGCGTCCACATCGACTCGCTCCCTTCAGCCCGCCCGGTCACGCCGCGACGCGCGGTCTAGCAGGGCGCGGCGCTTTGGAAAGCCTGAGCCCGATCAGCGGCCTGAGCGGCACGATCTCGCGCCCGAGGCGGTAGAACAGCCAGCAGCCCGCCGTCGTTGTCGCCAGCAGCACCGCGAATTCGGCGAGCGGGCCGATCCCCGCCCCCAGCAGCGCGCCCGCCACGCCGACGATGATCGTCTGGTGGATGATGTAGAAGGGAAACACCGCCTCGTTCAGCATCGCGCGGCCCGGCGCATCATGGTTCAGATAGCGGTCGGCAACGCCCAGCAGCGCCACCACCGAGCACCAGGACTGCACCGCGCGCACCATGCCGAACCAGAAATAATGATCGAGCGGGATCTGGCTCTTGAGGTAGATCGCCTCCACCGTCGCGACGATGCCATAAGCGACGCCTGCCAGCATGGCGGCGACGCGCCACCAGCGCCGGATCGCCGCCCAGACCGGCGCACTTTCGCGCAGTAGAAAGCCGAACAGGAACATCGGCAGATAGAGGCGGTGCGCGGGCAGATCGTTGAACAGGTCATGCGTTTCGGCAACGCCGGGGAAACTCCAGGCCCAATTGCCGACCAGCAGCGCCACCGGCACCAGAATGACCAGCGGGCCAGACAGCACCCAGCCCGCCGCCCGGCTCACCCCGGCGCGCGCCCGCGCCGGCAGCACCGCCAGCGCGACGCTCAGCAGCGCGGTATAGACGAACAGATAGACGACGAACCACAGATGCTGCCAGGTCGGCACCGAAATCCCGCTGATCTTGTGGATGTGGAAATAGTCGTTAGCCAGAAAATACCGGAAATCATGGGTATAGCCGTGCTGGGTGGTCAGCTCCACCCAGGGCTGGAGCGGGTTGATCACCGCCATCGCGAACAGCACCGGCGGCACCAGCCGCTTGGTGCGCCCCCAGAAGAAGCGGCCGGCATGTGGCTCACCCGCAAAGATCGCGCGGCTGGCATAGCCCGACACGACGAACAACAGGCTCAGCCGCCACGCGTTCAGCGCCTGCATCGGGATGGTGACCCAGTCGATGGGGTGCGCGGTCTTGGCGTGATAGGCCCAGGGCACGAACACCATGCCGATATGATAGAAGATCAGCAGGCCAAACGCGCCGATGCGCAGCCAGTCCATGCCGTAATGACGGGCCAAATCACTGCTCCTGCCGCACCCTGCGCACGGCTGCGGCGCTATCGTATCGACGCGCCCGCGATGCAACGCTATATCTGCGCGCAAACGCAACATTGAAGGATAGCAATCATGTCCGTTCGCCCGTGGCGCGACATTCAACGCCGCAAATGCCGCCAGATCATGGTCGGCAGTGTGCCGGTCGGCGGCGATGCGCCGGTTACCGTTCAGACGATGACCAACACGCCCACCTCCGACGCGAAGGCGACGCTCGACCAGATCCGCCGGTGCGAGGAAGCCGGCGCCGACATCATCCGGGTGTCGTGCCCCGATGTCGAATCGACCCAGGCCTTCAAGCAGATTGCCCGCGCGGCGCGCGTGCCGATCGTCGCCGACATCCATTTCCACTATAAGCGCGCGCTGGAAGCAGCGGATGCAGGCGCGGCCTGCCTGCGCATCAACCCGGGCAATATCGGCTCGGCCGACCGGGTGAAGGAAGTGGTTCAGGCGGCCAAGGCCAATGGCTGCGCGATCCGCATCGGCGTGAATGCCGGCAGTCTGGAAAAGGATCTGCTCGAAAAATATGGCGAGCCCTGCCCGGAGGCGCTGGTCGAATCCGCGCTCGACCATATCAAGCTGCTGCAGGACAATGATTTCCACGAATATAAGGTGGCGGTGAAGGCGTCCGACGTGTTCCTTGCGGTTGCCGCCTATCAGCAGCTGGCCGAAGCAGTCGATTGCCCGCTGCATCTGGGGATTACCGAGGCGGGCGGCTTTGTCGGCGGCACGGTGAAATCGGCGATCGGCATCGGCTCGCTGTTGTGGTTCGGCATCGGCGACACGATCCGCGTCTCGCTCTCGGCCGAGCCGGAAGACGAAGTTCGCGTCGGCTTTGAAATCTTGAAGAGCCTGGGCATCCGCAATCGCGGTGTCCGCGTCGTCAGCTGCCCCAGCTGTGCGCGCCAGGGCTTTGACGTGATCCGCACGGTGCAGACGCTGGAAGAGCGGCTGCAGCACATCCGCACGCCGATGTCGCTCAGCGTGCTGGGCTGCGTGGTGAACGGCCCCGGCGAGGCGCGCGAAACCGATATCGGCCTGACCGGCGGCGGCAATGGCAAGCATATGGTCTATCTGTCGGGCGTCACCGATCACACCGTCGAAAGCGCCGACATGATCGACCATATCGTCGACCTGGTCGAGAAAAAGGCGGCCGAGCTTGCCGCGGCGGAAGACGCGAAGGCGGCGGTGGCGGCGGAATAGGCGTGGCCTGGCTGCTGCTGGTGCTGGCCGGCCTGTTCGAGGTCGGCTTCACCACCTGCCTGCGCTACACTGACGGGATGCGCAACCTTGGCTGGAATGCCGGGTTTCTGGTGTGCGCGGTGCTGAGCTTCGGCTTGCTGGAACACGCAGCGAAAACCATTCCGCTGGGCACTGCCTATGCCGTGTGGGTGGGGATCGGAGCGATCGGCACCGTGCTGGTTGGGGTCGCCACCGGGGCGGAGACGCTGACGGTGGTGCGCGTGGCGCTGCTGGTCGGGCTGGTGCTGTGCATTGTCGGGTTAAAGCTGGCCGGCGGCGATTGACGCACATACACAATTTGTTTTCCATCTCGGTTAGGGTCGATCTTACCCGGCGCCGCTAAGAACCCGGCCATGCGCTTCGCGATGCTGGCAGTGGTGATTTTGGGGATGGCAATCGGCTTTCTGATGCCGGTTCAGCCGCCCGCCCCGGTTGCAGCCGCGCCCGCCACAACGGCGGTGCTGCGGCAGCGCCCGCCCGAGCCGCCGCAGGAAACCGTGATCGAGCGCCAGGACGGCCATTTCGTCGCCACCGCCGAAGTAAACGGGCAGCCGGTGCGCTTTCTGGTCGATACCGGCGCCGACACCGTCGCGCTGACGCAGGAAGATGCCCAGCGCGCCGGCATCGCGTTCGACCCCGCGCTGTTCACGGTTATCGGGCAGGGCGCCGCCGGCGAGGTGCGCGGCCAGCGGGTGACGATCGACCAGCTCTCGCTCGACGGCAAGCGCGCGCAGCGGGTGGGCGCGGTGGTGCTGGAGGGGAGCAGCCTGTCGTTGCTCGGCCACAGCTATCTGCGCGAGCTGCGCAGCGTCTCGATAGAAGGCGATACGATGCGCCTGCGCTGAGCCCGGCGCATGGTGGCGCCCGCTGCCGGCGCGGTGTAGCGATGGCGGCGTGAGTCGCGCTTCGGTTTCCCCCATGCTTGCCTTTGCCGCCGGCTGCACCGGCATCGCCACCTATTCGGTGATGGATGCGGTGATGAAGGCGCTGTCGATCGAAAGCGGCGCGTACAGCGCGCTGCTGTGGCGCTCGATCGCGGGGGTGGTGCTGACCGGCGCGATCTTCCTCGCCCGGCGCCAGCGCTGGCCGGGGCCGGCGGCGCTGAAGCTCCATGTCGCGCGCGGGCTGGTGACCGGGGGGTCGGTGCTGCTGTTCTTCTGGGGGCTGGTGCATGTGCCGATGGCGCAGGCGGTGGCGCTGACGTTCCTTGCGCCGCTGATCGCGCTGTTCCTGGCAGGGGCGCTGCTGGGCGAGCAAGTGGGGCGCGGCGCCGTGATCGGTTCGCTGGCGGCAAGCGGCGGCGTGCTGATGATCGCGGCGGGCCAGGTGCGTGGCGGCGGGGGCGAGGCGCTGTGGCTGGGCTCGGGCGCGGTGGTGCTGGCGTCGATCCTCTATGCGTACAGCCTCATCCTGCTGCGCCAGCAGGCGCAGGCCGCCTCGCCGCTGGAGGTGACCTTCTTCACCAGCGTGGTGCTGGGCGCGGCGTTGCTGCTAGGTGCGCCATGGCTGGCGGTGGCGCCCAGCATGGCCCAGCTGCCCTGGGTGGTGGTGGCGGCGGCGATCGGTTCGCTCTCCGCCTTTCTGATGGCCTGGGCCTATGCCCATGCGGAGGCGCAATTGCTCTCGATGGTGGAATATACCGCGTTCATCTGGGCCGCGATCCTGGGCTATCTGGTGTTTGGCGAGGCGGTGTCGCTGTTCACTGTGGCCGGCGCGGTGCTGATCGTCGGCGGCTGCGCGATTGCGGTGCGCGGCACCAGCACGCCGGCGCCGATGACGGAGGCGGCGGCATGATCCGCGCGGCAACCGCTGCCGATGCCGGGCTGATCCTGCGCTTCGTGCGCGAGCTGGCCGAGTATGAGCGCGCGCTCGACAAGGTGGTGGCGGACGAAGCGATGCTGGCCGCCGCGCTCGGCGCCACGCCGCCGTCGGCCGAGGCGCTGATCGCCGAAATGGACGGCGTGGCCGTCGGCATGGCGCTCTACTTCCACAATTTCTCCACCTGGACCGGGTGGCGCGGCCTGTATCTGGAAGACCTGTATGTAACGCCGGAAGCGCGCGGCGCGGGCATGGGCAAGGCGCTGCTGAAGGCGCTGGCGAAGATCGCGGTCGAGCGCGGCTGCGCGCGCTTCGAATGGCAGGTGCTGACGTGGAACACCCCGGCGATCGATTTCTACACCGCGATGGGCGCGGAAATCATGGAGGAATGGCGCACCTGCCGCGTTTCGGGCGCGGCGCTGGCGCGGCTGGCGGAGGGCGGCTGATGGCGTTCGATGCCGGCCTGGTCGGCTGGGTGGCGGAAGCGCTGGCGCCGCTCGGCGATGTCAGCCACCGGCCGATGATGGGTGGTGCGGCGCTCTATCTCGACGGCACGATCTTTGCCCTGGTCGACGGCGATGCGCTGTGGTTCAAGGCGGATGCCGAGAGCGACGCGGACTGGGACGCGATCGGCGCCGAGCGGTTCAGCTTCACCAAGGCCGATGGCCAGGTGGCGGTGATGCGCTACCGCCGTGCCCCCGACGATGTGTATGACGATGCCGACGCGATGCGCCACTGGGCCGCGCTGGCGGTGGCGGCCGGGCAGCGCGCGGCGGCTGCAAAGCGCCCGAAGCGGGGGGGATGACGCCGGGCGTCATCGCAACCCGTCGCCCCGGCCCCTGAGCCGGGGCTGGGCTTCTTTTTGGTCTGCGGCAAGTCAGCCTAGCCCCGGCTCAAGGCCGGGGCGACGGGTCTGGCTGGTCACCAATCGCGCCAGAACCTGTCCCGCCGACGCGAACTCCGTTTGTCCCGAGCACAGTCGAGGGACGCGATGCCAAGCGCGGCGCTGCGTGTCTCGATTGCGTGCGACCCGAACGGTGTTCGAACCTCAAGCCCCCTCACCCGAAGGAGAGGGATGCCGTGTGCTTACGCCGTCGCCTTCGCCGCCTGCTCGCGTTCGATCGCTTCGATCACGATCCGGCGTGCTTCGGCCGCGTCGCCCCATTTGCCGACGCGGACCCATTTTTCGGCTTCCAGGTCTTTGTAATGGGTGAAGAAATGCTCGATCTGCTGCAGCACGATCGAGGGCAGATCGGTGCGCTCACCCACGTCCGAATAATAAGGGAAAGTGGTGTCCACCGGCACGCAGATCAGCTTTTCGTCGCCGCCATGCTCGTCTTCCAGGTTGAGCACGCCGATCGGCCGCGCGCGCACGATGCAGCCCGGCACGAAGGGCGAGCGCGCGATCACCAGCGCGTCGAGCGGATCGCCATCGGGCGACAGCGTGTGCGGCACGAAGCCGTAATTGGCCGGATAGCGCATCGGCGTGTGCAGGATGCGGTCGACGAACAGCGCGCCCGATTTCTTGTCGAACTCATATTTCACCGGCTCGCCGCCGACCGGCACTTCGATGATGACGTTGAGGCTGTTGGGCGGGTCGTCGCCGACCGGCACCATGTCGATGCGCATTTGGTCCGTCCTTCACATGCTTGTGGGGCGGCCGGAAGCGACCGCGCCCGTTACTTTGGTGCGAGCAGCAGATCGAGCCCGGCCTCGCCCGCCCCGATCTTTTCGAGGCGCGGATAGCGCAGCCCCGCGCGATAGTCGATGCTGAACTGCTCGACCCGCTCGCCCTTGCGCGTGGTGAGTGTGATCGGCGTGCCTGCCTTCGCCGCGACAATCGCTTCCTTCAGCCGTTCCGGGCTATAGGCATAGCCGTTGACCGAGATCAGGTCGTCGCCCACGTCCATTCCCGCCTTGAACGCCGGGCCGCCCCACAGCACGCTCGACACATTGCCGCCGGCGCCCACCACCAGCCCGATCGAATAGGTGAGGTCGGTGATCCGCCGCTCGCGCTCGTTCAGCCGGAAATAGGGGCTGGGCGTGTCGGTGAAGACCAGCCGGTAGCCATTGCCCTCAAAACCTTTAAGCGGCGCCGGCGCTCCGGTTTCGGTCAGCCGCCGGGTGAGCAGCCCGGCCCAGTCATAGGGCTGGAGGGTGCTGAGCGTCTTCACCACATCGTCGAAGCTGTAGGTCACCGTGCCCCAGTCGCCATTATTGATGCCGAAAAAGGCGCGGGCGAAATCGTCCATCGATTTCGTGCCCTTCGATTCGCGGCGCAGGATCGAATCGACCTCCATCCACACCAGCAGGCCTTCGTTGTAATAATCCTCGCTGCGCTGCCAGCTCGACCAGGGCTTGGGCCGGCGATAGGCAATGATCGGATCGTTGGTGGTGTCGCCCAGCGGCCGCCACTGGCGCCCCGGCGCCGCCTCCAGCCCGGCGGCGATCATCGCATAGGCATCGAGCGTGTCCTGCTTGCTGAGCAGGCCCGAGCGCGCGCCCAGCACCAGCCCCCAGAACTGCGTCTGTCCTTCATAGACCCAGAGCAGCGAATTGCGCATCGGCTGGCGATAATCGGGGGTGAACAGGTCGGCGCCGCGCCGGAACTTGCCGTTCCAGCTGTGGGTGAATTCGTGCGGCAGCAGCCCGCGCGCCGGCGCGCTCGACGCCCAGTCGCTGAAATAGCCCGGCCCCACCCCATTTTCGGAACTGCGGTGATGTTCCAGGCCAATGCCGCCCAGTTCAGACGAAATGGCGAGCAGGAAATTGTAGCGGTCATAATGTTCGGCGCCGAACAGCTTTACCGCCTGCGTCACCAGCCGCTGATGCGCGGCAACCGCCTCGGGGCTGGCGTCCAGCTCCTTCGCCGAATCGGCAACGACGTTCAGCGTCACCCGGTCGCTCAACGGGAAGGCGCGGAAATGGCGCCCGGCGAACACCGGCGAATCAACCAGCGTCTCATAATCGGTGCGGTCATAGACATAGCGGTTGCCCTGGCGCTTCGCCGGCACCGCCGAGGCCGCCGTCCACCCTTCCGGATAGGTCACCACCGCCTCCACCGGAATGCCGCGGGTGAAATAGCCGGCCGGATAGACGCTCATCGAATTCCACTGCAGGTTCATCATCTCGGGCGTCATCACCACCCGGCCCTGATTGGCCTCGGTCGCCGAGACGAACATCAGCGACACCTCGATCGCGCTCACCCCGCGCGGCACCTCGATATGGAAGGCGGCCATGTCGACCGGGTCGCGCCGCCAGGGCAGGGCGCGGCCGCCGGCGCGGATCGCAAGTCCGGTCAGCTTTTCGATCTGCCCGGTGGTCGAATGATTGCCGGGCAGCCATTTGGGGAACAGCAGCACCATGTGCCCGGCGCGGGCCACCGGAATGATCTCGCGCGCGCGGAACACGCCCTGCCGCGTGTCGGTCGCGTCGATTTCCAGCTTGATCGTGCCGGGATAGGGCCGGTCCTGTGCGGCCGGAATGGTATCGACCACGGGCTGCGGCTGCGGCCGGGTGTTTTCAGCGGCAGCAGGCGCGGCAAGCAGCAGCGCGACAATCGGCAGGACACGGACCATGGACACCCCTTTGCGATGTGGTTTGCCATGGTTTCTGGCGTTCCGTTTCGGTGCCGTCCAGCCCCTACCCCACTTGGCCCAGCACGTTGATCGAAAAGGCCAGCACGCCGATGTTGAAGCCGAACGCCGCCACGCACTGGCCGATGACGACGCGGCGCATCGCGCTGGTGGTGATTTCGGTATCGCTGGTCTGAAAGGTCATGCCGAGCGTGAAGCTGAAATAGACAAAGTCCCAGTAAATCGGTTCCTGCCGGCCGGGGAAATGGATGCCGCCCTGATCCTGCCCGTCATCGCCGGGCCGGTAATAGAGATCGGCATAATGCAGCGCATAGACGGTATTGGCGAACAGCCAGGCGAGCGGCAGCGTGGCGATGACCAGCGCCAGCGTCAGCGGATTGCCCATCGCGCGGATTTCGCTGGCGACGGCGGCCAGCGTGGCCAGCACCACCGTGCTGGTGACAATTCGCAGCATCGTCGGGCTGGCGTCATAGGCGCGGGCATGGCCGCGCAGCATGTCTGCGCTTTGGCCGAGCAGCGGCACGACGCTCAGCAGAAACACCACACAGGCCGCGTCGAACGCCGCGAGCAGCCCGCGCGCCAGACCCAGCGTCGGTATGCCAAGCACCGCACCCAGCGCGAGCAGCAGGCAGAATGCCAGAAAACGCGGCGGCGCCAGATGTCGGGCGGAACGGGGTGGGCGTAGCGCGGCCATCCCCGCTCCCCTAGGCCAATTCGCCATGCGATGCGAGCCGCACCCTCTGGCGTTTCGTCGCGCGCCCGCCTAAATCCCGCCGCTTATGGCGCGCACCGACACCCCGAAACCCATTCGCGGCACCCAGGATATTTTCGGCGACGATCAGCGCCGCTTTCAGCGCGTGGTCGATGCGTTCGACCGGGTGCGCCGGCTCTATTGCTTTCAGCGGGTCGAACTGCCGGTGTTCGAGGCGACGGCGGTGTTCGCACGCTCGCTGGGCGAGACGACCGATGTCGTCTCCAAGGAGATGTACAGTTTTGAGGATCGCGGCGGCGATTCGCTCACCTTGCGCCCCGAATTCACCGCCGGCATCGCCCGCGCCTATCTGACCGAGGGGTGGCAGCAATATGCGCCGCTGAAGATCGTCTCGCACGGCCCCGTCTTCCGCTATGAACGCCCGCAAAAGGGGCGTTATCGCCAGTTCCACCAGATCGACGCCGAGGTGATCGGCGCGGCCGAGCCGCTCGCCGATGTCGAGCTGCTGGTGATGGCGGACCAGCTGATCCGCGAACTGGGCATAGCGGACGGGGTGACGCTCCAGCTCAACACGCTGGGCGATGCGGAGACGCGCCAGGCCTGGCGCGCGGCGTTGGTCGCGCATTTTACGGCGCATCGCGGGGACTTGAGCGAGGACAGCCTGGTGCGGCTGGACAAGAACCCGATGCGGATTTTGGACTCGAAGGACCCGCGCGACCGGCCGATTGCGGACGCAGCACCGGGGATCGACGGGTTTCTGAGCGCGGAAGCGGGCGCGTTTTTTGAAAGCGTCACGCGCGGGCTGGACGCGGCGGGCGTTGCCTGGACGCGCAACGACCGGCTGGTGCGCGGCCTCGATTATTACCGCCACACCGCGTTCGAATTCGTCACCGACCGGCTGGGCGCGCAAGGGACGGTGCTGGCGGGCGGTCGGTATGACGGGCTGATCGAAAGCCTGGGCGGCAATCCGACGCCCGGCGTGGGTTGGGCTGCGGGCATCGAGCGGCTGGCGATGCTGGTCGCTGACGTGGGTGGTGAACGGACTGAAGTCGTAATCGCGGTGGAAGATGATGCAGCGCTCGGGGCTGCATTACATTCACTGAAGCTTTTGCGCAGCAGTGGCTTGTCGGCCGAAATCGTTGCGACGGGTTCACCGAAGAAGCGATTTGACAAAGCGGTCAAGAAGAACGCGTGCGTGACCCTAAGCCTCACAGTTCGTGAAGGGATGCGTGCGACAAGCTCTGAAGATGACTTAGATTCATTGCGTCGAGTAGCTCAGATCATCCCAGTTGCCAACTTTCCGGCGTTATGACCACCATCTCGCCCGAACGCATTGCCCAGATTGCCGCACGCCGGGATGAGCTCCAGGCGCTGATGGCGACCGGCGATCTTTCGGGCGAGCGCTTCGTGCAGGTTTCGAAGGAATATGCCGAGCTTGAGCCGGTGGTCGCCGCCGCGAACGAGGTGCGGCGGCTGCGCGCCGAACTCGCGGTGCTGACCGACCTGGCCGAGGGGGACGAGGCCGATGGCGAGCTGAAGGCGATGGCGCGCGAGGAAATCACCGCCATCAAGGCGCGCCTGCCCGAAGCGGAGCGCGCGCTGGCGCTGGCGCTGCTGCCGCGCGACGCGGCCGATGAGCGCGCGGCGATGCTCGAAATCCGCGCCGGCACCGGCGGTGACGAAGCCGCGCTGTTCGCCGGCGACCTGCTGCGCATGTATCAGCGCTATGCCGATGCGCAGGGCTGGCGGGTGGAGCTGATCTCGGCGAGCGCGGCGGAACTGGGCGGCTACAAGGAAGTCGTCGCCTCGGTGGAGGGCAAGGGCGTGTTCGCGCGGCTGAAGTTCGAAAGCGGCGTCCACCGCGTGCAGCGGGTGCCGGCAACCGAAAGCGGCGGGCGCATCCACACCAGTGCGGCGACCGTCGCCGTGCTGCCCGAGGCGGAAGAAGTCGATGTCCAGATCGACGACAAGGACCTGCGCATCGACATCTACCGCTCGTCCGGCCCCGGCGGGCAATCGGTCAACACCACCGATTCGGCGGTGCGCATCGTCCATCTGCCGACCGGGCTGACGGTGATCCAGCAGGACGAAAAATCGCAGCACAAGAACAAGGCCAAGGCGCTGAAAGTGCTGCGCACGCGGCTTTACGAGATGGAGCGCGAGCGGCTCCATGCCGAACGCGCCGGCGCGCGCAAATCGATGGTCGGCTCGGGCGATCGCTCGGAGCGCATCCGCACGTACAATTTCCCGCAAGGGCGGGTGACCGACCACCGCATCAACCTGACGCTCCACCGCCTGCCCGAGATTTTGGAGGGCGAGATGGACGAACTGCTCGGCGCGCTGATTGCCGAGGACGAGGCCGAACGGCTGGCGAGCCTGGATGGCTGAGCCGGTCCGCGCGGCGCTGGCCGCCGCCGCGACCGCGCTCGCCGCGACCAGCGACACCCCCCGGCTCGATGCCGAACTGCTGATGGCGCACGCGCTGGGCTGCACGCGTGAGGACATGCTGCTGCGCCGGCTGGCGGCGCCGGCGCCGGCCGGCTTTGCCGCGCTGCTCGCCCGGCGGCTGGCGCATGAGCCGGTCGCCTACATCACCGGGTGCCGCGCCTTCTGGACGATCGAGCTGATCGTCGGCCCCGGCGTGCTAGTGCCGCGCGCGGACAGCGAAACGCTGATCGAGGCGGCGGTCGATCATTTCCGCGCCCGCAGCCCCGCGCGCCTTCTGGACCTGGGCACGGGGCCGGGCACGCTGCTGCTGGCCGCGCTTGCCGAATGGCCGGCGGCTGAGGGGTTGGGGATCGATGCGTCGGACACCGCGCTTGGCTATGCTGAGCGCAATGCGGCGGCGCTGGGGCTGGCCGGGCGCGCGACCTTCCGCCGGGGGGACTGGGCAGCCGGGGTGACCGGCCGCTTCGACCTGATCCTCGCCAACCCGCCCTATATCGGCACGGCGGAGCCATTGCCGGCGGAGGTTGCCGGCCATGAACCGGCGCGCGCGCTCTATGCCGGGGAGGACGGGCTCGACGCTTACCGCGCGCTCATTCCCCGATTGCCCGCGCTGCTCGCCCCCGGCGGCGTGGCGGTGCTGGAGATCGGCCATAAGCAGGCGGCACCCGTCACCGCGCTGCTGGCGGGGCAGGGGCTAGCGGCGACGCTGCGGCACGACCTGGGCGGCCGCCCGCGCGCGCTGGTGGCGGGTGTGCCGCAGTGATCGGCTTACTTTACATCTTTTTGCTTGGACAAACCCCAACGAGCGGCTATTCAACGGCCATGGGGCGCGGTTGATGGCTCGTGTGGCGGCATGCCAAGCGATCCAATATCGGCCATTCGCCTGATCCTGGTCCATTGTTCCGCTGCAGTCCGGCGGGCATGGCGGGTGCGGGGGTTGCCTTCATTCTGGGGCGATTCGTGCACCGGGGGCCTGCTCCCCCAAAGGGGCGTCGCCGCTATCGAGTTCTAGGGCACAAGGACAGTATTTTGATCAACAATCGTCAAGCCGGCCGCCGTCGCGGTCGTGGCGGTCAACGCTCGCAGGGTGGCAACCCCGGTCGGCCGGATACGGGCAACCGTATCGACAACCGCGCGCGCGGCAATGCCGCCCAGCTCCTGGAAAAATACAAGTCGCTCGCCCGCGACGCGCAGATGCAGGGCGACCGGGTAAACACCGAATATTATCTCCAGTTCGCCGATCATTACTTCCGCGTGCTGAACGAGAACCGCTCGCGGTTCGAGGATCAGCAGCGCCGCGCCCAGCCCGAAGCGTTCGAGGGCGAGGAAGATGATGACGATGTCGAGGTGATGGCCGACGACCGCGTCGACGGCTATCGCGGCAACGGCCATGGCAACGGCCAGAACGGCGCGCGCGACCAGCGCGGCGATCGTGACGGCGGCCGGCGCGAGATGGCGTTCCAGGCGAATGGCCATCCGCTGAACGGCGCCGATGATGCCGAGGCGATGCACGCCGATGGTGATGGCGATGACGAGGCACCGCGCAGCCGCCGCCGCAACCGCCGCCGCGAGACCGCGCCCGAGCTGACCGCCGCTGACGCCCCGGTGCCGGCCGCGATCGAACCTGATCGCCTGCCGCCGTCGCTGGGCGTGTCGACCGACGCTGCGCCCGATTTCGACGCCGAGCCCAAGCCCCGCCGTCGCCGCCGCGCGACCGAGAGCGAGGCGAGCGCCAGCTGAGTGTTGAAGACGGCACCAGCCCGCTCTCCCACACCCTAAGCGCTTGACCGGGCGGGCCGGGGCGATAGGTTTGCCCCGGGCGCCGCACCCCGGCCGCCCATGGCCGGGAGAGGGCAATGAAGCGTTTGGCGGCACTCTGGCTGGCGGGGCTTCCCGCCGCTCTTCTGGCGCAGTCCGCGTCGCCCGACGCGCCCGGTGCGCAGGGCGATGTCGCCATCACCATCTACAGCAACGATCTGGCGCTGGTGCAGGACAAGCGGATGCTGGCGCTCCCCAGCGGCCTCACCCGCCAGGATTTCCGCGACGTCTCCAGCCGCATCCGCCCCGAAACGGTGCGCCTGAGCGTGTCCGACGCCGACATTGTCGAGCAGAATTACGATTACGACCTGCTGTCGCCCTCTGCGCTGATGGACAAGGCGGTCGGCCAGACCATCACCATCGTGCGCACCAACCCCGCCACCGGCGCGGAAACGCGCGAACGGGCGCAGGTGCTCGCCGCCAATGAAGGCGTCATCCTGAAGATCGGCGACCGGATCGAGGTGCTGCGCGAGGACGGGCTGCCGGTGCGCGTGGTGTTCGATTCGCTGCCCCCCAATCTGCGCGCGCGGCCCACGCTGTCGGTAACGCTGGACAGCCGCCGCGCCGGCACGCGCCCGGCCACGCTCAGCTATCTGACCGGGGGTTTCAGTTGGCGCGCCGATTATGTCGCGCTGTTCGACGAGGGCAAGAACACGCTCGACATGCAGGGCTGGATCACGCTCAACAACCAGGGCGGCACCCGGTTCGACAATGCCGATGTCGTGCTGGTCGCCGGTCAGCCGGGCAGCGGCGACGAGGAGCAGCGCTATCGCCCGCGCCCGCGCGGCTATGCCCCGGGCAGCACGCCCGGCACCGAAAGCGCCGGGCGCGAGCGGCTGGGCGACTATTATCTCTATCCGCTGGGCCACCGCACCGCGCTTGCCGCCAACCAGCAGAAGCAGGTGAGCTTCCTGAGCGTGGACGGGGTGCCGGCGCGCAAGGTCTATCGCTATCGCAATGGCTGGCTGGGCCGCGCTGACGAGGCGCAGAGCGCGGCCACCGCCTATAGCTTTTCCAGCGCGAAGAGCGGCGGGCTGGGCGATGCGCTGCCCGCCGGCACGGTGCGGCTCTATGTGCGCGACGCCAAGGGCGCGCCGCAGTTCATCGGCGAAAATGCCATCGACCACACGCCGATGGGATCGGTGCTGTCGATCACCACCGGCGAGGCGTTCGACGTGAAGGTGCAGCCCATTGTCGACAAGCGCGAACGCATCACCAGCGATGTGTGGGAGCAGAGCCTGCGCTATCGCATCACCACCGACGGCCGGACGCGCGACGTGCGGGTGGATACGCCCTTGGTCTATTGGCGCACCGCGATGCGCTACAAGTTGACCAATGCGCGCGACGTGCCGGTGACGGTGGAAGTGGTGCAGGCAGGGCTCGACAATTACTGGGGCGACACCCGCGTGCCCAGCGAAAGCCAGCCCGGCACCCAGCGATCGCGCGACGAGCGGGTGTGGGAAGTGCGCGTGCCGGCGAACGGCACCGCCGAACTGACGGCCGTGTTCGACACGCGTTATTGATGCGCTGGCGGCGTGCCCTGTTGCTGTGTGCGCTGCTCTCGCCCGGCGCGGCGGCGGCGCAGGCGCCGATCACCTCGCCCGCGCCGGATGCGGTGGCGGTCACGCTTTACCGCGCGAGCGGCCGCGATGCCGAAACGCCGATCGACCGCGACCGTCCGCAAGGCTTTGCGCTCGTCACCGAAACGCGCACGCTGGTGCTGCCCGCCGGCCGATCGGTGGTGCGGTTCGAAGGGGTGGCGGGCAATATCTTTCCCGAAACCGCGCTGGTCGCGGGCCTGCCGGCCGGGGTGCGCGAGAAGAATCTCGACGCCGATCTGCTCTCCCCGCGCAGCCTGTACGACCGGGCGCTGGGCCGGCGGGTGATGATCCGCCGCACCGATGCCAAGACCGGGCGGGTGGTGGTGGAACAGGCGACCATCCGCTCCTCAGGCGAAGGGGCGGTGGTGATCGAGCGCGGCGGCGGCTTCGAGGCGCTGGGCTGCACCGGGCTGAACGAGGCGATTCTCTATCCAGAGGTGCCGCCCGGCCTGTCGGCAAAGCCCACCTTGTCGATCGAGCTGGACAGCCCGGCCGCGACCACGGCCACCGTCACGCTCACCTATCTGGCCGGGGGTTTTGACTGGCAGGCCGATTATCTGCTCCAGCTCTCGCCCGACGGGACGAGCGCCAGCCTGAACGCCTGGGCGACGCTGGCGTCGAGCGATGTCACCGCCTTTGCCGGCAGCGCC
Organism: Sphingomonas sp.; assembly: GCF_019746015.1. Taxonomy (GTDB): domain Bacteria; phylum Pseudomonadota; class Alphaproteobacteria; order Sphingomonadales; family Sphingomonadaceae; genus Sphingomonas. The sequence goes on along the minus strand of NZ_JAIESM010000091.1, from coordinate 4,104 downwards.
GCGCTGGTCGCCGGCCGCGTCAACCGCGAGGACAGCGATGCCGAGTCGCCGAGCGGCGACGAGCTTGAACTGGCCTGCTGGCCGGTCGGCGCGCCGCCGCCCCCACCGCCACCGCCGCCGCCGGTGATGCTGGCGGCACCGCCCATGGCAGCGCGGATGAAGAGCGAGGAAGCCAGCGATGTCATCGTCGTCGCCAGCACGCCCGTGGCGATTCGCGAGCAGCTCGCCGACCTCAACCTATACCGCGTGCCGGGCGCGGTGACGGTGGCGCCCCAGGCGCAGAAGCAGGTCGGGCTGCTCGCCCCGGCGCAGGTGGCGCTGAACGCCGTCTATCGCATGCGCACCAATGGCTATGTGGCGGGCACCAGCGACCTGGTGCTGCGGTGGACCAACAACCGCGCCAGCGGCCTGGGCGTGCCGCTGCCCGCCGGGCGGGTGGTGCTGTTCGGCAACGGGGCCAGCCGCCCGGTGCTGCTGGGCGAGGGGCATGTCGCCGACAAGGCGGTGGGCGAGAAGGTGGAGATCGAGGCCGGCACGCAGCCCGGGGTGCGCACCGACATCGTCCCGCTCGGCGATCCGGGGATCAGCCGGAGCCGGCGCTTCCGTCTCACCGTCACCAACGCGACGGCGGCGCCGATCCGCTATGAGGCCGAGTTCATTCTGGACCCGCAGCAGCGTTTCGGCGGCGCCGGTGCGCGGCTGCCGGTTCGCGATGGCCGCCCGCTGTGGCAGACGAGGGTGCCGGCCGGGGGCAGCGTGTCGCTGGACTATGTGCTGGCGGAGCGGCGCTAATTTGTTTTGAGCTTCGCTGAGGCGGTTCCAGCCCGCTCCCCCACCCGGGGCACCCCACAAAGTAATACTTTGTGGGGACCCCGACGGCCACCCAACGGCAGTATCATGTGGGTGGCCGGGTGGGGGAGCGGGCCGGCGCCGCCTCACTCAAACCGAAACCAACTCCCTATCCGCCGATCTGGTCATCATGGCCGGTGCCGGAGCTGAGGAACACCAGCCCCATCAGCGCCGCGCCCAGCATCATCGAGCCGCCAAAGCCGCCGACCGCCGCCGCGATCGTTACCCAGGACAGCGGGCCATAGAGCCAGTCGAGCGCGACCACCGCGGCTGCCACCACCGCGCACGTCACCAGCGCCATCCAGCGCAGGATGCGGCGATAGCGCGCCCAGGCAAAGGCGGCATAGGCGGGATCGTCCAGGCCATTGGGCTGCGTCATCGCTTCCCATTGGGCGCCAAAAGTGAAACTCTCAAGCGACAAGCGAGTCGGGGCAACACCCGGCCACAGGCAAGCAGGAGAGCGCCATGACGATCGCCGCAATACTCGCCGGCCGCGACCAGACGATCGAGTCGGTCACCCCCGCCACCACCGTGATGGCCGCTGCCCGGCTGCTCGCCGACAAGCGGATCGGTGCGCTGCCGGTGATGGAGGGCGACCAAGTGGTCGGCATTTTTTCCGAGCGCGACGTCATCCACGCGCTGAAGGAACATGGCGCCGCCGCGCTCGACACGATGGTGGGCGCGGCGATGACGGCGCCCGCCATCACTGTGAAGCCCGCCGATTCGGTGCTGGGCGCGCTGTCGCTGATGACGCGGCGGCGCATCCGCCATCTGCCGGTGGTGGAGGGCACGGCGCTGGTCGGGTTCGTCTCGATCGGCGACCTGGTCAAATACCGGATCGACCGGATCGAGGCCGATGCCGCGGCGATGCGGGATTATATCCAGAGCGTGTGATTCGTTCCGGCCGCACCAGCCCACTCCCCCGCCCGGTGACTCGTTTTTGGGCGGTGCCGGCCCACTCCCCCACCCGACCTCCCACACGATACTGCCGATGGGAGGTCGGGTGGGGGAGTGGGCTGGGGCGGTAACTGTTTCAGCCCCGCTGAAACGCTAAATAGAACATCTCGTTTACACTGCCACCGGCTGTCGGCGCAGTGTCTCGATCAGCTGGCTGAGCACGTCGCGCGCGAAAATCCACAGGAATGTCAGATAGATAGTGCCACCCAGTGGCACCAGCACGCCCAGCTGCGCCCAGGGCGTCATCACCGGTAGCGCGTGGGCGGCGGCGGCGACCGCCAGCCCCATCGCCAGCGCGGCCGCCAGCGGCGCGCTGATCGCGCCGGCAACTGCGGCAAACGGCACCCCCAGCACCGGCAGCGTCCGCCGCAGGCTGATCGCGATGTAGAGCGGGTAGGCGGACAGCCATGACAGCGCCAGCCCCTGTATCCCCCAATTGACCCCGACCAGATAGGCGGCGACCAGCAGCACGCCGCCGGTCGCGCCGTTGCGCACGCTCAGGCCCGGCCGGCCGATCGCGTCGCAGGCCGGCGCGATCAGCGTCTGAAAGGTCATGAACGGCATCGCAAAGGCCAGAATGCGCACCACCGGCACCGCTTCCGCCCATTGCTCGCCCAGCGCCGCGAGCACCAGCGGCTCGGCGGTCGCGGCCATGCCGGCATAGAAGGGCAGGGCGGCGGCCATGATGATGCCGACGCCGCGCACAAAGGCGCGGCCGACCGCGCCCTCATCCTCCTGCAGCCGGGCATAGGCGGCAAAGGCCACCTGGTTGAGCGGCGGAATCACCTTCGACACGAAGATCTGCGCCAGAAACAGGCTGGTGGTATAGATGCCCAGCAGATGCGGGTCGAACTGTCGGCCGGCGATGAACACATCGGCCTGGCTCTCGGCGAACCAGAAGATCTGCCCCGCCGCCATCAGCCCGCCATAGCGCGCCATGTGCCCGGCGCCGCGAAAATCGAAGCTGGGCCAGATCCATGCCCGCGCCGTCATCATCAGCCCGGCGCCGCGCACCGCGAACAGGATGATCGGCGCCCATACCAGCGTCCACACGCCCCAGCCGGCCAGCGCCCCGGCAAGGGCGGCGAGCGCGCCCGCCACCGAGCTCAGCACATCGGCCTTGGCCTGGGCGCGATATTCCATGCCGCGCGACAGCAACGCATAGGGCAGCGCAATGAACGGCGTCGTCGCATAGATCAGGCACTGCACGTGCAGCAGCGTCTCGATCATCGGCTGGCGGTAATAAGCAGCGGCAATCGGCGCGAGCGTGAACTGGATCGCGGCCAGCACGCCGTTCACCAGCAGCAGCATGCCGAACATCTGGCGGATCTTCTGCTCGCTCAGGTCCGGCTCGCGAATCAGCGCACTGGCCAGCCCCGCGCCGTTCAGCATGTTGAGCAGCAGGATCACCACCTGCGTCATCGCGAACAGTCCGTAATCGCTGGGGGCGAGGATGCGAATCACCATGAAGGTGCTCGCCCACTGGATCAGCTGGGCAAAAATCTGGCTGCCCGAACGCCACAGCACCGCCGATCGCACCTGGGTGCGCAGCGATTCCTGGGCAAGTCGTGACGATTCGGTCTGGGCGTCCATCGATTCCTTCCTGCCACCGCGCTCATTACAATGGCGTAAACCCTCGCATTTCTGCGGATTTTCGTGCGACCGTCAAAAAACTGAAAAAAGCCGTTGACGGCCCAAAACGCCTTCCATATATGCCCCTCCACCGCAGCGACGCTCCATTCGGTCCTGCCGCTACGGTCATCAAGAAACAGGCGCTCGCCCGCCCCGATAAAAAAAGGGGATTGGGAAGGCGTCGGTCTTTTGCGCTCTTTGACATTGTTAGTCGAGATGAAGGGACATGTGGGCGGCGGCCCCGGGTCCGGCAACCTCAGGGTGCCGGGTGCTCGGTCAAATCAAGCCGTTCCTATTGTCTCTTACACGTATCCATACGTGAAGATTTGTGCAGGAACGGCTCCCTGAGATGAGCTGCGCTGCCGGGCTTATTCCAGTCCGGTTGCGTGGGACATCAACTTGAGAGTTTGATCCTGGCTCAGAACGAACGCTGGCGGCATGCCTAACACATGCAAGTCGAACGAGACCTTCGGGTCTAGTGGCGCACGGGTGCGTAACGCGTGGGAATCTGCCTTTCGGTTCGGAATAACAGTTAGAAATGACTGCTAATACCGGATGATGTCGCAAGACCAAAGATTTATCGCCGAAAGATGAGCCCGCGTAGGATTAGCTAGTTGGTGTGGTAAAGGCGCACCAAGGCGACGATCCTTAGCTGGTCTGAGAGGA
>NZ_JAIESM010000059.1 GCF_019746015.1 Sphingomonas sp. | reverse complement strand
AGCTATCTGATCTCGGCCGCGCTCACCACCCGCGTCACCTCGGTCATTTCGGAAGGGTCGCCGGTCTTCCCGCATGCCGGCCGCTTTGCCGCGATGATCGAGCGGCACCGCGTCACCATCTTCAAGGCCGGCGTCACCTTCCTTAAGTCGGTGATGAGCGACCCGTCGAACCTTGCCGACCTTCAGCGCTACGACATGTCGTCGCTGCGGGTTGCGACCTTCTGTGCCGAGCCGACCTCGCCCTCGGTGCAGGCCTTCGGCATGGAACATGTCACGCCGCACTATATCAACAGCTATTGGGCGACCGAACATGGCGGGATCGCCTGGACGCATTTCTATGGCAGCCGGGATTTCCCGCTAAAGCCCGATGCCCATGCCTATCCGTTGCCATGGATCGTCGGTGATGTGTGGGTGGAGGACGGCGATGCATCGCGCGGTGATGTGCCGTTCGCACGAACAGGCGGCAGCGGCGTGGCATGGCGCCGCGCCGAACCGGGCGAAAAGGGCGAAATCGTCATCGCCGCGCCCTATCCCTATCTGGCGCGCACCATCTGGGGCGATGTCGAGAATTTCCAGGTCGAGAATGGCAGCGTCGTCGGCGGCTGGCGCGGCGATGCCGCCCGGTGGGAAAATGGATATTGGGCGCGGTGGCGCGGCGCCTGGGCCTATACCCAGGGCGATTTCGCCATCCAGCACGAGGATGGCTCCTTCTCGCTCCATGGCCGCAGCGACGATGTCATCAACGTCTCCGGCCACCGCATGGGCACCGAGGAGATTGAGGGCGCGGTGCTGCGCGACAAGACGCTGAATGCGGATTCACCCGTGGGCAATGTGCTGGTGGTGGGCGCGCCGCACCGCGAAAAGGGGCTGACGCCGCTGGCCTTTGTCGTGCCGGTGGCCGGGCGCCGGCTGACGCAGGACGACCGGCGCCGGCTGTTCGATCTGGTGCGCACCGAAAAGGGCGCGGTCGCGGTGCCGGCCGATTTCATCGAGGTGAGCCAGTTTCCCGAAACGCGATCGGGCAAATATATGCGCCGCATGGTCCGCGCGCTGGTTGAAGGCGGCGATGTGGGCGACGTGACGACGCTGCGCAATCCCGACAGCCTGGCCGAGCTGAAGGCGGCGATCGACGACTGGCAGCGCCGGCAGCGGCTGTCGGAGGAACAGTCGCTGTTCGAGCGCTATCGTTATTTCCTGATCCAGTACAATGTCGTGGCGCCGGGCAAGCGGGTGGCGACCGTCACCGTCACCAATCCGCCGGTCAACGCGCTCAACGAACGCGCGATCGACGAGCTGGTGATCGTGGTCGACCATCTGGCGCGCAAGGACGATGTCGTCGCGGTGGTGTTCACCGGCGAGGGCACCGCCTCGTTCGTGGCGGGCGCCGACATTCGCCAGATGCTGGAGGAAATCCACACGCTGGACGAGGCGATGGTGCTGCCCGGCAATGCGCAGCTGGCCTTCCGCAAGATCGAGACGATGGGCAAGCCGTGCATCGCGGCGGTGCAGGGCGTGGCGCTGGGCGGCGGCATGGAGTTTGCGCTCGCCTGCCATTACCGCATTGCCGAGCCCTATGCCCGGTTCGGCCAGCCCGAGATAAGGCTGCGGCTGCTGCCCGGCTATGGCGGCACCCAGCGGCTGCCCCGCCTGCTCGCCGAGCGGCACGGCGCAGACGGCGTGCGCGACGCGCTGGACCTGATCCTGGGCGGGCGCAGCATCGATGGCGCGGCGGCGCGCGGCATCGGCCTGGTCGATGCGCTGGTCGAGGGCGGCGATGATGCGCTGAGCCTCGCCCATGCGGCGGTGCGCGATTACGTGCGCGATGGCGCGGCGAGCATGCTGGGCGCCGCCTTTGCCGCGCGCGAGGCGATGACCGCGCGCTGGGAAGCCCCGGCACCCGTTGATCTGGACGCGGTGCTGGCCGACGATTTCCTGCAGCGGATCCTGCGCCAGCTGGACTGGGCCGGGCGCGGCAAGGCGGGCGCACGGGCGCTCGATGCAGTGCGTACCGGCCTTGAACAGGGCATGGCGGCGGGCCTCGCGCGTGAGGCGACGTTGTTTGCGGAGGCGATTGTCGATCCCGAGGGCGGCAAGACCGGCATCCGCCAGTTCATGGACAAGCAGAGCCCGCCGCTGCCGGTGCGGCGCGACGGCGTGTGGATCGACGGCGAACATGAACCCCGCAGCCGCGCGCTGGAAGCCAGCGGCGACCTCCTCCCCGTCGGCGCGCCCTTCTACCCCGGCGTCACCGCGATCCCGCCCTATCAATACGCGTTCGGCATTGCCCGCGACCCGGACACCGGCGCGCCCCGCTTCGGCCCGCCCGCGACCCACGAACGCGAGCTGATTGTGAAAGTGCCCGAGCCCGCACCCAACGACGCGCTGCTCTACATGCTGACCAGCGAGGTGAACTTCAACGACATCTGGGCGTTGACCGGCATTCCCGTCTCCCCGTTCGACGCGCATGAGGAAGATGTGCAGATCACCGGCTCGGGCGGCATCGGGCTGGTCGCGGCGCTGGGCAGCGAAGCGAAGGCACAGGGGCGGGTGAAGGTGGGCGATCTGGTCGCGGTCTATTCCGGCACCAACGACCTGCTCTCGCCGCAGGTGGGCAATGACCCGATGTATGCGGGCTTTGCCATTCAGGGCTATGAAACCGAAACCGGCAGCCATGCCCAGTTCCTGACCGTGCAGGCGCCGCAGATGCACAGCCTGCCCCCCGATCTGACGCTGGAACAGGCGGGCAGCTATATCCTGAACCTGGGCACCGTTTCGCGCTGCCTGTTCACCACGCTCAGGATCGCGCCGGGCCGCACGCTGTTCGTGGAAGGGGCGGCGACCGGCACCGGGCTCGATGCGCTGCGCAGCGCGGTGCGCACCGGGCTTCAGGTGACGGGGCTGGTCTCTAGCCCGGCGCGCGCCGCCTTCATCGCGGAACAGGGCGCGGTGGGCGCGCTCGACCGCAAGGACCCCCGCTTTGCCGCGCTGTTCACCACCGTTCCCGAAGACCCGGCGGAAGCGCGCGCGTGGGAAGCCGCCGGCGCCCCGCTGGTCGCAGCGTATGAGGCGCTGAACGGTGGCCGCCGCGCCGACTATGTCGTCAGTCATGCCGGCGAAACCGCCTTTCCGCGCAGTTTCCAGCTGCTGGCGGATGGCGGCACGCTGGCCTTTTACGGCGCATCGTCGGGCTATCATTTCAGCTTCATGGGCAAGTCCGGCGCGGCCGCTGCCGAGGCGATGCTGCGCAAGGCGGCGCTCAGCGGCGGCGAGGCGGTGCTGCTCTATTACGGCCCGCGCTCGGCCGAGCTGCTCGATGCAGCGGGGCTGGAAATCATCGAAGCTGCCCGCCGCTTCAACGCGCGCACCGTGGTCGCCACCACCACCGATGGCCAGCGCGACTTCCTGCAATCGCTGGGGCTGGAGGATGCGATCGACGGCATTGTCAGCCTGGAGAGCATCCGCCGGCGCGAGGGCGGCAATTTCGACTGGCCCGACACGATGCCGCGCCTGCCCGACGCCAAGGCCGATATCGACGCGTTCAAGGCCGCGGTGCGCGACTATCAGGACCGGGTGATCAAGCCGTTCGGATCGGCGGTGGGGCGCATCCTGCGCTCGGCCGACAATCCGCGCGGCGCGCCCGATCTGGTGTTCGAACGCGCCGGGCAGGATACGCTGGGCATTTCCACCTCACTGGTGAAGCCGTTCACCGGCCGGGTGGTGTTTGCCGAGGATCTGGCCGGCCAGCGCTTCACCTTCTACGCGCCGCAGGTGTGGACGCGCCAGCGCCGCATCCTGATGCCCACCGCCAGCATTCTGGGCACGCATCTGTGCAACGCGTTTGAAGTGGCGCGGATGAACGACATGATCGCCGCCGGGCTGCTCGACGTGACCGAGCCGCTGGTGGTGCCGTGGACCGCCCTGCAAGAGGCGCATCAGGCGATGTGGGAAAACCGCCATTCGGGCGCGACCTATGTCGTCAACCACGCCCTGCCCGCGCTCGGGCTGCGCAGCCGCGACGCGCTGCTCGAAGCCTGGGCCGCGCAAGCCGGCCAATGAGAAGGAAGATGTGATGGCGAAGGCAAAGACAGACACGACATCCGCCGTCACCGCACCGGCCGGGCGGCTGGCCGGCAAGATCGCGGTGGTGACCGGCGCCGCCGGCAATCTGGGCGGGCATATCGTGCGCCATTATCTGCGCGAGGGCGCAACCGTGGTGATGACCGGGCGCACGCTGCCGCGCCTTGCCGCCGCAGCCGAAGCGGTGCTGGCCGATACCGGCGCCGATCCGGCGCGGCTGGCAACCGTGGTGCTGGACGGGGCCGATGCCGCATCGGTGCGCGCGGGTGTGGCGGAGATCGTGCAGCGGTTCGGCCGCGTCGACATTCTGGTCAACAATGCGGGCTCGGCCGGCCCCAAGCAGCCAATCGAGCAGCTGCCGCTCAATGCCGAGGAACTTGCCGCGCTGCAGAAAAGCGGCAGCACCGACCACGAAACCGTCGACGATGCGATGCGCAACATCCTGGGCGTGGCTTGGAACCTTGCGCGCACGGTGGCGCCGGCGATGGGCGAGGGTGGATCGATCATCAACGTCTCCACCATCTTTTCGCGCACGCCTTATTATGCGCGCGCCGCCTATGTGGTGCCCAAGGCGGCGATGAACGCCTGGTCGCGCGAGCTGTCGCTGGAACTTGGTCCGCGCGGCATTCGCGTCAATCTGGTGTTTCCCGGCCCGATCGAGAGCGAGCGCATCCGCAGCGTGTTCGCCACGATGGACACGCTGCGCGGCGACGAGGCCGGCACCACCGCCAGCCAGTTTTTCGACATGATGTCGCTGGAACGCAGCACCGGCGGGGCGGCGCGCGCGAAGACCTTCCCCCTGCCAGACGACATCGCCACCACCTGCGTGTTTCTGGGCAGCGATGAATCGGCGGCCTATAACGGCCATGATTTCGAAGTGACGCACGGCATGACCGTGCGCAAGGAAGCGCGGTCCACCTATCTGTCGCGCCCCACCATGCGCTCCATCGACGGCGCCGGGCTTGCCGTGCTGATCGCCGCCGGCGACAATTGGGAAGAAGCGCTGGAGATTGCCCGCATCCAGATTGCGTGCGGCGCGAGCGTATTGCTGGGCCTGCCGCGCCAGGCCGATGTCGCCATTGCCCTGGCCCGGGCCAGGGCGGAGGCGATCGGCGATGCGCTGACCATCACCCGCTTCAACCGCCGCGATCCCGGCGCGATGGAGGCCGCGCTCAACGACTATACCGAGGCCACGATGGCGATCACCGGCGCGATCTTCCTGCCCGTGCATGCGCCGGGCGAGCTGACCGGGCGGCTGGTGGAGGCAAGCGACGAGGATGTCGCGGCGTTCATGGATGTGGAGCTGGCCGGCGCGATGGCGCTGGCGCGCACCATGAGCCGATACTGGAAGCGGCACGACACGCTGCTGCAGCCGCCGCGCTTCCTGTTCCTGTCGAACGCCAGCGACGGACAGGGGGATGTCTATGCCCAGGTGCTGCGCGCCGCGATCGAGCAGCTGGTGCGCATCTGGCGCGACGAGTCGGAGATCGACGTGGCGCATGGCCGCCGCCGCCAGGCCGAATGGGGCAACCAGATCGTCCGCTTCACCAATGTCGAGGCCGAAAATACCCGCTTCGCCGCGGGCCATGCCGCACGGGTGATGATCAAGGAAAGCAAGATCGCCGAGGTGACGCTCTACGTCCCCAAAAGCATTGGCGAGGCGACCGGCGCGCGCAAGGCGATGCCGGGCTTCAGCGAGAACATCACCGGGCTGCATCTGGGCAAGGTGGCGCTGATCACCGGCGGGTCGGCCGGGATCGGCGGGCAGGTCGCGCGGCTGCTGGCGCTGGCGGGCGGCAAGGTGATGATGGTCGCCCGGCGCGAAAGCGAGCTGGCGGTCGCCCGCGCGCGCATCGTCAGCGAGCTGGAGGATATCGGCTTTGCCGGGGTCGAGCGGCGCGTGCAGACGCTGGCCGGCATGGACGTGAGCGACCTTGCCTCGCTGCAAACCGCAGTGGATGCGACGCTGAAGGCGTTCGGCCGGATCGACTATCTGATCAACAATGCCGGTGTCGCGGGGGCGGAGGACATGGTGGTCGACATGAGCGTCGACGCGTGGAACCGCACGCTCGATGCCAATCTCATCTCCAATTATGTGCTGATGCACCACGTCGTGCCGCTGATGAAGGCGCAAGGGTCGGGCTATGTGCTCAACGTCTCGTCCTATTTCGGGGGCGAGAAATATCTGGCGGTCGCCTATCCCAACCGCGCCGACTATGCCGTGTCGAAGGCGGGCCAGCGCGCGATGGTGGAAGCGATGGCGCGCTATCTGGGGCCGGAGGTTCAGTTCAACGCGATTGCCCCCGGCCCGGTGGATGGCGACCGGCTGGCCGGCACCGGCGGCAAGCCCGGCCTGTTCGAACGGCGCGGCAAGCTGATCCTGGCCAACAAGCGGCTGAACGCCATCCATGCGGCAAGCGTGAAGGCGCTGCGCCGCGGCGTGCGGGTGGAGGCTTTGCTCACCCGGCTGGCGCGCAACGACACGGTGCGCATGTCGCACGATCCCAACAACCCGCGCGAACTGCGCGACCTGGCGCTCGCCTGCGCGCGCGAGGGTGACGGGGTGTGCAGCTGGGACCGCTATCTGATGACGCCCGATATTGCCGGCCGGCTGGTGTCGCGGCTGCGCCAGGGCGGCTATTTCCTCGACGCGCCGGGCTGGGCCGACCGCCCCGACACCGAGGAGGCGAACAGCAACTGGCTGCTGAAGACGCCGCCCGCCGACGCCCCCTTCCTGCCCGCCGAGCGGATCGCCACCGAAGCCAAGAAGGTGGGCACCGGCGTGCTGTCGCAGCTGTTCCTGGGCAAGATGCCGACCGAAACCGATGTGGCGCAGGCAACCGTGTTCTTCCTGGCCGACCGCGCGGTGAGCGGCGAGACGTTCATGCCGTCAGGCGGCCTCAGCGTCGAACGGTCGACCACAGAGCGCGAGCTGTTCGGCAGCCCGAAGCAGGAACGGCTCGACCAGATGCGCGGCCGCACGGTGTGGATCATCGGCGAGCATCTGACCGATTATCTGGCGGAGGCGGCGCGGCAATTCATCACCGATTGCCATGTCGCGCGGGTGGTGCTGCTGACCAGGACCGAGGCGGGCTTTGCCGCGCTGCGCGAACAGCTGGCCGACCTGCCGGAGGCGCCGCTCGAATCGATCCTGCTCGATGCGGGCGTGGAAGCGGCAATGGACGCCGCGCTCGAACGCTGGGGGCGGCCGACGACGATCGTTTCCACGCCGCTGGAGGCGCTGCCGACCCGGCTGTTCGAAGCGGATGCGCCGCTCTCGCCCGACGCATTCCGCACGGTGGTGGCAGACAATCTGACCAACCATTTCCGCGTGTCGCGCAAGGCCTCGCTCTATGATGATTGCCAGCTGGTGCTGGTGTCCCCCGACGTACCGATGGGTGACCGCAGCCCGGCCTTTGCGCTGGCCAATTTCATCAAGACCACGCTCCACGCCTTCACGGCCACGCTGGCGGTGGAGAATGAGCGGCTGGTGCACGACGTGCCGGTCAACCAGATCAACCTCACCCGCCGTGTCCGCTCCGAAGAGCCGCGCGACCTGGACGAGCATCTGGAGGAAGTGAAGCGCTTTGCGCGCGCCGTGCTGCTGCTGGGCGCGCCACTGCCCGATGCGGAGGATTCGCGCTATCGCGCACGCATCTATCGCGGCATGGCGATGACGGTGTGACGCGCTATCTGCCGTTCGAAAAGCCGGTCGAGGCGCTCGCCGCGCGGGCGGCGGCGCTGCGCGCGGGCGGCACACAAGCGGCGGAAGCGGCGCTGCTCGACGAGCGGGCCGCGCGGCTGCTCGCCGATCTCTATGCCCGCCTGTCGCCCTGGGAACGCACGCTGGTGGCGCGCCACCCGGACCGGCCGCATTTCAGCCACCTGGCCGCCGGGCTGTTCACCGATTTCGTGCCACTGGCCGGCGACCGCGCCTTTGCCGACGATCCCGCCATCCAGGGCGGGCTGGCCCGGCTGGGCAGGCGCGCAGTGGTGGTGATCGGCCATGCCAAGGGGGAAGACACCGCCTCGCGCCTGGCGCGCAACTTCGGCATGGCCAAGCCCGAGGGGTATCGCAAGGCTGTGCGGCTGCTCGACCTGGCCGACCGCTTCGGCCTGCCCGTCGTCACGCTGGTCGATACGCCCGGCGCCTTTCCCGGCATGGAGGCGGAGGCGCGCGGCCAGGCAGAAGCCATCGCTCGCTGCACCGAACGCTGCCTGGCGCTCGGCGTGCCGATGGTCGCGGTGATCGTGGGCGAGGGCGGATCGGGCGGCGCGGTCGCGCTTGCCGCCGCCAACCGCGTGCTGATGCTGGAACATGCCATCTATTCAGTGATTTCGCCCGAGGGTTGCGCCTCCATCCTGTGGCGCGGCGCCGAACGCGCGGCCGACGCGGCGGAAGCGATGAAGATCACCGCCGGCGACCTGTTGCGGCTGGGGGTGATCCACCGCATCGTCTATGAGCCGCCGGGCGGGGCGCACCGCGACCATGGCGAGACAGTGAAGCGCCTGTCGCTGGCGCTGCGCGCGGAACTCGACGCGCTGGGCGCCCGCAGCCCCGACGAGTTGCGCCACGAGCGCCGCCTGTTCTTCACGCGGATGGGAAGAGTATAAGCGGCGCCAGCCTCGGCCCGGTACGGGCAAGGGGCATGGCAGTCAGGCGCTTTCCTCGCGCCGCAGCCAGCCGGTTACCGCATAACGGCGCACCGGGGCCGAGGGGGTGACGAGCGAAACGCTGTGCTGCTGGGGCACGGCGAACAGATCCAGCGTGTTGAACCGTGGCACATGGCCGGTCACTGTGCTGCCATCGCCTTCATGGAACATCAGGATGCCGCCCCATTCAGGGCGCCACACGCGGGTGAGGCCGAACACATAGGCCGCCACCCGACCCTTGCCGGGTACGTCGTCGTCATGCTCGGTCAGGAAGTCGCCGGGCGAATAGGCAGTCGCGTGCCCGTCTGAAAAGCCGATATCGGGCGCACCCGTTATCCGGCGCAGCATGTCGAGCATCGGCTCGCTGTCCATCAGCCGGGCAAAGCAGGCCAGCGGATCGGCATCATCATCCAGGTCGTCGGCCTCCGGCACGCGCAGCCCTTCATAGCGATACTGAAAACCGTCGCGCGCCTGGGCAAAGATGCGCTCTTCCAGCGCGCGGCGGCGGCGCACGCCCAGCCGGCGCCATCCGCGAGTATCATATTCCAGAATGCCGTCGGGCATGTTGATCAGCCGCCACCAATCGTCCTGGCTTTCCAGATAATCGTGCAGCGCCTGGGCGCCGGCACGCTACAGAAAATCGGCGATCCGCACCCGGCGACGCTCGCGGAAGGTGCGCGCGAGTGCCTCGACCGCAATATCGGGGTTGAGGCGCAGCTCGATCACGCCTGTCCTCCCGCTGGCAACAGCGTGGACAGGGTGGTGGAGACCGTGACGCGGACATCGACCACCGCCTGAATGGGGTAGACGCACAACCGCTTGGCGAACCTGGGGTCGAAATAGTCGCGCAGCATCGGCGGCCGCCCCGCGCGGTAATAGAAACCGGGGTCCTCCGCCACGCGCGGATCGGCCAGATATCGCAACTCATCACGCCGGGTGACGGTCTGCACGATGCACGGGGCATATTTGATGCCCAGCGCGCGCAGGGCATAGGCGCGGTGATAGCCATTGTGCAGCAGCAGCCGATTGTCGCTGCGGATCGCGCTCAGGAAGTTGGCCCCGGCGCCGATCGGCACCGCAAGCGCGGCCGACAGCGGCGCATGGCCGGCAAGCGTCGCCAGCATGTCGGGCGGCAGCAGGCGCGGATCGCGCGCGTCGAAATCGGTCGCGTCGGACACGAACTGATAATGATCGGCCGCCAGCCGCCGCACCGTGAAGGGCGGACCCGCGTCTCGCGGCTGCAGGCAGAAGTCAAACAGCGCCGCCGGCCCCGGCGTTCGCCCCAGATGCGCCGCGCGTGACAGGGCATAGCGATCGTCGATCTGCAACTGCCACACGATCAACCGGTCAAGCTCGACCATCTCGATATCGGTGTGGACCACGTCATAGGTCGCCCTGAACTGGTGATCGTCGCGCAGTGCCTGCGCGCGGCGGGCAAGCGCTGCCGGCAGTGGCCTGGTCCTGATCCGGTCGGCGTCGTTCTCCTCCGCCTGTTCCAGCGCATGATAATGATCGTTGGCGGCGCGCCATTCCTCGGCCAGCGCAAAGCAATCGATCGCGTCGCCGCCCACCACCTTGGTCGCGACGAACGACAGATAGTCCTCAAGCTGGGGCTGGCCGAGCAGCCAGAGGAGCGAAGCCGCCTGGTCGGCCGGAACGAAGTCGGCCTGTCGGGCATGAATGGTCAACGCGACCTCCTGATCGACGCGTCATCGGAAAGCCGGGATCATGCACATCAAATGCTGAAATTTGCGTTGAAAGCGCAACCGGCGGCGCGCACGAAAAAGGGCGGGATCTGCATCCCGCCCTCGCCGTGCTGGCCAAAGCCAGAAACCGGGCTGCGCCCGATCAGCGGCAGTACTTGCCCTTCGAGGCGCCCTTGTGCTTCGAACGGCCCTTGCCCTTCGAGCGGCCCTTGCCCTTGCTGCGGCTCTTGCCCTTGGTGCCGCACTTGCTCTTCGAGGGCGCACAGGGCGAGCAGCCCTTGCCGCCGGCGCCGTAAACATGACCGAGTTCGATGCTGGTGAGATCGCGCATGATTAACCCTTTCAATCACATGACCGGCGCTTGTTAATTAATATCGGCACCGACAATGCAAGATTACGCGCATCAAAATGCAAGTAAACTGGCTATTTTTGGGTGTATCATTGCGGTTCTTTTACCAATATTGATAAGCATAAGTAAATATTAATGGTTAATTTGTTGCAGATTGGTTGCACGTTTTTTCAGTGATTTAGCCGGCGATGCGCGGCTGTATTGCCGGACGCACGATATCGGCGCCAGCGCCGCGCTCGATCGTCAGGCGCCCCTTGTCCAGGCGCAGCACCATGTCGGCGCGCTCCACCAGCGCCGGGCGGTGGGCAATCACGATTCGGGTATTGGGCAGTGCGGCCAGCATGTCGGCAACGCGCGTTTCGGTCTCGGGGTCGAGATTGGCTGTGCCTTCGTCGAGGAACAGCACGTCGGGATCGCGGAACAGCGCGCGCGCCAGCATGATCCGCTGGCGCTGGCCGGCGGAGAGCGCGGCCCCCATGTCGCCGATCAGGCTGTCATACCCCATCGGCATGCGCGCGATGTCGTCGTGGATCTCGGCCATCCTCGCGGCCTGGACGATTTCGGCGCGATCGGCAGCGGCATTGAAGAAGGCGATGTTGTCGGCAATCGTGCCGGTGAGCAGCCAGTCATCCTGCAGCACCGCGGCAATCCGGCCCCGCCACGCCGCCATGGTCGCCGGACCCAGCGGCACGCCGTCGATCAGGATCCGGCCCATCTGGGGCGGCAGCAGGCCGAGCATCAGGCGGAACAGCGTTGTCTTGCCCGCGCCGCTTGGCCCCACCACGGCAACCAGCGATCCGCCGGGAATGTTCAGGGTCACCCGGTCGATGACCGGCGCCTCGCCCTCGTCATAGGCAAAGGTCAGGTGATCGAGCGCGATTGCCGGCGCCGCCAGCGGGGCACGGTGGATCTGCGGCGCAAACTCCTCCCTGCGCTCGGTGACGATGTCGGACAGCCGCTCCAGATGCACGCCCAGCAATCGCCAGCGCTGCACCTGATCGACCAATGCTGCCGCGCTGGCCGCAAAGCTGCTGCGATAGGACAGGAACGCCAGCAACGTGCCGATCGTCATCGCATTGTCGATCACGCGCATCGCGCCGACATAGACACAGATCAGAAACGCCGCGCTGAACAGCAGATTTTCGGCAAGGTCGGCCCGGATGTCGAGCAGCCTTGCCCGATAGGAGGCTGACAGCACATCGGCATATTGGTTGCGCCAGCCGCTCTCGCGCTGCGCCTCGTGCCCGAAGATCTTCACCGCCCGCACCGCGCGGATGGTTTCCATCAGATAGGTCTCTTCGCTGGCGCGCGCGATGATTTCCTCTTCGGAACGCAGCCGCATCGCCGGATAGAGCATCTGGCTATAGGCCAGATAGGCCAGCGTGCTGGCCACGACGATGCCCGCCAGCATCGGGCTGATCACCGCCATCACCACCAGCGTGGTGAGGAACAGCACCGCGTCGATCAGCACATTGACCAGCCCGTGCGCCAGCAGCGCCTGGATCGGCTGGATCGATCCGACGCGCGACATGAGATCGCCGACATGGCGCCGCTCGAAATAGGCCAGCGGCAAGCGGATCAGGTGGCGCACGACATTGCCGCCCAGGTCCAGCGACAGCGACTGGCCGAGCGTCAGGATCACCCATTCGCGCAACGCCTTGGTCACGCTGTTCAGGGCATAGACCACGCCAAAACCGATCAGCAGCAGCACCAGCAGGTTGCCATCGCCCTGGGCGATCGCATCGTCGATCACCACCTGGATGTAGAAGGGCATCAACAGCGCAGTGAATTGCAGCACCAGCGACAGCAGGAGCACCTGGGCAAATGCCCGGCGAAAATTCGCCATCCGGCTCCACAGGTCGGACAGGCGGGTGCGGGCGCGCGCGTCGATCGGCGCGAACGACGCGGTCGGGGTAAGCTCAAGCGCGATGCCGGTGAAATGCCGGCTGGCCTTTGCCATCGGCATGGTGCGACGGCCGACCGCCGGATCGAGGATCGTCACCTCCTTGCCGTCGGCCACCGCTTCGAGCACGACAAAATGATTAAGGTCCCAATGCAGGATGGCAGGCAGCTTCAACTGGGCCAGTTCATCCAGCTCCAGCCGCACCGCGCGCGGCGCCAGCCCCAGATCGGCGGCAATCACCATCAGCTGCGCAAGCGTCGCGCCCTTCATCGACGTCGGATAACGCTGGCGCAGCCCGCTCAGGTTGACGCGGTGGCCATGATGAGCGGCGACCATCGTCAGCGCGGCCAGGCCGCACTCGGCAGCCTCGGTCTGCAGCACCACCTTGGGGCCGGGTCGTTGCAGCCAGGGCAGGCTCATGTCCCGATCGCCCCCACCACCGGGCCGAACAGCAACGCCCAGAGCGGGCGGCGCTTCAGTGCGACATCGGCGGCCAGCGTCATGCCGGGTCGCAGGTCTTCCTTGCGGACGCGGATCAAGCCCATCGAATCGATCCGGACGCGGATCTTGAAGGCCGGTTCGGCGGGGCGGATGGCCGCGTCGACATTGGCCGGGTCGATTGCCGCGCGCGACACTGCCAGCACAGTGCCCCGGCCCCAGCCATATTTCTGATAGGGATAAGCATCGAAGCGCAGCCGCACCTGCTGGCCCGGACGGACGAAACCGATCGCATTGGACGGGGCATAGAGCCAGGTTTCGATGCTGCTGCCGCGCGGCACGATGGTGACCAGCGATTTTTCAGGGCCGATATGCTGACCGATCTCGGTCGATACGTCGCTCACCATCCCGGCGACGGGGGCAGCAAGCACGACATGGTCGGCCCGGCGGATATCCTCGCGCTGGCTGAGCAGCGCCGCGCGCTGGGTAAGCAGCACCGACCGCGCCTTGTCACCGTCCAGCGCGCGCTGATCGAGCTGGATCGACAGCGCCCCGATCCGCGACCGCGCATCGACCAGCCGCTCGACCAGCGCTTCGTTCTCGGCGCGGCGGGTAAGCAGCTCGGCGCGCGCCTGGTCGACCTGGCGCTGGCTGCCCGCGCCCTGCTTTGCCAGCCGGACGAACCGGGCCAGCCCCTGCTCGTCTAGCCGGATCTGGCTGTCGCTGATCGCGCGCTGGCGCTCCAGCGATTTCACCGTTTCGACCAGTCCGGCGCGCTGCTGTTTGAGCGCCTGCGCTTCGACGTCGGTTGCCTGTGTGGCGATGGCCAGCTGGCGGTCGATCTGTGCGATCTGGTTGTCGACTTCGGCCAGCTGGGCCGAAAGCCCCTTCGGCCCCTGGGCGGTCGAAAGCGTGACCAGCGGCGTGCCGGCCTCCACCATCTGGCCGGGCTGCGCCGCGATGGCGCGCACATCACCCGCCGCAGCACTCGCCACACGGGCCAGGTTCGCATCATAGGCAACCACGCCGCGCACGCTTGCCGTGGTCGCGTAGCTACCCAGCACCAGCATCGCGACGATCACCGCCGCCACGCAGGCCGCAATCCCGGTATAGACCTGCGACGACGGCGGCACGGCAGCGATCACCGTGCCCGCCAGCCGGTGCCGACGTGCCTCGATCACTTCCTTGCGAAACAGCGTATCCGCCACCTGGCCCCGCCCCTTGCCCGATCGGGGTTGTTAGCGCGGGTGCGGTAAAGGCGGCGTAAACCGTGCCCGACGCGCCGCGCCGGCCCAGCTGCGATCAACGTTTCTTAACGCGCGCGCGCTATGGAACGGGGAATGTCTCCGCGCTCCACAGCCACCATCATGCTGGCGGGCAGCCTGCTTGCGCTGAGCGGCTGCGCCGGTCGGCCACGGCTCGACACGCCACCGCCGCTGACGGCGACCGGCTGGAGCGCACCCGGCGACGGCACCGTGCCAGCGGCCGATGCCGATCTCGCGCTGCTGCTGGGCTCGCCCACGCTTGCTGACCTGATCGCGCGAGCACAGCGCACCAGTCCGGCGCTGCTGCGTGCCGAAACGCGCATCGACCAGGCCCGCGCGCTGCTGAAACTTGCCCGGGGGGCAGCTTTGCCCTCGCTTTCGATCGGCACCAATGCCTCCGCCAATAGCCCGGCCGGGGGCGGGCCGTTCGAATTCGCCAGCAATTTTGCGACCATCGACGCCGCCTTGTCGATCGACTTTGCCGGTGGCTTCCGCGCTGGCCGGCGCAGCGCGGGCCAGCGCGTGCTGGCCGCCCGGCTGGACCGGGACTCGCTGGCCGTCCGCCTGACGGCCGAGCTTGCCCGCACCTATGTAACCCGCGCGGTGTTGCAGGCGCGGCTGGGGCTGATCGACCGCAGCATCGAACAGGCAACCCAGCTGCAGAACATTATCGAGATGCGCCGGCGCGAGGGTGTGGCGACGCGCGTCGATGTCGGCCTGCAGAAGATCCGCGTCGACCAGCTGCGTGCCGAGCGCGAGCGGTTGCGCCAGGCACATGACGAGACCCGCGTCGCGATCGCCCTGCTGGTGGGGGAGGAGCCGCCGGCCTTTCGGGCGGTGCCGGAAAGCGTGGAGCGCTTTGCCGTGCCCGATATCGCCCCGCCGCCGCCATCCAGGCTGGTCGCCACGCGGCCCGACGTGCTGGCGGCCGAAGCCCGCATCGCTGCCGCCGGTGGTGATGTGCGCCAGGCACGGGCGGCCTTCTTCCCGCGCCTCGACCTGTCGCTGGGCCGCAACGCCCAGTCCGTGCTCGGCAGCGGCATCCTGTCAGGCGTCAGCCTGGGTGCAGAGCTGATCGCGCCGATCTTCAACCGCAACCGGCTGAAGGGCAATCTTGAGCTTGCCGCCGCTCAACAGCGCGAGTCGGTTCAGAATTACCGCGAAGTGTTGCTCGGCGCGCTGGCCGATGTCGAAAACGGCCTGGCCGCCGCGCGATATGCCCGCAACCGGGCGCTGATCCTGGCCGACGTGACCGCAGAGGCGCGCCACACCGCCGCGCTGGCACGCGTGCAGTATTTGGAAGGCGACGCCGATCTGCGCCATCTGCTCGACGCGCAGGATCTGCTGATCAACGCGCAGGACGCCGAACTGATCAGCCGGCAGGAACGGCTGGAAGCCGCCATCGCACTCTACCGCGTCTCCCGCGGCTAGGCCTTCATCGGCTCTGGCGCGCCGGCCTTGGCATAAAGCTGCGACACAGCGGTCAGGTTGGCGTCGGCCAGGCCGGCGGCCTTCGCCCGCGCAAAGACGCGGATCGCCGCTTCGGTGATCGGCATCGCCGACGACGCATCGCCCACTGCATAGCCCAGATCCTTTGCGACCAGCTCGACCGGGAACAGTGGCGCATCCCGGCCCGACAGCATCAGTCCGGCCGCGCCGCGTGCAGCAGCGCTCGCCACCGGGGTCTGGCCGAGCAGGTCAATGGCCGTCTCCGCGCAAAGCCCCAGTCCCGGCATCCGGCCGATCAGTTCGGCAACTGCCGCCACCTGGATGGCGAGCAGGGCATTGGCAACGAGCTTCAGCGCGGCCCCCGCGCCCGCCGCGCCAGCATGCAGCCGGGCGCTGCCGACCGCCGCCAGCACCGGTGCGACCCGCGCGATGACATCTGCCTCGCCGCCGATCAGATGGATCAGCTGGCCCGCCTCCGCCTGCGGCCGCGAGCCGAGGACGGGCGCGTCGAGGAACGCGGTTCCCCGTGCCTGTGCCATGCCCGCCAGCGTCCGCGCCCAGCCCGGCGTGACCGTGGAGCTTTCGATGGCGATCGCGCCCGGCTTCATCGCCGCAAGTGCCGCCCCCTCGCCCTCGGCCCACACCGCGCGCGAGGCGGCATCATCGCGCACCATCGCCATCACCACATCGGCGTCGCGCACGGCGGCGGCCGGGGTCTGCACCGCGCCCGTCCGGTTCCAGCGGACCACCGCGAACCCGGCATCTTCCAGACGATCTGCCATCCGCGCGCCCATCGCGCCCTGGCCCAATATGGTCACGTTCATGGCCTTGCCCTCCTTGTCGGACAAAATGACCGGCCGGGCCGCGCACCAGCGGGCGGCCCGGCCAGCGGTATCAGGCAGCGCGGGCGCGATTGCGCGGTGCCACCCAGCGCAGCGCCGGGTCGCCCATGAAATCCTCCAGCGGCGTGTGCGTCAGGTGGTTGGTGTAGTTGCTGATCGTTTTGGTCGCGATCACCGTCACCACTTCCAGCACATTGGCGCGGGTAAAGCCGGCGGCGATGAACGCATCGACCGCCGCATCCCCGGCAAAGCCGCGTTCGCGCGCCACGGTTTCGGCAAACACGCGCAGCGCCTGCAGCCGGGCATCGGCAATCGGCGCCCCGCTGCGGATCGCCTGGATCGCGTCTTCGGGAACGCCGGCATTGCGCGAGAGATAGGTGTGCCCGGCGGTGCAATATTCGCATTCATGGAACACGTTGATTGCCTGATAGGCCACCTGCTGCTCGACCGGCGTCAGGGTGGACTGGCCGACAAGGTTGAACAGCGTGCCATAGGCCTCCAGCGCCACCGGGCTTTCGGCGAGCGTTGCCTGCAGCTTGGGCAGGAAGCCCCACGCCTTACGCTGGGCAGCGATCAGCGCCTTGGAACCTTCGGGAGCCGTCTGTTCATCGTGAATGGTAAACTGAGCCATGATATCCTCCTGTCGATCACGGCCCCCAACCGGGCCGGTGCTGCCCAGATGATCCATTGCCCATGGTTGCGGAAGAGCGGCCTTGGCGATAATATTCATTACCTGAAGGAATGAATGATGGACCGATTGGGGGCGATGGCGCAGTTTGTGCGCGTGGTGGAGGCAGGGTCGTTCTCCGCCGCCGCGCGCGTGCTGGGGCAGGGCCAGCCCGCCGTTTCAAAAGCGGTGGCCCAGCTCGAAGCGCGGCTTGGCCTCCGGCTGCTCACACGCACCACGCGGGCGCTGACGCTGACCGATGCAGGCCGCGCCTATTATGACCGGGCACGGCTCGCGCTCGACGCTGCCGAGGAGGCAGAGGCTGCCGCGCGCGGTGCCGCGGCCGCGCTGACCGGGCGGTTGCGCGTCTGTGCGCCGGTCACCTTCGCCCGGCTCCACATCGTGCCGGCGCTGGCCGGTTTTCGCGCAGCGCATCCGGCGCTCGACGTCGATCTGGTGCTCGATGACCGCCGCATCGACCTGGTGCAGGAGGGGATCGATGTCGCCATCCGTGCCGGCGACATGCCCGACAGCAGCATGGTGGCCACCCGCCTGGCCGAGGGAGTGCGGCGCGTGGTGGCAGCGCCTGCCTATTGGCATGCGCGCGCGCCGGTGGAAGACCCGGCCGATCTGGCCGCGCTGGACTTCATTGCCTATGGCCCGGGGCCGGGCGGCCTGGACTGGATTTTCTCACAGGGCGGCGCGACCCGGCATGTGCGCATGACCAGCCGCCTGCGGATGAGTGCGCTGGAGGGCGTGCGCGAGGCGGTGTTTGCCGGGCTGGGCTTTGCGATCATGTCGCAATGGGCGGCGGACGACGCGATTGCGGCCGGCACCGCCCGGGCGCTGCTGCCCGACTACAGCCTGCCCTCGGTGGACCTGTGGGCGGTCTATCCCGCCGGCCGGCAACCCCCGGCGCGGGCGCGCCTGTTCGCCGATTTCGTGCAGCGCTGCGTAAACCGCAGTCACCCGGCAGGCACGCCATTCCGGTAGGCGCACCGCATGCGCATGCCAGACACACGCCACCGCTTCAGTTCCTCTGCAAATATCGGCCCGAACCGGTTCCACCACATCCGCACGGTCCTGCGACACATGTCGACCCCACGCTCAGCCGACAGGTCTTCGACGTTCCGCAACGACAGCAGCAACCGTACGTACATCATCACCATCAGGCCGATCACCTCGGGCGACGGGTGAAAACTAGCGGTACGGACTAGGCGGCTTTGCTCGAGAGCAGCGGGGTATCGCCCTCCCCCGGCCCCACATCCTCTGCCCTGCCATTTTTTGGTCTGACGGCGCCAAATCTTTTTATTCAACATGGAATGATCAACTTATTGAAGTGCTTCAATAGAAAAACCGTCTTCAAATCCCGACGATCGGATGCCCGCACCTCTGGAATGCAAACCCGCCATGGGTTCGCCGCTTTACGATTCCTCAAATTCCGTGGTAGCGGTTCGCCATGGGGGCCCGGCATTTTCTCGTCTCTCGGCGGACGTCGTGGCTTTATGTAGCGATCTCTGGAATCGTCATGGCGTCACCAGCGGTGGCGGCGACACCCAAATCGATTTGCCAGCTGGGGTCCGTGGAGGTTGCCGTCGGGTCGGCCCCTCTGCTTGATCAGGCCATTGTCGCCGCCGAGGATGCCGTTGCGCGGCGGCTTGCCGGTGGTCGTGGTCCCAGCGAAATCGCGAGTCTAGCTGTTCCGGACGGCCCAGCCACACCGATTCAGCCGTCAGTCCGCGCGCGCTATTGCGCGGCGGCGGGCGAGCTGATGCGGGTTGACCCAGGCGGCAACCAATTGGAAGCCATGCAGTATTTGATCGCTGCCGTGAATCTGGCGCGACAGGCGGGCGATGCCGATGTGGAGGCCCGGGCGGCCTATCGATTGGGATTGACGCTGCTGGGTGGCGAGACTGTTGTCGCCGTCAACACCCGCAGCGCCGCGGTGTCGGCGCCTGGCGGTGGCGCGACGCCCAGCCCGGACGATCCTTGCCAGGCCATTGAGGCGCCGATTTTACGCGGTGCCGCCGCGATTTTGGCCCGTGCGGCGCTGGGCTGTGCCGCTGTTCGCGCGCTCGAGGCGGGCGACGGTGACCGGGCGGCGCTTGCCCGGCTTCGGTTGGCGCGGTTGTTGCTCGCGGACATCACCACCACCCCGTTCCGGGCGGCAGCGCTGCGCGACGCGGCCGAAATCGCGGCCAGGCAAGGGCTCCGGGCGGCGCAGCGGATCGCGGTGCCGGCACGACGCGCCGTGCTGACCGGGCGCCTTGCCGAGGCACTGGTGGCGGCCAATCCCGCAAATGGCGAGATCGTTCAGGCGATCGCGTCGATGCGCGCGGATGCGGCAGGCGACGTCGCCACATTGGCATTCGCCGCCGCGCTCGAAGGCCGGATCGCGCTTGCCAGGGGCGACCGGCAGGCCGCCGCTGCCGCGCTTGAACGGGCCGTGTTTCTGGAAGGGCAACGCAGCCAGCCGTTGCGATTGCCCGGCTGGTTGTTGCTGCTGGCCGAAGCGCGGCCTGACCGCCGGGCGGCATTGGTGCAACAGGCCTATCGCGCGCTGGAAGCGATCCGGCCCATCTTGCCGCTCAACGATGCGCTGACGGAAGAATCGAATTTCGCCCTGCAGATGCGGCCGGTGTTCGAAGCGGCGGTCGCCGTGCAACTGGCCGAGGCCGGTTCCGATCAGGCCCGCATCACCAGCGTCCAACGGATTGTCGAAACCTATCGCGAGGCCGAACTGCAATCTGCGTTCGGCGCCAATTGCGTGCCCGCGCGCGACCCCGTCGATCCCGCCACGCTGCGCAGCGGCGAAGTTCTGCTCTATCCCATCCTTCTCGATGATCGCGTCGAGCTGCTGTTCGTCGCCGGCGGGCGCGACGGTGCGGCGCGCTTCAGTCGACTGGCTGCGGGCGCGCCGATCACTCGACGCGCCGTCGCTCAACTTGTCGACGAGATGAAGAGCTCGCTCATTGTCGGCGGTGACGAGCGCTGGAAGGAGGCAGCGCACACGCTCTACGACCTGCTCATCAAGCCGGTCGAACAGTGGCTGCGGCCATCGGGCACGCTGGTGATCGTGCCCGATGGCCCGCTGCGCGCGCTGCCCTTTGCGGCGCTGATCGATGGCAATGACAAATATCTGATCGAGCGGACCCAGCTCGCCCTGGCGCCGGCGCTTGCCTATTCGCAGCCGGGGCGGGACCGCCGCAGCCGCGCGCTGAAGGTTGTCGCGGTGGCGCTCCAGCGCGATGTCGAGCTGCCAGCCGGGCGCTTCGCCAAGCTTGAAGGTACGCGCGACGAGGCGCTGGCCGCCGCCGGCCCGCGCGGGACCGTGATCGACGATTTCCGCGAAGTGGATCTGCGCCGCGCGCTCGCCCGTGGCGATGTCGACATACTGCATCTGGCGACGCATGCTGCGTTCAATGGCCGGTCTGACCGGAGCTTCATTGTCGCCAATGGCGAGGCGATCCCGCTGGCCAATCTGCGCGGCCTGATCGGCGAAGGGCGCGCCCGGGGTGACGATCTGGACCTGCTGGTGCTGAGCGCGTGCGAGACGGCCGTTGGCGATGATCAGGCAAGCATGGGGCTGGCCGGCGCGGCCGTCCAATCGGGCGCGGACAGCGCGATTGCCTCGCTCTGGCCGGTCAACGATACCGGCACGGTTGCGCTGATGAAGGGCTTTTACGACCGGTACCGCTCGGGCAACGGCAAAGCGGCGGCGCTACGGCAGGCGCAACTGGCGTTGATCGGTGGTGGGGGCGATCTATCGCACCCGTCGATCTGGGCGGCATTCACCTTGTTGGGGGGCTGGCGATGAGACGGCGCGCAATCATGGCCGGGGCATCGGCATTGGCGATGCTGACCGCGCAGCCCGCTACGGCACAGACCGCGATCACCCCCGACGGCCAGCCCGGCGTCAGCACCGGCACGACCGCGACCACCACCGGCACCACCACCCTCATCGACGGCGGGCGCCGCGTTGGCGACAACCTGTTTCACAGCTTCACCGGCTTTTCGCTGGGCAGCGGCGACAGTGCGGTTTGGGTGCGCTCGGCCGGCGACGGCGGCAGCGTCGCCAATATCATCAACCGTGTGACCGGCGGCACGATCTCGACGATCGACGGAAGGATCACGACCCAGGGGCTGGACCGCGCCAATTTCTTCTTCATCAACCCCGCCGGCATCATCTTCGGTGCCAATGCCTCGGTCGCGGTGCCCAACGCTGCCTATTTCTCGACCGCGAACACGCTGCGCTTTGCCGATGGCGGCGTGTTCGGCGTGACGACACC
The DNA here is from genome assembly GCF_019746015.1 of Sphingomonas sp. Taxonomy (GTDB): domain Bacteria; phylum Pseudomonadota; class Alphaproteobacteria; order Sphingomonadales; family Sphingomonadaceae; genus Sphingomonas. The sequence continues at coordinate 3,703 of NZ_JAIESM010000059.1, read as the reverse complement.
CGGCGGCTCGACCTTTTCGATGGCGGCGCCCAGCGCCTTTGGCTTTGTCGGCGCGCGCGGCGACATCACGGTGCGCAGCGCCGGGGCGGGCTTTGCCGGCCCCAATACCAGCCTCTCGCTGAGTGCAGCAAATGTCACGATCGATCGATCGATCTTCACGCCCGGCGCGCTCGATCTGCTGGCGGTCGGCAGCACCAATATCGACGTTGGGCTGGCTCAGCCGCTTGCGGGGCGGTTTGCCAGCGGGTCGATATCGCTGACCAACAGCTCGATCACCGTCGAGCCCAGCGCGCGCCAGGCCGGGCTGCTGCGCGCCAATGCCGGGCGGATCACGCTGGCCAGTTCGATCCTGGCATCCGATTCGAACAGCCGGGCGGCAACGGGCCTGCGCGTGCTCACCGGCGATCTAACCCTGCGCGCAACCGCTGGCGGCGCGTATCAAACCTATCTCGGCAGCTTTGCGCCCGGCATCGGCAATGCGGGCACGGTCGATATCGATGCGCTGCGCATCACTCTGTCGAATGCCAGCCAGATCAGCTCGCAGGCGCTGCAGGGCGCGCGCGGCAATGCCGGCGACATTCGGCTTCGCACGGGATCCCTGGTGGTCGATACGGCCGCGTCGATCATTTCATCGGCCTATGGCGATTCCCGGTCGGGCAACATCGCCATCACGGCTGACAGCATCGCCATCGCATCGGGCGGGTTGATCGAATCGACCACCTTCGGCAGCGGCAATGGCGGCGATCTGGTGATCAACACCGGGTCGCTGACGATGGACAATGGTGTCATCGCCGCCGAAGCAGAACAAGGCGCGACCGGCGATGCCGGCACGATCACGCTCGCCGCATCGACCGTGTCGCTGACCAATGGCGCGCGCATCTCGTCGTCCAATTTGGGGGCAGGCATTGGCGGGCTGGTCGATATCACCGCCGATACAATTACGCTGCGCAACGGATCGCGGATCGAGGCCGACGCCATCGGCCCCGCCAGCGGCGGGGCGGGGGACGTCATCGTTGCCGGGCGTGTGATCCGCATCGAATCAGGCAGCGAGATTTCGTCGGTTACCGACGGATCGGGCGATGCCGGCACCGTCTCGATCACCAGCGATATGCTGGTGCTGGACAATGGCCGGCTGGCCAGCGCCGCACAGGGCGGCACCGGGGCTGCCGGCACCATTTTGGTCTCCGCCAACGCGCTCGACCTGCGCAATGCCGGCGAAATAACGACATCGACGCTGGGCACCGGCGCGGCCGGGCTGATTCAGATCAGCACCCGCGCGATCACGATGGCGAGCAACGCGCGGATCACGTCGGAGACTTTTGCGACCGGGCGCGCGGGCGACATCGTCATCCAGCCACGCGATGGCGTGGCGCCGGACATTTCGCTGACGGGGGAGGCCAGAATTTCGTCGTCGCAGGCGAGCGGCGACGCGACGGGGGACACCGGCACGATCACCATCACCGCGCGGGCGATGACGCTCAGTGGCGCCAGTGCCATCACGTCGAGCAGCGAGCCGGTCGATGGTCGTTCCGGCGCGATCAGCATCACCGCCGACACGCTGCGGGTAAACGGATCGCGGATCGAAACCAATTCGGACAATCGCAATCCGGCCGGCTTCATCCAGGTGCGGGTGGGCACCCTGACGCTCGACCGCGGCACGATCCGAAGCGAAAACGGCACGAGCTTCGTCGGCAGCGCGGGCGACATTCTCATCGAGGCACAGCGGATCGAGCTGCTCAATGGCGGCAATATCTCGACCGATTCGTTCAGCGGCCCGGCGGGCAACATCACGCTGCTGCTGCCGCGCACGGGAACGCTGCTGCTGCGCGGTGCGGTGGATTCGGGCGTGATCACGACCTCGTCCGGCCCCGGCACCGGCGGCCTGATCACCATTTCCAATCCCTATCTCATCCTATCGGACGGGGGGCAGATCCTGGCGCTTGGCGACGCCTTTGGCGCCGATGTGCTGCTCCAGTCCGATTTCTACATCCGTTCGTCGGACCGGCTCAATCGGCTGTCGGTCAATGGCTCTTTGCTGGTCGACAGCCAGGTGGGCGACCTGTCCACCGGGGCCGAGGTGGCCGACCTGTCGTTTCTAGATGCGTCGTCGGTGTTGCGCGGCCAGTGCGCGTCAACGCGGCGCGGCGGCACCAACCAGCTCAATCTGCGCGCAACCGGCCCCTATGCCGGCATCGTCGCGCCCGACCCCCGCGGCAAGGCGCTCGCGCTTGCCCCCGCCAGCTGGAAGCTCTGCGGGCAGTGACCGGCGCGCAGCCATTGCGGATTCTGATCGCGTCGATGCTGTTCTGCAGCACCAGCGGCCATGCCCAGACTCAGCCCGAACCGCTGCAAGGCCGCACCGGCCCTGGCGCCGCCGCGCCGACCTTGCCCCCTTATTCAATCCCGCAGACGCCGCTCGCCCCTGCGGCAGAGCCGCCGCCCATCAGCGCCGCCCCCCAGAGCGACGCCGATGTGATGATTGCCGATGTCGCCGTGGCCGGCGGGCCGGGCTTTGCGCCGGCGCAGCCCGGCTGGACGCCCGCGAGCGACCCGGTCACCGGGCTGGCACTCGATCACCCCGGTGCGACCGGGTTCGATGCGGCCTGGATCAAGCGTCAGTTCGTGCGCAACGGCTTGGTCGGCGCGCGCGTGCCGCTCGACCGGGTGACTGCGTTGATCCAGATCATCAACATCGCGCTGGTCCGCAACGGCTATATCAATTCGGGCGTGCGGGTTACCGGCGGCGAGTTGGTCGATGGCGGCACGCTGCAGCTGGAACTGATCCTCGGCCGCTTGACCGGCGCCGCAAATGGCGCGTCGGTCAGCGTCGGCTGGGCGGCGGGCGGCGCGCGCGGGCTGACGCCGGACTATGTGACCGATCGGATGCGACCGGCCCGCGACGTGCCGCTCAATGCCTTTGCGGTTGAACGCGCCTTTCGCCTGCTGTCGGAAAATCCGGCGATCGCAACGGTGCGGGCCGATCTGCGGCCCGGCGTGCGTCCTGGCGAAGCGACGCTCGCGCTCACGGTCGATCCGGCCGCGCGCACCGATCTCTACCTCAATGTCGCCAACAGCCGCTCTCCCGCTGTCGGGGGCGAGCGCGGCGCGATTGGCGGGTCGTTCCGCAACTTGATCAAGGCCGGGGATATCGTGAGCGCGGAAGCGGGGATCACCGCCGGTCAGCCCGATGTTTCGGCAAGCTATCAGATGCCGGTTCTGGACACGCGCACGACGCTGATCCTGCGCGGCGGCTATAATCTGGCATCGGTGGTCGATCGTCCGCTGGTGCCGCTCGACATCAGCGCGCGCGACTGGAATGTCGACGCCGGGCTCAACCGCCTTCTGGTAACCGAACCCTTGACCCCGAGGCCCGAAGGGGGGTGGCGCGCGGCGCGCAGCATTTCGGTGGGTTGGCGGATTGCCCATCGTGAGACGCAGACCTTCCTGCTCGGCCAGCCATTTTCCTTTTCGCCCGGTGCCGTGAACGGCCGCTCGCACTATACGGCGCTGCGGCTGGTCGCGGATTGGGTCGAACGTGGCATTTCCCAGGTCACCGCGCTGTCGTTGACGCTGACGCAGGGGCTTGCCGGATCGCGGGTCACCCCGGCCAATCCGGCCGACGCAGCCGCGCTGTTGCGTCTGGTGCCGCAGACCGATTTTCGCGCGGTTCTGATCCAGGCCAGCCATGCCCGCCGGCTGACCG
>NZ_JAIESM010000066.1 GCF_019746015.1 Sphingomonas sp. | reverse complement strand
GTTCGAATTTGGCGAGCGGCACCGCTATGCGCTCACCCCGATCCTGTTCCTGCTGGCGGCCGGCGCGCTGGTCGAGGCGCGGCGCCGGGCGCCGCGCCCCGTCTCGACAGCCCGGCGTTAGCGCTGACCGCCGCGCCACCCGAACAGCCGCGCCCGCAGCCCCTGCAGCACGTCCGCCACCGAAACCGGGCGCGGCGTGGTACCGGTGCTTGCGCTAACGGTGCCCGGGCCGCTGAGCGATACCGACAGGTTGCGAGTGGAGGACTGGCCCGAGACCTGCCCGTTGCCGCTGGTGTCAGCCGTGATCGATACGAACTCGCCACCCGGTCCGCTCGACGCGATGCTGCTGACGAACGACGAGGACCGGGCCAAAGCCGCACCGGGGGCAAGCGCCGCCAGGGCGGCCGCCGAAATGATCAGTTTGCGCACGAACATCGTCTCTCTCCTTGAAAGACCGGCACGGCGGTGCACGCCCGCATCTACCGGCCAAGCAAAGCTGGACGAAGGCAATGACAGTTCGTTTACGCCGGTCAGCTGTCCGCCCCGCCGTCAAGCCATGTTATCGTAACGGATACGTCGTCATGCCTCGCGGTAAAGACGAACGCCGATCAGGCCTTTGACGCGACGCTCTCCGGCAGGTCGACGCCGAACACCCGCTGATAATATTCGGCCACCAGCGCGCGTTCCGCTTCGTCGCACTTGTTGAGGAACGAGACGCGGAAGGCAAAGCCTACATCCTTGAAGATGAGTGCGTTCTGCGCCCAGCTGATCACCGTGCGCGGGCTCATCACCGTGGAGATATCGCCATTGATGAAGCCGCGCCGTGTCAGATCTGCCACCCGCACCATATTGTCGACGGTCTGCTTGCCCTGTGGCTGGTCATATTCGCCGGATTTGGCGAGCACGATCTGCGCCTCGGTCGCGGCCGGCAGATAGTTGAGCGTCACGACGATGTTCCAGCGGTCCATCTGGCCCTGGTTGATCTGTTGCGTGCCATGGTACAGCCCGCTGGTATCGCCCAGGCCGACCGTGTTGGCGGTGGAGAACAGCCGGAACCACGGATTGGGGCGGATCACGCGGTTCTGGTCGAGCAGGGTGAGCTTGCCTTCGGTTTCCAGCACGCGCTGAATGACGAACATCACGTCGGGCCGGCCGGCATCATATTCGTCGAACACGAGCGCCGTCGGCGTCTGCAGCGCCCAGGGGAGCAGGCCTTCGCGAAACTCGGTGATCTGCTGCCCATCCTTCAGCACGATCGCGTCGCGCCCGATCAGGTCGATGCGGCTGATATGCGCGTCGAGATTGATGCGGATGCACGGCCAGTTCAGCCGTGCCGCCACCTGCTCGATATGCGTCGATTTGCCGGTGCCGTGATAGCCCTGCACCATCACGCGGCGGTTATGAGCAAAACCGGCCAGAATGGCGAGCGTGGTGTCGGGGTCGAACACATAAGCGGGGTCGAGATCGGGCACGCGCTCGTCCGCCTCGCTGAAGGCGGGGCATTCCATATCGACATCGATGCCGAACAGGTCGCGCACGCTCACCTTGCGGTCGGGGGCTTCCAGAATCGTGGTCGCGCGGCTGTCTGGCTGGATATTGGGAAGGTTGCTCATCACTCTGCCTTATCGATGCTCCTCCCCCCTAGCCGGTCGCCGCCGCCAAAGTCGAGATGGTTCGCACACCCTGCTACACTGCCGGCCTTCGACTCGGATGGAGAAAAAGCGGATGACCGAAGCACCTCAAGGCCCGGCCGCAGGGCTGACGCCGCATATCTGCATCCGCGACGGGCGCGCTGCGGAAGCCGTTGATTTCTATGTCCGTGCGTTCGGCGCACAGGAGCAGCGGCGGATGACCGCCGACGATGGCAAGCGGCTGCTCCATGCCCATCTGCTGATCAACGGGGCGTCACTGATGCTGAACGACGATTTCCCCGAAATGCGCGGCGGCCGGCCCAGCGGCGCGCCCGAGGCCATGGTGCTGCATCTGCAGGTCGATGATGCCGATGCCTGGTTCGCCCGGGCAGCGGCGGCCGGCGCGCAGGTTACCATGCCACTGGCGGACATGTTCTGGGGCGATCGCTATGGCCATGTGACCGATCCGTTCGGCTTCACCTGGTCGATCGGCGCCGCCATCAAGGGAGGCTGAGCGGCGTCGCCCTATCAGGCAAAGGCCGGCGACTTGCGCAGCGCCTGATAGGCCGCAATCACCGATTGCAGCCGGCCCTCGTGGCTGCGATCGCCGCCGTTGCGATCGGGGTGATATTGGCGGACCAGTTCGGAGTAACGCTGGCGCAGCGCCCGGCGGTCGGCATCGATGGCGAGCCCCAGCGTCTTCAGCGCGCGCCGGTCTGCGTCGGACAGGGGCCGGCCATCGGCGCGCTGGGCGGGGCGGGCTGCCTGAAACCGCGCAGAGATGGCCTCCAGCGGATCGGCAAAATCGGTCCAGATCGGCGGCCGGTCGGCGCCATTGGCGGCAAAGGCGCGCGTCTCGCGCTCCCACCCGGCATAGGGGCGCTGCGCGGCGCTGATTTCCTCCGCGCTCATCCCGGCAAAAAAGTTATAGCGCGCGTTGAACTCGCGGACATGGTCCAGGCAGAACCAGCGATAGGCAGGCGGCCCGTCGTGGCGCGCGCCTTCGGCGGGCGGCGCACGAAACTCGCCCGGCTCGGTGCAACCCGGCGCCATGCAAGTGACGCCCGCGCCCTCCACGCGCCCGTGAAAGCGCATCGGGCGGCCCCGCCGATCATGATCCTGTGTGGACAATCCGCTCCCCGTTCGCGCGAAAGCGTCTATATAGAAAGCATGACATCCAGCACCAGCACCCCCGGCCCCGTTGCCACCGAAATTGCCGAGCGCCTGACCCAGGCGCTGTCGCCCAGCCAGTTGCGCGTCATCAACGACAGCGCGCACCATGCCGGGCATATGGGCGACGACGGATCGGGTGAATCGCATTTCACCGTTGAGGTGGAAAGCGCCGCCTTTGCCGGACTTGCGCGGCTCGCGCGGCAGCGGCTGGTGAACCAGGCGCTGGGCGAGATGGTGGGCGGGCGCGTGCATGCGCTTGCCATCCGCGCCTGGGCGCCCGGCGAGGCATGAGCCGCCAGCCCCGCCCTGCCGCGCGCATCCTGCTGATCGACCCGGCAGGGCGCGTGCTGATGTTCCGCTTCACCGCGCATGACCGGCCGCCCTTCTGGTGCCCGCCCGGCGGGGCGTTGGAGTCGGGCGAAAGCTATCCCGCCGCCGCGCGGCGCGAATTGCTGGAGGAAACCGGCATCGATGCCGACCCCGGCGAGGAAGTGGCGCGCAAGCTCGTCGATTTCACCACGATCGAAGGCGTGGCAGTGAGCGCGGACGAACGCTATTTCGTGGTCCGCTCGGCAACCGACCGCATCGACACCGGCGGCCATACCGCGCTGGAACAGCGGGTGATGCGCAGCTGGCGCTGGTTCACGGCGGACGATCTGGCCCGCCACGACGAAATCTTCTATCCGGACGACCTGGCCGAACTGGTCGCCAGCCATGCGGAGATATCGGCATGAACGACGCGGTGCTGCTGACGCTCAACGCCACCAGCCACGATCTGGGCGGGTTCAGGGTGCACCGCGTGCTCCCCTCGCGCCCGCGCACCATGGTCGGGCCGTTCATCTTCTTTGATCAGATGGGGCCGGCGCAGCTGGCCGTGGGGGGTGGCATCGACGTGCGGCCGCACCCGCACATCAATCTGGCAACCGTCACCTATCTGTTTGCCGGCGCGATCGAGCATCGCGATTCGATCGGCAGCCATGTGGTGATCGCGCCGGGCGCCGTGAACCTGATGACGGCGGGGACCGGCATCGTCCACAGCGAACGCTCGCCGGCCGCCGAGCGCGCCGCCGGCCCGGCGCTCTCCGGCATCCAGACTTGGCTCGCGCTGCCCGAGCGTGACGAGGAAATGGCCCCCGCTTTCGAGCAGCGCGTGCCGGATGCGTTGCCGGTGATCGCGGCGCACGGGGCGCAGGCGCGCATCATCATGGGCACGCTGTGGGGCGAAACCGCGCCGACCACCACCTATGCCCACACCATCTATGCCGATATCGCGCTCGACGCCGGCGCCCGCGTGCCGATCGACCCGGAAGCCGACGAACGCGCGCTGTATGTGGCCTATGGCGAGGCGGAACTGGATGGCGTGCCGCTGTCACCGCAGACGCTCTATGTGCTGCGTCCCGGCATTTCCGCCACGCTCACCAGCACACATGGCGGCCGCGCGATGCTGTGCGGGGGCGAAGCCTTTGCCACCCCGCGCCATGTGTGGTGGAACTTCGTCAGCTCCTCGGCCGAGCGGATCGAGGCGGCAAAGGCCGCGTGGAAGGCCGGCGCGTTTCCGAAAGTGCCGGGCGACGAGGCCGAATTCATCCCCATTCCCGAGGTGCCGCTGACCCGCAGCCATTGACCGCATGCCGGTTGCGGCGCTGCCCCGATTCCTGTCTACTCTCCCGCAAAAGCGACAGGAGGATGCGATGCTTGACGAAATGACGCGGACCCGCGTGGCGCTGCCCACGGGTGTGGAGCTGGACGTGGTCACGGCCGGCGATCCGGCCGCGCCCGCGATGCTGATGCTGCATGGCTTTCCCGAATCGCACCGCACCTGGCGCCACCAGATCCCCGAATTCGCGCGCGACCATTTCGTCATCGCACCCGACCAGCGCGGCTATGCGCGGTCGTCGAAACCCGACGGGGTGGAGAATTACACCGCCGACAAGATCGTCGCCGATGCGCTCGCGCTGGCCGACCATTTCGGCAAGGACCGCTTCACGCTGGTCGGGCATGACTGGGGCGGCGCGGTCGCCTGGATGGCAGCGCTGCAGCACCCCGGCCGGGTGGCGCGGCTGATCATCCTCAACGCGCCGCATCCGCTGATCTTTCAGCGCACGATGTTCGACGATCCCGACCAGCGCCGCGCTAGCCAGTATATCCGCGCCTTCCGCGACACGGCGATCGACACGATGGTCGCCGACATCGGCGCCGAGGCGTTTTTCGACAAGACCTTTGTCGGCCATGCCAACCCGGTGAAGCTGGCCGAGGAACGCGCGCATTATGTCGACCAATGGTCGCAGCCGGGCGCGCTGACCGCGATGTTCAACTGGTATCGCGCCAGCGCCATCCAGGTGCCGGCGATGGATGAAAACCCGCCGCGTCCGGCGTTTCTGGACGCGCCCTTCCCGCCGCTGCAGATGCCGGTGCTGGTGATCTGGGGCATGGGCGACACCGCCTTGCGCCCCAGCCAGATTGTCGGGCTGGAGCCGCTGGTGCCGCAGCTGACGCTGGTAAAGATCGAAGAGGCCGGCCATTTCGTGCCGTGGGAAGCCCCGGCCGAGGTGAACGCCGCGATCCGGGGCTGGCTGGCGGGCTGAGCGGGAAGGTTTCAGCAAAGCTGAAACCGTCGCCGCACCTGCCCGCTCCCCCACCCGGCCACCCACAAGATACTGCCGTTGGGTGGCCGGGTGGGGGAGCGGGCCGGCACCGCCTCAACAAAACTGAAAAGCCCCCTACTGCTTCGCCGGCGCGGGCGCCGCGCCATCGGGCAGGCGGCGTGCGGGGGTCGGTGCCCCTTCCCACCCGCCGCCCAGCGCGCGGAACAGGCTGACCTGCGCCACGGCGACAGCCGCAGCCGCCTGGGCCAGCGCGGCGCGGGCATTGGCGCGGTCGCGTTCCGACTGGGTCAACTGCAGAAAATTGTCGAGCCCGCTGTCGAAGCGCAGCCGCGACACCCGCGCCGCGCTGGCGCTGGCCTGTTCGGCGCGGCGAAGCGCCTCGCGCTGGTCGAGCGCGCCGGCATAGCGGGCAAGCGCCTGTTCGGTTTCGTTGAGCGCGGTCAGCACCGCACCGTCAAAGCGGGCGAGCGACGCCTCGCTCTGCGCGCGGGCCTGGCGGATACGCGCGCGCGCCACCGTCTGGTTGGGGAAGGTCCAAGAGATCAGCGGGCCGACCGAATAATTGACCGAGGTCGGCTGAAACAGTTCGCTACCGCGCACGGCATTGAGGCCCACCCGCCCCAGCAGCTGGATGCGCGGATAAAGCTGCGACACGGCGACGCCGATCCGCGCGGTGTCGGCGGCCAGCGTGCGTTCGGCGGCGCGCACATCGGGGCGGCGGGCAATCAGCGCCGCGCCATCGCCGACGGGGATGGGCTGTTCGATCTGCGGAATGGCGGTGCAGCGATCGGCGGCGGCATCCACCTGCTCCGCCGGCCGCCCGGTCAGCGTCGCCAGCGCATAAAGCGCGGCGCGCCGTTCCGCCTCCAGCCCCGGCACCAGCGCCTCGGTCTGAGCGAGCAGCACATCGGCCTGATCGACATCGCGCCTGGTGCCGCGCCCGGCCGCGAACAGCCGCTTGGTGAGCTCCGACGTCTTGCGCTGCAAGTCCACCGTTTCGCGCGCGACCGCTAGCTGCGCGGCATTGCCACAGGCGGTGACATAGGCGCGCGCCGTTTCCGCCGCCACCGACACACGTGCCGCATCAAGCTGCGCGGCCGACGCTTCCACATCGCCGCGCCCGGCCTGGATCGCGCGGGTGATACCGCCGAACAGATCGATTTCGTAGGATGCGTCGAAATTCAGCTGGAACAAATCGAACTGAAAAGTGCGTGGCGGGCCGTTCGCCGCACCAAAGGCGGCAGCATTGGCGCTGTTGCCCTGCTGGCGCGTTACCTGAGCACCAGGCGAGAAGGTCGGCAGCCGCGCGCCGCGCTGCTCCATCAGCACTGCCCGCGCGCGCAGCAGATTGGCGGCCGCCACGCGCAGATCGGTATTGGCAGCCAGCGCATCGCGGATCAGCCGGTCAAGCTCGGGATCATTATAGAGCCGCCACCAATGGTCGGGCAGCGGTTGCGCGCTGATTCGCGCCTGCGCCGCGCGTTCCACCTCGCGCAGCTTGGCCTCGCTCGGCATCGGCGGCGCGGGCTTCACATAATTGGGGCCGACGACACAGGCCGCGAGCGGCAGCGCCAGCGCAAGCATGGGGACAAGGCGCCTCATTCCGCTGCCTCCACGGTCGGGTCGGGCGCGGCCGCCGGCTTGCGGCGCAGCCTCGCGCTCGCCCAGTCGCCCAGATTGCGGCTGATGACGTAGAAGGCGGGGGTGAACACCAGCCCGAAGCTGGTGACGCCGATCATCCCGAAGAACACCGCCACCCCCAGCGCCCGGCGCATCTCCGCCCCCGGCCCCGTGCCGATCACCAGCGGCAGCGTGCCCAGGATGAAGGCGATCGACGTCATCAATATGGGGCGCAGGCGCTGGGCGGCGGCATGTTCGGCCGCCTCGCGCAGCGCCATGCCCGCATCCTCATTCTGCTTGGCGAACTCGACGATCAGGATCGCGTTCTTGGCAGCCAACCCGATCAGCACCACCAGCCCGATCTGGGTGAGGATGTTGTTGTCCATCCCCATCAGATTGACGCCCAGGATCGCCGCCAACAGGCACATCGGCACGATCAGGATGACGGCAAAAGGCAGCACCAGGCTTTCATAATTGGCAGCGAGCAGCAGGAAGACGAACAGCACCGCAAGCGCGAACACCAGCGCGCCGGTATTGCCGGCCTGCTGCTGCTGATAGGCCAGCTCGGTCCATTCAAAACTCATCCCCGCCGGCAGCGTGCGCTTGGCGAGCGCCGCCATGGTGGCGAGACTCTGGCCCGAGGAATAGCCCCGCGCGGTATCCCCCTGCAGCTCGGCAGAGGGATAAAGATTGTAGCGGACGACGCGGTACGGCCCGACATCGTTCTTCAGCGTCAGCAGCGCATCGAGCGGCACTGTGGCGCCGGAAGCGGAGCGGGTGCGCAGCCGGCCGACATCCGACACGTCGTCGCGGTGGCCGGCATCGGCCTGCGCCGTCACACGATAGGTGCGGCCCAGGAAGTTGAAATCGTTGATATAGGTGGAGCCGAGATACGTGCCGAGCGTAGCGAACACATTCTGCACCGGCACCCCCAGCTGCTCGGCACGCTCACGGTCGATATCGGCCGACAGGCGCGGCGTGCGCGCGTTGAAGGTAGTGAAGGACGCCGCGATCCCCGGCTGCTGGTTCGCCTGGATCATCATCGCGAACGCCACCTGCTCCAGCGCCTGATAGCCCTGGTTCTGCCGGTCCTCGATCAGCATCTTCCAGCCGCCACCGGTGCCGATGCCGCGCACGGGCGGCGGCGGGATCACCAGCAGCACGCCATCGGTAATCGGCGCAAAGGCCTGGCGCAGCTCGTTGGCGACCGCGTCAGCGCCCTTGCGCTGGTCGTGCGGCTTCATCGCCACGAACATGGCGGCCGTATTGGGCTGGTTGGAGAAGGTTGCGCCGTCGAGCCCCGCAAAGGCCACCGTCGCCACGGCGGCGGGGTTCTTCAGCGCGATCTCCTGCGCACGGCGCAGCACGTCGGTGGTGCGCTGAAGCGAAGCGCCCGGCGGCAGCTGGGCAGCGACGATCAGATAGCCCTGATCCTGCGCCGGGATGAAGCCCGTCGGCGTCGCGGTGAAGCGCCAGCCCGCCAGCGCGATCAGCCCGGCATAGACGATCGCGATCAGCGCGAGCGCCCGCACCGCCCGCGCAGTGAACTTGCCATAGCGCCGGCTGAGGCTGTCGAACCCCGCATTGAACGCCCGCGCGAAGCGGCCGGCCAGCCCGGCAATGCCGGTCGCGGGTGCGGCTGCATGCTTGGGCCGCAGCAGCAGCGCGGCAATCGCCGGCGACAAAGTGAGCGAGACAAAGGCAGAAATCGCGGTTGCCGACACGATGGTCAGCGCGAACTGTTTGTAGAACTGGCCGGAAATCCCCGGAATGAAGCTGGTCGGGATGAACACCCCGCACAGCACCAGCGCAATCGCCACCAGCGCGCCGGAGACTTCATCCATCGTCTCATGCGCGGCGGCGCGGGGGGTTAGGCCCTTTTCCTCCATCAGCCGCTCGATATTCTCGACCACCACGATCGCGTCGTCGACGACGATGCCGATCGCCAGCACCATGCCGAACAGCGACAGGTTGTTGATCGAAAAGCCGAACGCCGCGAGCACCGCGAACGAGCCGATCAGCGACACCGGAATCGCGATGATCGGGATCAGCGCCGCGCGCCAGCTCTGCAGGAACAGCAGCACCACGAACGACACCAGCAGCAGCGCCTCGAACAAGGTGCGCTGCACTTCCTCGATCGACGCCTCGATATATTCGGTGGGGTTGTAGGGGATGCGATAGGTCAGCCCGGCCGGAAAGGCGCGCGCCGACTGGGCGAGCTCGTCCTTCACCGCCGCCGCCGTCGCCAGCGCGTTGGAACCCGGCAGCTGGGTGATGCACACCGCCGTCGTCGGCTGGTTGGAGAAGAACGGATTGATCCCGTAATCCTGCGCGCCCAGTTCGATGCGGGCGACATCGCGCAGCCTTGTCATCCGGCCCAGCGTGTCGCGCTTCAGGATGATGTCGCCAAATTCCTCGGGCGTTTTCAGCCGGCCCTTGGTCTCGATCCCCAGCTGGAAAGCGGTGCCGCCCTGGCTGAACGGCGGCTGGCCGACCGCGCCCACCGCCACCTGTGCATTCTGCCCGCGCACGGCAGTGGTGATCTCGTCCACCGTCAGGTTGCGCGCCGCCGCCAGATCGGGGTCGATCCACACCCGCATATTATAGTCGCGCGCGCCGAAGATGCGGGCACCGCCCACCCCCTTCAGCCGCTTCAGCCGGTCGATGATCTGGGTGGTGGCATAGTTGGAGATATATTGCTGGCTGAGCGATTTGTCGGGCGAGAACAAGGTGGTGCACAACAGGATGTCAGGCGAATCCTTGCGCACCGTGACGCCGATCTGGCGGGTTTCCTCGGGCAGACGTGGTACCGCCTCCGCCACGCGGTTCTGCACCAGCACCTGCGCCTGGTCGACATTGGTGCCTGGCGCAAAGGTGATGGTGATCGCCAATGCCCCGTCGCCGGTCGACGACGAGGTCATGTAAATCATCTTCTCGACGCCGTTGATCGATTCCTCCAGCGGCGCCGCAACCGTTTCGGCCAGCGTTTCGGCGGTCGCGCCGGGGAAGCTCGCGTTCACCACCACGGTGGGCGGCGCGATGTCGGGATATTGGGCGACCGGCAACAGCGGATAGGCAACCGCGCCGAACACGATGATCAGCACCGAGAGCACCGCCGCGAAGATCGGCCGGTCGATGAAGAAATGCGGGAAGCGCATCGCCTAGCTGGCCTTTGCTTCGGCAGACGGCGGGGTGGTGACGGTGGGGGCGCCGGGCGCGGTGTCGGGCGCGCGCGGGGTTAGCTTGGTCAGGTTCGCCTGCACCTTCATGCCGGGCTGCAGGCGGGTCAGGCCGTTGATGACGATCTTGTCGCTGGGCTTCAGCCCCTCGCGCACCACCCGCAGCCCCTCGACCGGCGGACCGGTGACGACCGGGCGCGGTACCACCGTGCTGTCAGCCGCAAGCACATAGACCAGCTTGCGTGTCTGGTCGGCCAGGATCGCTTCGTCGGGCACCAGCATCGCGCGATAGGTGCCAGAGCCCAGCAGGCGCGCCCGGCCGAACAGCCCCGGCGTCAGGAATCCAGTGGGGTTGGCGACCACCGCATGGGCGCGGATGGTGCCCGAATTGGTGTCGATCGCATTGTCGACAAACGCCATCCGCCCCTTCCAGCGAAAGCCGGTTTCATCGGCCAGCTGGATTTCGATGGGGTTGGGCGCGTCGCGCGACGAGCGCCGCTCGCCGCTGGCATCCTCGCGCAGATATTTGAGGTAGAAGCTTTCCGCACCGTCAAAGGTGAACCAGATCGGGTCGATCGAAACGATGCGCGTCAGCACCGTCTGGCCATCCTGCACCAGATTGCCACGGCTCACCCGCCGGTCCGAAATCCGGCCGGAGATCGGCGCGCGCACGACCGTGAAGCCAAGGTTGAGCGCGGCGGTGCGCACCTGCGCGCGCGCGGCGGCCAGATCGGCAATGGCGGTGCGGGCGGCGGCCTCGCGCGTCTCGAATTCCTCACGGCTGATTGCCTGCGATTCGAGCAGTGTCTTGGCGCGGGCCAGTTCGCTTTCGGCGTTGGTCACGCTCGCCTGCGCGCGGCCCAGCTGCGCGCGCGCCTGGTCATAGGCGGCGCGATAGGGGCGCGGATCGATGATGAACAGCGGCTGCCCCTGCTGCACGCGCTGCCCGTCCGCGAACAGGATCTGGTCGATCGCGCCCGAGGCGCGCGGCCGCAGCTCGACATCCTGCGGTGCTTCAAACCGGCCGATATACTCGTCCCAGTTCACCACATCGCGCTGCAGCGGCACGGCAACGGTAACCACCGTAGGCGGCGGGCCAGGCGGCGGGCCACCCGAAGAGCAGCCGCCGACGACAAGAACTGGGCTGAGGGCAGAAACCAGACACGCCAAGCGAACGAAGGGCGGTTGCCGCATGCGCCTATCTCCCGGAAAGGAGGGACCAGGCACGCGGCCCCACAAACAGTTATCGCGCCGACTCGGCTTTGTTTTCTGACGCATAGTGATCCATCGCGGTAACGTTTGCAAGCATGGGGCCGGCGCCAGTGACCGCCGCCGACCCGAGCAAACGCGCGGCATCGCCAATGGTGCCGGCGTTGCGCCACGATCGTTACACCCCCTTGCGCTTGTGCGGTGCAGCGCGCAGACTGATGGCATTGGGGGAGTGTGATTATTGGCCGCAGCCTTTGACGAAATGCGTGGCGATGGCTCGCTGATCCGCGAGGTCTATGCCCATGTCGCCGAATGGCTTGCCGAAACACCCGACCAGCAGCTCCACACCCGCCGGGCGCAGGCGGAACTGTTTTTCCGCCGCATCGGTATCACCTTTGCGGTTTATGGCGACGCGGATGCCAGCGAGCGGCTGATCCCGTTCGACATCGTGCCGCGCATCCTGTCCCGCCGGGAATGGCAACGGCTGGAAGCGGGCCTCATCCAGCGCGTGGGCGCGCTGAACGCGTTTCTGAACGATGTCTATGGCGCGGGTGAAATCCTGAAGGCGGGCATCATTCCAGAGGACCTGGTCAGGCAGAACCCGCAATATTGCCTGCACGCCACCACGCTGCGCCCGGCGCACGGCGTTTATACCCATGTCGCCGGCATCGACATCGTGCGCACCGGGCCTGACGCCTTCTATGTGCTGGAGGACAATGCCCGCACGCCCTCTGGCGTTTCGTACATGCTGGAAAACCGCGAGGTGATGCTGCGGCTGGCGCCCGAACTTTTTGCGCGTCACCGCGTGGCGCCGGTGGAGGACTATGCCGAGACATTGCTCGCCACGCTGCGCTCGGTCGCGCCGCCGCGCTGCCGGGGCGAACCGACGGTGGCGGTGCTGACGCCGGGCTTCCACAATTCGGCCTATTACGAGCACAGCTTCCTGGCCGACAAGCTGGGCGTCGAACTGGTCGAGGGCGGCGATCTGGTGGTGAAGGACGATGTGCTGTTCATGCGCACGACCGAGGGGCCACGCCGGGTCGACGTGCTCTATCGCCGGGTCGACGATGCCTATCTCGATCCGCTGGTGTTCAAGCCGGACTCGATGCTGGGCGTGCCTGGCATCATCGCCGCGCACGCCGCCGGCAACCTGACCATCGCCAATGCGATCGGCACCGGCATTGCCGATGACAAGGCGATCTACAGCTACATGCCCGAAATCGTGCGCTTCTATACCGGCGCCGACCCGCTGATCGACAATGTGCCGACCTGGCGCTGCCGCGAGGCGGACGCGCTCGCCTATGTGCTCGACAATCTCGCCGAGCTGGTGGTGAAGGAAGTCGATGGTTCGGGCGGCTATGGCATGCTGGTCGGGCCGCACGCGACGCGCGCCGAAATCGCCGCCTTTGCCGACAAGCTGCGCGCGGCGCCCGAAAAATTCATCGCCCAGCCCACGCTGGCGCTGTCGACCTGCCCGACGCTGGCCGATGGCGGCATCGCGCCGCGCCATGTCGATCTGCGCCCGTTCGTGCTGACCGGTGCACATGGCACGCGGATCGTGCCCGGCGGGCTGACCCGGGTCGCGCTGAAGGAAGGGTCGCTGGTGGTGAATTCCAGCCAGGGCGGCGGCACCAAGGATACCTGGGTGGTCGATGACTGACCGCCGCTTTTCCCGGAGCGCGTGCTGATGCTGTCGCGCACCGCCAGCGCGCTCTATTGGACGGGGCGCCATATCGAGCGTGCCGATTTCGTCTCGCGCCTGATCGACGCGACGCTGCGGCTGGCGGCGCTGCCATCGAGCTATGGCGGCGATGTCGGCGCCTGGTCGGGCGCGCTGGCCGCCGCCGGGGTGCTGGTGCCGTTCGAGGCGAAGGCCGGCGAAATGAGCGAGCGTGCGGCGATCCAGTTCCTGTCGCTCGACCCCGACAATCCCTCGTCGATGCGCAGCTGCATCGAACAGGCCCGCACCAACGCGCGCGCGGTGCGCACCGCGCTGACCGCCGAGACATGGGAAGCGATCAACACCGCCTGGCTCGATCTTCAGCGCTTCGGCACGCGGCTGGAAAACCGCCCGACACTCAACCGGCTGCTCGAATCGGTCAAGTCGTCGGCGCTGTCCTTCGATGGCGCGACCCACCGCACGATGCTGCGCGACGATGCCTATTGGTTCATCCGCATGGGCGCCGCGATCGAACGCGCGGACAACACCGCCCGGCTGGTCGACGTGAAATATCACCTGCTGCTGCCGCGCGACGAACCGGTGGGCGGCAGTCTGGACTATTTCCAGTGGACGACGATCCTGCGCACTGTGTCCGCGCTCACCGCCTATCGCCACCTGTATCGCGACAGCCTGAAGCCGTGGCTGGTCGCCGATCTGCTGATCCTCAACCGGCGCGTGCCGCGCTCGCTGGCGGCCTGCGCGCATGATCTGGTGCGCTATCTCGACCTGCTCGCCGCGCATAGCGGCCGGCGCGGCCCGGCCCATCGCCAGGCAGCGAAGCTCGCGACCAGCCTGAGCGATGTCGATATCGGCACGCTGTTCCAGCGCGGGCTGCACGAAACCATCCAGGACTTCCTGGCCGAGAATAACCGGCTGGGCATGCTGATCGGGGAGCAATATCTGTTTTGACGCCATGCGGCTGCGACTCGATCATCTGACCCGCTACAGCTATGCGAACCCCGCCGCCGATATCGTGCAGGCGCTGCGGGTGACGCCATCGGCGCATGACGGGCAACACATCATCCGGTGGCGGGTCGATATCGACGCCGACGGCACGCTACGCGAGAGCGTCGACGCGTTCGGCAATCAGGTGACGATGTTCTATGCCAGCACCACCGTCGAGACGATTGCGATCCGCGTGACCGGCGAGGCCGATATCGAGGATCGCGCGGGCGTTGTTCGGGCTAGGGAACCCCTGCCGGCGGCGGTCTTCCTGCGCGCCACGCCGCTGACCGAACCATCGCCGGACATCGCCGCGCTCGCCGCACGCTTTGCCGACGCACCGGCGCTCGACGCGCTGCACGCGCTGTGCGCGACGCTCTATCACGAAATGCGCTTCGAGCCGGGCCTGACCGACGCCGCCACCCCCGCTGCCGTCGCGCTCGCCGCCGGGCACGGCGTATGCCAGGATTTCGCGCACATCTTCATTGCCGCCGCGCGCCAGCTGGGCGTGCCGGCGCGCTATGTTTCCGGCCATCTGGCCCGCGACGCGCAGCAGGAAGCCGCCCATGCCTGGGCCGAAGCGCATGTGCCAGGGCTGGGCTGGGTGGCGTTCGACCCGGCCAATGGCATCTGCACGACCGATCATTATCTGCGCGTCGCGATCGGGCTGGACTATCTGACCGCGGCACCGCTGCGCGGCGCCCGGCGTGGCGGCGGCGCGGAATCGCTGACGGTCACGGTCGATGCGGCGGCATCGGCGCGGCAGCAATAGAGGCGACGGAAGCGGGACATGACCTATTGTGTTGGCATCAGGGTGCGCGAAGGACTGGCAATGATTGCCGACACGCGCACCAATGCGGGCGTTGACGACATTTCGATCTATCGCAAGCTGCGCGTGTTCGGGAATGACGGCAAAAGGCTGATCGTGATCGCCTCGGCGGGCTCGCTGTCGACGACGCAGGCGGCGCTCCAGCGGCTGGCGCGTGGCGTGCTCAATCCGGAAACGGGCGAGGCCGAAACGCTCGAGAATGTCGACGATATTTTCAGCGCCGCGCTGGCCGCCGGCCGCGCGATCCGCGCCTCGCGCGACGCGATGGCCGGGCTGCAGCAGGATGACATCAGCTACGACACCACCTTCCTGGTCGGCGGCTCGATCGGCGGCGAGCCGACCCGGCTGTTCCTGGTCTATCCGCAGGGCAATGCGATCGAGTGCCAGCCGGACACACCCTATCTCCAGATTGGCGAGAATAAATATGGCAAGCCGATCCTCGACCGCTCGCTGCGCTACGACACACCGCTCAGCGAGGCGTTGAAGGTCGCGCTGATATCGTTCGATTCGGCGATGCGTTCGAACCTGGCGATCGGGCTGCCGATCGACATGGTGGCCGCGCGCGACGGCATGTGCTCGGCCGAAATCGAGCGGCGGATCGACGAGGACGACGCCTATTTCCACGATCTGTCGTCGCGCTGGTCGGTCGCGCTGGCGCATGCCCGCGCGGCGATTCCCGACCCGCCTTATTGGGCGTAAGCATTCGTGCGCCGGTTTCAGCCGGGCTGAAACCGCGACGGCGCCGGCCCGCTCCCCCACCCGGCCACCCATAAAATACTGCCATTGGGTGGCCGGGTGGGGGAGCGGGCCGGTGCCGCATCGATCAGGCGAAAGCCGCGCTAAAACCGCCAGCCCAACGTCACCGTGCCGGTTGCGCCGCTGAGCGCGGGGCCACGCCCGCCCTCGCTGAACGCGGGCAGGCGCGGGGTAATCTCGGCGCGGGTGATGTCGGTATCGACATAGAGGACGGTCAAGCTCAGCCGCCGCCGGGTGAAGCGCGCGCCGAGCGACCAGTCCCAATAGGCGCCCGTCGGCGTCAGCGAAAATCCGTTCGGCCCCAGCCCCGCGCTGCCACGCGCATGGCCGACATGGCCGAGCAGCGACAGCGGCCGGCCCGGCACGCCGAACTCGGCATCGGTATAGACGTAGAGCGCGTCACGGCGCTGCCCCCGGCTGGCAGGCGTGCCGGCAAAATTGCCCAGCGAGCGCTGGCGCGGCGCATAAGCGAGGCCCGCCGTCACCGTCAGCGGTCCGATGGTGTTGGCATAGCTGCCGGTCAGCTCGACGAAATCGCTGCGCCCGCCGCCGCCGGGATAGAGATACCAGGTCAGCCCCGCATCGACCGTGCCTTGCGCCAGCGGCCGGCGGATACCGGCATAGAGCTGCATTTCCACCGGCGCGCCACCGCTGCCGCCAAAGCCCGCGACCCGGCTGGCCAGCACCCCGCCATAGATACCGCTGGCATTATGGGTGACGAGCACTGAAAGCTGTGCCGAGGGTTGATTGTCCGACCGGGAAATGCCGCGCGCGCGATAATCGCTGAGAACGCGGACCTCGCCTTCCACCGTCACCGGCTTGGGCGGGGCGGTGTCCTGCGCGGCGGCGGGTGCCGCGACCAACAGGGGCAGCGCCAGCAGCAGCGGCGCGGCGGCACGCCACCTCATCCCCGCACCGCGCGGAACCGGGCAAGGCCCGCCGCCAGATCGGCGATCAGATCGTCGCTATCCTCCAGCCCGATCGACAGGCGCACCAGCGGCCCGGCGAAATCTGGGCTGGTGGCGGTGCGATAACGCGCCGGATCAACCGGGATCGCCAGGCTTTCAAAGCCGCCCCAGCTATAGCCGATGCCGAACAGCTCCAGCCCGTCGATCAGCGCCGCGCGCGCGGCCTCATCCCCCCCGTTCAGCACGAAGGCGAACAGCCCGGCCGGCCCGGCAAAGTCGCGCATGAACGTCGCATGCCCCGGGCTGCCGGGCAGCGCCGGGTGGAGCACGCGCGCCACTTCCGGCTGCTGCTCCAGCCAGCGCGCGATGGCGAGCGCGCTGCGCCCCTGTTCGGCCAGCCGCAGCGCCATGGTGCGCAGGCCGCGCGCCGCCAGCCAGGCGTCATCGGGGCTCGCGACCTGGCCCAGCTGGAAGCTGGTGTCGCGCAGCCGGGCGAAATGCCCGGGCGCTGCAGTGACCGCGCCCAGCATCACGTCCGAATGGCCGCCGACATATTTGGTGCCGGCAAGGATGGTCAGGTCCACGCCGTTCCTGATCGCGGGGAACAGCAGCGGCGTTGCCCAGCTATTGTCGAGCAACGTCACCAGCCCGCGCGCGCGCGCGACGGCGGTGATGGCGGGCACATCCTGCACCTCGAAGGTCAGGCTGCCCGGGCTTTCGAGCAGGATCGCGCGGGTGGCCGGGCCGATCAGGTCGGCAATGTCCGCCCCGATCAGCGGATCGTAAAAGCGGGTGGTGATCCCCAGCCGGCGCAGCAGCCCGGTCGCCAGGCTGCGCGTCGGATCATAGGCCGAATCGACGCAGAGCAGTTCGTCGCCCGGCTGCAGCACGCTGAGCAGCGCCGCCGCCACGGCGGCCACGCCCGACGGATAGAGGAACGTCCCCTCCGCCCCCGGCTCCAGCTCGGTCAGCGCGTCGGCGAGCGACCACTGCGTCGGCGCGCCACGCCGGCCATAGAACAGCCGGTGGTGCGTGTCGCGCCCGCCCGCCGCGCGCAGATCGGCAACCGACTCATACAGATGGGTCGAGGCCCGCCACACCGGCGGGTTGACCACCCCTTGCGTCCATTCGGCCCGGCGCCCGGCGGTGACGACCCTGGTCCGGTCGCCCCGCTGCTTGGTCACGCGGTCAGCACCGTGGCTGCTCCCATTGCCTTGGGCGTGGTGCGGTCCGCGCCCCATTCGGCCCAGGCGCCGTCATAGAGCGCGGCGGTATTGCCCAGCAGCTGGGCACCGAACACCAGCACGGCGGCGGTAATGCCGGAGCCGCAGGTGGCGACAACGGGCTTGGCCAGGTCGATCCCCGCCTCGTCGAACACCGCCTTCAGCGCGTCGCCCTGCTTCCAGGTGCCATCGGCGTTGAACAGCGTGGCATAATGGATGTTGGCCGAGCCCGGGATGTGCCCGGCATGGGTCGCGGGGCGCGGATCGGGTTCCTCGCCGGAGAAGCGCGCGGGGCTGCGTGCGTCCACCACCTGTTCGGCCTTGCTGTCCAGATTGGCCTTCATCTGGTCCAGCCGGCGGACGCGGGCATCATCGGCCCAGACGGTGAAGTGGCGGTGGCGCAGGCTTTCCTTGCCGCTGGCCACCGCGCGCCCCTCCGCCTGCCACTTGGCCAGGCCACCATCGAGAATGGCAACATCGTGCGCGCCGAACACCTTCAGCATCCACCAGGCGCGCGCCGCCGTGTGCAGCGGCGAATTGTCGTACAGGACGATGCGACTGCCATCGCCCAGCCCCAGCGACTGCATGCGGCTGGCGAATTTTTCGGGGCTCGGCAGCATGCTGGGCAGCGGGGAGGACAGATCGGCGATTTCCGCCAGATCCATGAACACTGCGCCTGGAATATGCGCCGCGTCATATTCGGCCGCCGCATCGCGGCCATGCTCGGCCAGGAAATAGGTCGCGTCGACGACCCTCAGGTCGCTTGCCTGCAATTCGCCAGCCAGCCAGTCGGTCGTCACCAAAGCGTCCATAGGTCGTATCTCCGTGTTGCGCCCTCTTTCCTAATCGCAGGCGGCGGGCGAGTCGAGCAAGGGCGTGGCGCCGGCCGCGTGCTTCGCTTATGGGGCGGGCATGACTGCGCTTACCCCACGCCATCTGGGCCAGACCAGCCCGCTGCCGCAAAGCCCGGAAGAAGCGGTGCTGGACTATGTGCCCAATCCGCGCCCCGGCCGGCCCTATCTGGTGCGTTTCACCGCGCCCGAATTCACCTCGCTCTGCCCGGTGACCGGCCAGCCGGACTTTGCCCATCTGGTGATCGACTATGCGCCGGCAGAAACGATCGTCGAATCGAAGTCGCTGAAGCTGTTTCTGGGCGCGTTCCGCAATCATCAGGCGTTTCACGAGGATTGCACCGTCGGCATCGCCGAACGGCTGGTGGCGGAAATGGCACCGCTATGGCTGCGCATCGGCGGCTATTGGTATCCGCGCGGCGGCATTCCGATCGACGTGTTCTGGCAGTCCGGCCCGCCGCCCGAGGGGCTGTGGCTGCCCGACCAGGGCGTGCCCGGCTATCGCGGGCGCGGCTGACGACCGCTAGCTGCGGAACAGGCCGCCCAGCACCCCGCGCACCAGCTGGCCGACCAGCCCGCCGCTGCTGTTGCTGCCGCGGCGGCTGCCGGTGCCCAGCACCTGCTTGGCGACTTCGTTGGCGACCTGGCGGGTGATGGTGCTGGTCGCGGTGCGCGCGGCAGAGGTTGCGACCTTGCCCCAGACCGAATCTCGGGCGGCGCGGGCCGCTTCCTTGGCCTGCGCGGCTTCGGCCTTGGCACTGTCATCAGCGGCCTGTGCTTCGGCAGCGGCGGCGGCCGCCTGTTCGGCCTTGGCGGCAAGCACTTCCTCAGCCGATTCCCGGTCGACCAGCGTGTCATATTTGCCGCCGATCGCGTCGGTTTCGACCAGGGTCTTGCGCTCCTCCGGGGAAATCGGCCCCACGCGCGATGAGGGCGGCTTGATCAGCACGCGCTCGACCGGCGTCGGCGCGCCATCCGCCATCAGCAGCGACACCAGCGCCTCCCCCACTTTCAGCTCGGTGATGACCGTCTCGACATCGATTTCCGGGTTGGGACGGAAGGTGGTCGCCGCCGACTTCACCGCTGCCTGGTCACGCGGCGTGAAGGCGCGCAACGCGTGCTGCACGCGGTTGCCCAGCTGACCGGCGACATCCTGGGGAATGTCGATCGGGTTCTGGGTGATGAAATAAATGCCCACGCCCTTCGACCGGATCAGCCGCACCACCTGCGCGATCTTGTCGATCAGCGCCTTGGGCGCCTCGTCGAACAGCAGATGCGCCTCGTCGAAGAAGAAGACGAGCTTGGGCTTGTCGGGGTCGCCCACCTCGGGCAGCTCCTCGAACAGCTCGCTCATCAGCCAGAGCAGGAAAGTGGCATAGAGCTTGGGGCTGGCCATCAACTTGTCGGCGGCGAGAATGTTGACCACGCCGCGCCCGGCATCGTCGGTGGCGATGAAGTCGGCCAGCGTCAGCGCCGGCTCGCCGAAGAAATGCTCGCCGCCTTGCGAGCGCAGCTGGAGCAGCGCGCGCTGGATGGTGCCGACCGACTGGCGAGTGACATTGCCATAGGTCGCGGTCAGGTCTGCCGCGTGGTCGGCGCAATAGACCAGCATCGCCTGCAGGTCGTCGAGGTCGAGCAGCAGCAGCCCTTCCTTGTCGGCGACGTGAAAGGCGATGGTCAGCACGCCTTCCTGGGTTTCGTTGAGGTCGAGCAGCCGGGCGAGCAGCACCGGCCCCATCTCGCTGATCGTCGCGCGGATGGGGTGGCCCTGTTCGCCGAACAGGTCCCAAAGCTGCACCGGCACCGCCGCATAGGCCCAGTCGGCATAGCCGATATCGGCGGCGCGCGCCTTGAAGATCTCATGCGTCTTGGCGGTGGCAGCGCCGGGCATGGACAGGCCGGCCAGATCGCCCTTCACGTCGGCGACAAAACAGGGAACGCCGACGGCGGAAAACCCCTCGATCATGCCCTGGATCGTGACCGTCTTGCCGGTGCCGGTCGCGCCCGCGATCAGCCCGTGCCGGTTGGCGCGTTTCAGCTCGATCGCCTGCGGGCTGCCGCCGCCCGACTTCGCGCCGATGAACATCGATCCCGCCATGCCGATCCTCCTGTTTTCAGGGAAAGATAGGCATGATGCGCGGCGCGGGGGAAGCCGTAAAAGTCCCCCGCGCCGGGCGATGGCTTATTTCTTCAGCCGCACCGCGATGAAGCCGCCCGGCTGGCGGCCGCGCTGGATGAACAGCAGCACCGCGTCGCGATTCTGCGCCTTGGCCTCGTTCACCAGCCGGGCGACATCCTCGACCGTGTTCACCGGCTGGCGATTGATCGAAACGATCAGGTCGCCCCGCCGCAGGCCCTTCTGCGCAGCGTCGCCAGCGCCGTCGACCGAGGTGATCACCACGCCGCGTGCGGTGCTGTCCAGCCCCAGCGCGTTGCGGATCTGCGCGGTCAGCTCGGTCACCGTCAGGCCCAGCGTATTGGTCATCGCCTGGTCGGTCTGGTTGTCGCCGCGGTCGGGCACGGCATTGTCGTCGTCCTGGCCGACCGCCGCGCTCAGCGCCTCTTCCGAGGGCCGCGTGCCGGCAGTCGCGGTCAGCACCAGCGGCCGGCCGTCGCGCACCACGTCGAGCTTGATCGGCTGGCCCGGCTTCACCGCGCCGACCAGATAGGTCAGCGTCTGGTCCGGCGTCACGTCCTGCCCGTTCACACGCACCACCACGTCGCCCTGCTTCACGCCGGCCTTGTCGGCGGGGCCGGCGGGTTCGACGCGGCTGATCAGCTCGCCCCGGTTCTTGGGCAGGTTGAGCGCGGCGGCGATATCCTCGGTCAGCGGCTGGATGCCGACGCCCAGATAGCCCCGCTTCACCGTGCCGCCGGCCATCAGCGTGTCGATGATCGGCTTGGCCTGCTCGGCCGGAATGGCAAAGCCGATGCCGATATTGCCGCCTGAGGGGCTGAGAATCTGCGAATTGATGCCGATCACCTCGCCGCGCAGGTCGAACATCGGCCCGCCCGAATTGCCCTGGTTGATCGACGCGTCGGTCTGGATGAAGCGGTCATACGGCCCCAGCCCCGTTGCCCGGTGCAGCGCCGAGATGATGCCCGCCGTCACCGTGGAGCCGATGCCGAACGGGTTGCCGATCGCGATGATCCAGTCGCCCACCCGCGCCTTGGTCGAATCGCCGAAGCGCACGAACGGGAAGGGGCCGCCATCGATCTTCAACAGCGCCAGGTCCGACGCGACGTCGCGGCCGATCAGCCGCGCCTTATATTCCTTGCGGTCGGGCAGCGTGACGGTGATCGATTCAACCGTCGCGCCGCGCGCACCCGGCGCCACGACATGGTTGTTGGTGACGATATAGCCATCGGCCGAGACGAAGAAGCCCGAGCCGAGCGACTGGGCCTGGCGCGTCTGCGGCTGGGCATCGCCCTGGCCGCCACCGCCGCCGAACTGGTTGAAGAAATCCTGAAACGGCGTGCCGGCAAAGGGGTTCTGCTGCGGCTGCACCTTCACGCTCTGCTTGGTGGAGATGTTGACCACGGCCGGCTGGAGCCGGGCGACCAGATCGGCAAAGCTCATCGGCGCGCCGGCGCGCGGCGCGATCGCCGACATCGCCTGTGGGTCGTTCTGCGCGGTCTGCGCATCGGCCGTGGCCGGCGCCTGCGTGGCAAGCGTTGCGGCGGCACCGCCCAGCAGCAAGGCACCGGTAATCGCATAGGCGTAACGCACTGTCTGTCCCTTCCTCATCAAGCGCACCAAGCGGGGCGATGTCTTGCCCAGTCAGGCTGAACGGCAATTGAACATGAACGCCGGTTCAGGGCCGCGCGGCACCGCGCCCGCTGAACTGTTTCAAATAGGCATCATTGGGTGACAGGATCACCTGGGTTTCGCCCTGGCCCTGGCTGAAGGTGACGCGATAGGACTGCATCGCCCGATAGAAATCATAAAAGCCGGGGTCCTTGTTGAAACTGTCGGCATAGATGCGCGAGGCATTGGCATCGGCCTGGGCGCGGATGATCTGTGCCTGCTTTTCCCCTTCCGCCCGGATCGCGGCGGCCTGTTGCTGGCGCGCACTGGCCATGCGGGCGAGCGCGCTTTCCAGCGGCGTGCCCTCGGGCAGGTCGGCATGGCGGATGCGCACATCGACGATCTGCACGCCATAGTCGCTGGCGCGGCGCTGCAGGGCGGTGCGGATGTTCAGCATCACCCGCCCGCGCTCGGGGCTGAGCAATGCGCTCGACGGCTGCTTGCCCAGTTCGTTGCGCAGCGCCGTACCCAGCAGCGGTTGCAGGCGTTCGCCCACCAAAGTTTCGGTCGCGCCGGTGCTGCCGGTCGACACCACCGCCTTCAACGGGTTGACGATGCGGAAGCGGGCAAAGGCATCCACCTCCAGCGGCAGCTGATCGGTGGAGAGCAGGGGCTGTGACGACAGATCAACGCTCAACACGCGCTTGTCGATCAGCACGACGCGGTCGAAGAACGGCACCTTGGCGATCAGCCCGGCGTCGCTTGCGCCCAGCGGCTGGCCCTGGCGCCACACATTCACCGTGCGCACCGGCTGCTCGAAGCGCAGGATCACCGCCTGCGACGTTTCCGGCACGATCGTGAAGCTGGAGGCGAGCACAATGAGGAGCAGCAGCGCGGCGATGCCGGCACCCATGGCGGAGCGGAAAAAGGGCGGCATCAGCGCTTCCCTCCCGGCGGCGAGACGACGACATCGGCTTCGGGCGCGCGTGGCGTCATCCCCGGCAGCGGCAGATAGGGGGCGACACCGGGCGCCTCCAGAATGACCTTGTTCTGCTTGGCGAGCACGGCTTCCATCGTTTCATAATACATGCGCCGGCGGGTCACGTCGGGCGCGAGTTTATACTGTTCATAGGCCAGGTCGAACTGCTTGGCCTCCGCCTCGGCGCGGGCGGTGATCTGCTGGGCAGCGCTGCGCGCGCGGTTGAGGTTCGACTGCGCCTCCTGCTGCGCGGCGCTCACCAGCTTGAAATCGTCGCGCACCTTTTCGGGCGCGGCGGCATTGTTGATGTCGACGCCGGTGACGCTGACGCCCGAATGATAGTCGTTCAGAATCTGCTGCATCAGCGTGCGCACGCGGATGGCGATCTGCGCGCGGCCGGCGCCGATTGCCTCGTCAAGCGTGACGGTGGCCATCACCGCGCGCATCGCGGCCTCGGCCACGGCCGCGACGGTCTGGTCCGGGTCGGCCAGTTCGAAGCTGTAATCCTGCGGGTTGTTGACGTTCCACGAGACCTTGTAGCTGAGGTCGACGATGTTCTGATCGCCGGTCAGCACCAGATTCTGGCCCGTACCGGCGGCCGGGAAATAGATGTCGCGGATCTTTTCGACATCCACCCGCTTCACCGCCGCAATCGGGGCGGGCAGCGTCAGGTTGATGCCGGGCGCCAGCGTGCCGGCATAACGGCCGAAAAAGGTAACCACCCCGCGCTGCTGCGGCGCGATCTGGTGGACGCTGGTGAACAGCACCCAAAGCGCGACGATGACCACCGCGCCGCCGATCCACAGCCCGCGCATCGCCGGCCCGCCCGGCAGGCCGCCAAAGCCGCCGCCCGGCCCGCCGGGGCCACCGCCGCCGCGGGCACGGCGCAGGAATTCGTCGAGCGCGGTCGGCTTCGATCCGCGCGGCGGCCGGCCGCCCGGCGGCATCGACCAGGGATTGCGCGGCCCGTCATCATCGCCGCCCCAGGGGCTTTTCGGCTTGTCGTTCATCATGTCGAAGATGCGCGATCGGAACGCGGGGAACAGTCTCATACCCCCTTTATAGGGGGCGTGTGGCGGAAAAACAGTGGCAACCGTGTTGGCGATGCGTATCAGCGGGCGGCATGAGCAGCACCGAAACCCTTGTCGCGCATCTCGCCCCGATTGCCGCCGGCCGCGTCTCCGCCCGGCTGGAGGGCGGCCGCGCCCGCCTGATCCTCGACATCACCGGCCTTCACCCCGACACCCATGCCGCGCTCGAGGCGCAGCTGCGGGCCGCCGCGCTTGCCGTGCCGGGGGTGGCGGAGGTGCAGATCGCGCTGACCAGCGAGCGGGTGAAGCGGCGCATCATCGCGGTCGCCAGTGGCAAGGGCGGCGTCGGCAAGTCGACCGTTGCCGCCAATCTGGCGATCGGGCTGCACCGGCTGGGCCGGCGGGTCGGGCTGGTCGATGCCGACATCCATGGCCCCTCGCAGCCGGTGCTGATGGGGGTCGCGGGCATCCGGCCCAAGGCGCGCGAGAAGGTGCTGCTGCCGGTGGAAACGCCGCACGGCGTGCCGCTGCTGTCGATGGGCCAGCTGGTCGCGCCCGAACAGGCGATTGCCTGGCGCGGGCCGATGCTGGCCGGGGCGCTGGCGCAGCTGCTCGACGCCGATTGGGGCGCGGCCGAGATCATCGTGCTCGACCTGCCGCCGGGCACCGGCGACGTGCAGCTGAGCATGCTGCAGAAATATCGCCCGGCCGGCGCCGTGATCGTGTCGACCCCGCAGGACCTGGCGCTGATCGACGCGCGCCGCGCGATCGACCTGTTCGTAAAGGCAGGCGTGCCGCTGATCGGCCTGATCGAGAATATGGCGGGCTATCGCTGCCCGGCGTGCGGCGCGGTGTCGGACCCGTTCGGCCAGGGCGGGGCACAGGCAGCGGCGGCGGCGCTGAACATTCCGTTCCTTGG
>NZ_JAIESM010000099.1 GCF_019746015.1 Sphingomonas sp. | reverse complement strand
CCGGCCGCGCTGCGCCGCGCGCTGACGGGCGCCCTTGCCCTGCGACTGGGCGCGACGCATCGGCGCACCGGCGGCAAGGCTGGCGAGCAGGTCGCGCGGCAGGGCGGCAAGCGCCGCCTCCACCACCAGTTCCTGCGGCGGCACCGCATCGGGGCGCTGCTGTTCCTCCCCGGGCTCGGTGGAGTCGGGCGGTGGCGGCGGTTCGGGCGGCGCCGCGTCCTCCTCGGCCGGGGGCAGGCGCGTCGCGCGCGGGGCGAGCACCAGCCGCGCCGCCAGCGCCAGATCCTCGTCCGCGATTCTCGCCCGCCCCGCCAGCCGCGCCGCGCCCCTTGCGGCGCGCAAGGCAAATAGCGGCGCGCGGGCCGAATCGATGCCCAGCGCCATCGCCGCGCCGGTCAGCGCCTCGAGCGCACCGTCATCAGCCGCCGGCAGCGGCCCATTTGCAGCGGCCGCGCTGTCGGGAACCGCGATGCCCGCCTCCAGATCGCGCAGCACCACCTCGCCCCGGGCACCGCTCAGATCGATGCGGAAGGCGAGCCGCTCGGCCAGCGGCGCGGGCACGCCCTCGCCCTCATCCTCCGCCAGCACCACGAAGCGTGCCGGGTCGGCCAGGCGCAGCCCCTCGCGCTCGGCAATCGCCATGCCGGTGTCGAGCGCGGCCGCCAGCGCCGCCGCCACGCTCGCGCCCAGCCGCTCGGCCATCGGCACGATCACCGCGCCACCATCGGCCGCCGCGAGCAGCCCCGCGCGCGCCACCGGCCGGCCGGCGCTCAGCGTCGCGCCCAGGTCCATGCCGCCATGCAGCCGTTCCTCGTCGATATGTGCAGGCAGGCGCTTGACTGGCGCGCCGGGGGGCAATGCCGCGACCAGGGCCTGCTCGATCAGCGGCATCAGCGGCCCCGCGCCCGCCACCACCAGCCCGCCAAGCCCGGGGTCCGCCGCGCACAGCCTTGCCGCCAGCACCGCATCGGCCAGCGGCTGGGGCGTCGTCATGCCGCGAACACTTCGTCCACCGCCCGCTCGATCCGCACGGTCGAGCCGGTGTCGTCGAGCACGTTGCGGCGCAACCGGTGGCGCAGCGCCAGCGGCGCCACCCGCCGCAGCTCGTCATCGCCCGCCCGGCTCTTGCCCGCCAGCGCCGCGAGCGCCCGCGCCGCGCGCATCAGCGTCAGCTCGCCGCGCAGGCCGTCGGCCCCCACCGTCATGCACAATTGCGATGCACGGGCGAGCACGGCGTCGGGCGTTTCCACCTCGGCCACCCGGTCGCGCGCGCGACCCAGCTGTTTCAGCGTGCGCCGCTCCGCCTTCGTCCAATGTTCGACAAAGCCGGCCGGGTCGCGCTCGAACGCGTCGCACCGCTTCAGGATTTCGACGCGGTCGCTGAGTGACTGGGGCGTGCGCACCTCGACCGACAGGCCGAACCGGTCGAGCAGCTGCGGGCGCAGTTCGCCCTCTTCGGGGTTGCCGCTGCCCACCAGCACGAAACGCGCCGGGTGGCGCACCGAAAGCCCCTCGCGCTCCACCACATTCTCGCCCGAGGCGGCCACGTCGAGCAGCAGGTCGACCAGATGGTCCTCCAGCAGGTTGATCTCGTCGATATAGAGGAAGCCGCGATGCGCGCGAGCGAGCAGCCCCGGCTCGAACGCCTTTTCGCCCAGCGTCAGCGCCCGTTCCAGATCCAGCGCGCCGACCACCCGGTCCTCGGTCGCGCCCAACGGCAGATCGATAAAGGGCACCGGCGCGGTCGCCTTGCCCTTGTGGTGGCGTTCGGGCTCCGGGCAGCGGGCCTCGCCCGGCGCGCAGTGATAGCGGCACCCCGGCGCCACCGGAATGGGCGGCAGCAACCCGGCCAGCGCGCGCACCGCCGTCGACTTGCCGGTGCCCCGGTCGCCGAACACCATGACCCCCCCGATACGGGGATCGACGGCGGCGATCATCAGCGCGAGTTTCATCTCGTCCTGCCCGACAATTGCTGTAAAGGGAAAGGACGCCCGCATCCGGCAGACTGTATCACGCGGTGGACGTTCGACAAGATGGACAGCAGTTATCTGCCAATATACCTCGCCGCCATCTGGGCGATCGTGCTGGGCGTGGCCGGCGGGCTGATGACGCCGCTCGGCTCGTGGTACGAGATGTTGCGCAAGCCCAGCTGGCAACCGCCCGACTGGCTGTTCGGCCCGGCGTGGACCGTGATCCTGTCGCTCGCGGCCTGGTCAGCGGCGGCCAGCTGGTATGCGGCGCAGACCGATGCTGCGCGGGCGACGGTGGTGGTGCTGTTCGCGGTGAACGGCCTGCTCCATTTCCTGTGGAGCCCGCTGTTCTTCCGCCTGCGCCGGCCCGACTGGGCACTGGTGGAGGTGGTGTTCCTGTGGGGGTCGCTGGTCGCGCTGGTGGCGGGGCTGTGGCCGATCTCGGTGCTCGGCAGCCTGCTCATCCTGCCCTATCTGGCGTGGGTCAGCTTTGCCGCGTTCCTGAACCTCACCATCGTGCGGCTGAACGCGCCGTTCGGGGCACGTAGCGGCTGAGGCGGGTTACTGCTGCTGCGGCGCCGGCTGCTGCTGCGCCATTTGCGCGGCCAGCATGTCGAGCAGCGCGATCCGCTCCCCAATCGCGGCACGATAGGTCGCCTTGGCCGGGGTGAGGCGCAACGCCTCCACCCAGGCGGCGCGCGCCTCGCCGATCTTGCCACCCTGGATCAGCGCCAGCCCGAAGAAGAAGCGCGGCGCCGGGTGGCGGGGCGCCAGCGCCATCGCCCGGCGGAACGCGAACAGCGCCGGCGGCGACATGTTGCCGCCGTCATGCGTTGCCAGCACCGAGCCCAGATTGGTCCACACCTCGGCACTTTTGGGGTAGCGCCGCACCGCCGCCAGCGCGACCTGCGCCGCTTCCTGCGTGTTGCCGGCGCGCAGCAGGCCGTCGGCGGCGGTTGCCAGCGCCGCCTCCTGCGTGAAGCGGCCCCACATTTCCTCGCGCAGCGTGACGAACTCGGGCGCGACCTCGATCGCAT
Source organism: Sphingomonas sp. (assembly GCF_019746015.1). Lineage (GTDB taxonomy): Bacteria > Pseudomonadota > Alphaproteobacteria > Sphingomonadales > Sphingomonadaceae > Sphingomonas. Next base: position 22,290 of record NZ_JAIESM010000099.1, on the reverse strand, counting down.
CGACCTGCGGCTTGGGCGTGGCGCCCGGCATGCCGGGCCGCCCCTGCAGCGCATAGCCCGCGCAGCCCAGCATCAGTACCATGCCGGTTGCCGCCCACAGCATCCGGGGCAGGCGCAGCAGCCACAGCAGCGCGGCCGCTACTGCCGCCAACAGGATGAGCGCGGCCCAGCCCATCAGCCGCGCCGCCGCCGCTTGAACGCACCCGCCGCCAGCCAGCCGCCGCCGATCAGCAGCAGGATCGGCGCGATCCACAAGGGCGCGGTCGACCAGCCGAGCGGCGGATCATAGGTTACATAATCGCCATAGCGCGCGATCAGCCAGGCGCGGATCGCCTCGGGCCGCTCGCCGGCGGCAATGCGGCGGCGGACCAGCGCGCGCATGTCACCGGCCATTTCGGCGTCCGAATCGGCGATCGACTGGCCCTGGCACACCAGGCAGCGCAGCGTGGTCATCAGCTTCTGCGCCTCGGCCTCCTGCCGGGGATCGGGCAGCTGGGTATAGGCCAGCCGCGCCGGGGGCAGCGCCGAATCGGCCAGCACCGGCACGGGTGCGGCGATCAGCAGCAGGGGCGCCAGCCGCCTCATTTCGCTCTGCCCAGCGCGGCGAGCAGGTCGGGTACATCGTCGGCACGGATTTCGCCGACATGCTGGAGGAGGATGGTGCCGTTGCCGTCGATTACGAAGGTTTCGGGCACGCCCGACGAGCCGAGCGCCAGCTGCAGGCTGCTCTCGGGGTCGCTGCCGATATGCTGATAGGGGTCGCCATAGCGATCGAGGAAACCGCGCACCGCCTCCGGCGTGTCGCGGATGGCGACCGCGTCGATGGCGACGCCCGCCGCCTTCAGCCGCGCCAGCTGCGGCGCTTCGGCGGCGCAGGGAATGCACCAGCTGGCAAAGATGTTGAGCAGCCGCGGCTTGCCCCGGGTGAAGGTGGCGCGGTCGAGCCCGGGCTTGCCGGGCAGCATCGGCGCCATCGCAAAGCCGGGCAGCGGCTTGCCCACCAGTGCCGAGCGGACGGTGCGGTCAGCCGGGCGCCACAGGCCGACCACCGCGATGATAGACAGTGTCGTGAACACCAGAAACGGCAGCCAATACACCCAGCGCTTCATGCATATACCGTTGATCTGGAACGGAAATAATCTCGGCGGACGCGTCCGAGCAGCGATAGCGCGCCACCCAGCGCGACGAGCGCGCCGCCCGCCCAGATGAGCGTGACAAACGGCTTCCACCACAGGCGCAACTGCCAGCGGTCGCCATCGGCGGCGCCCAGCACGGTGTAGAGCTGGCCGTCAGCCACGGTGGCAATGGCGGACTCGCTGGTCACCGTCGCGGGTGTCGCGAAAAAGCGCGATTGCGGCGCCAGGTAGAAGGTCGTGCCGCCCCGTTCCACCTTCAGCCGCGCCTCCAGCGCCGACCAGTTGGGCCCAAGCGCGGGCGAAACCGACTGCAGCGTCACGCGGTAAGGCCCGGCGCGCACCGTCTCGCCCACCCGCACCGCCACCAGAGTCTGCTGGCTGAACGCCGTTTCGCTCGCCATGCCGGCAATGCTGACGGCAATGCCCAGATGCGCGATCACCATGCCCCAGGTGAACAGCGGCACGCGGCCAAGGTTGCGCTTGCCCAGCGGCGCGACGCTCGCCACCGCCAGCCCGGCGGCCAGCGCAAGCCCCAGGATCGGCAGCACGCCGGCGTCGCTCGCCAGCAGCAGCAGCGCGGCCAGCGCGAGCGCCGCCGCCGCGATGGGATAGACCATGCGCGCTAGCACCGCGCCGCCCTGGTCACGCCGCCAGCGGATCAGCGGCCCGGCCGCCATCACGGCCATCAGCGCCAGCGCAATCGGCCCCGCCGCCTTGTTGAAAAAGGGCGGGCCGATCGACACCTGCACCCCGAACAGCCCCGCCGCGACGATGGGGTAGAGCGTGCCGATCAGCACGATCCCCAGAATGACCGACAGCAGCAGGTTATTGGCCACCAGCCCGCCTTCGCGGCTGATCACGTCGAAGCCCTGCCCTTCGCGGATCGTCGCCACCCGGGCGCCGAACAGCGCCAGCGCGCCACCGATATACAGCGCGAGCAGCGCGAGGATGAAGGCGCCGCGTTCTGGATCGACAGCAAAGGCGTGAACGCTGGTCAATATGCCCGACCGGACCAGGAAGGTGCCGATCATCGACATCGAAAAGGCCACCACCGCCAGCATGATCGTCCAGGCGCGCAAGCCGTCGCGCGTTGCCAGCACGGTTACCGAATGGAGCAAGGCGGTCGCCGCCAGCCACGGCATCAGCGAGGCATTTTCCACCGGGTCCCAGAACCACCAGCCGCCCCAGCCCAGCTCATAATAGGCCCAATAGCTGCCGGCGGTGATGCCCAATGTCAGGAAAATCCACGCCCCCAGCACCCAGGGCCGCATTGCCCGGGCAAAGGCGGGGCCAACGTCGCGCGTCAGCATCGCGCCGACGGCAAAGCTGAACGCCACCGAGATACCGACATAGCCGATATAGAGCGTGGGCGGGTGGAAGGCGAGGCCGGGGTCCTGCAGCAACGGGTTCAGGCCATTGCCATCGGCGGGCACCGGGAACTGGCGGGCAAAGGGGTTGGAGGAAAACAGCAGAAAGGCATAGAAGCCCAGCGCAATCGCCGCCTGGCTGCCGAGCGTTGCAACCAGCGTGCGCTCCTCCAGCCGGCGTTCGAGCAGCGCCACCGCCGCCCCGGCCACGCCCAATATGGTGACCCAGAGCAGCATCGAGCCCTCATGGTTCCCCCAGGCGCCGGCAATCTTGTAGATCAGCGGCTTGGCCGAATGGCTGTTGTCGACCACCAGTTTCACCGACAGATCGGTGTTGACGAACAGCAGGATGAGCAGGGCAAGCGCCCCCAGCACGATCGCGCCCTGCACCGCCGCCACGCTGCGCACCGCGCGCATGACGTCGGGGTCGCCGCGCGCCACGCTCAGCGCCGCGAGCATCAGCTGCAGCGCCGCCAGCGCGGCCGCGATCCACAGCGCGGCGAGCCCAGCTTCGGCGATCATTGCGCGCGCGTCGGGCCGGCCGGCTTCAGCCCCGCCATTTGCGGGGGCATATAGCGTTCGTCATGCTTGGCGAGCAGGTTGGTCGCGGTAAAACTGCCATCGGGGTTGAAGCGCCCCTCCGCCACCACGCCCGAACGCTCCTTGAACAGATCGGGCGTAATCCCCTTGAAGCGCACCGGCACCGTCGCCTTGCCATCGGTAACGGTGAAGTCGATGGTCACGCCGTCGGGCAGGCGCTTCAATGATCCGCCCGCCACCATGCCGCCCAGCCGCACGTCGCGCCCCAGCGGCAGGCCCTGCTTGGCAACATCGCCGGGCGCGTAGAAGAACGCCGCCTGATCCTTCAGCGCCGACAGGGCAAGGCCGCTCGCCCCGCCAATTGCGACGAGGGCCAGCCCGGCGAGCACCAGCCGCTGATGCTTGGCCTTCACTTGCCGCCCCTTTCCGCCGCCACCATCGCGCGCCAGCTCCACAGCGTGATCGCCGCCGACAGCGCCAGCGTGATGCCATAAGCGGCGGTCACAAAGGGCCAGGGGTCCATCGTCAGGCCTCCGCCGCCATCCGCCGCAGCCGTGCCTCTGCCTTGGCGGCGGCCAGCATCGCGCGCATTCGCATCAGCACGATCGCCGCAAACAGCAGCGTGAAGCCGCCCACCGTGAAGGGCAGCGGCCACAAGATGCTCTTGTCGATGGTGTTCTTGGTAAGGCCGATGCTCTGCGGCTGGTGGAGCGTGTTCCACCATTCCACCGAATAATGGATGATCGGCAGCAGCACGCTACCGGCAATGCCGTAAAGTGCCGGAATGCGCCCGTCGCCGCCGCGCGCCGCATCGCCCCGGGCCAGCGCCATGAAGCCCAGATAGACGAAGAACAGCAGCAGCATCGAAGTCAGCCGCCCGTCCCATTCCCACCAGGTGCCCCAGGCCGGCCGGCCCCAGATCGATCCGGTGATCAGGCAGAGCGCGGTATACATGGCGCCCGGCACCGCACAGGCGCGCGCCGCCGTCATCGCCAGCGGATGGCGCCAGACGAGATAGGTGAGGCTTGCCACCGCAATCCCGCTCCACCCCGCCATGCCCAGCCACGCGGTCGGCACATGGATATAGAGGATGCGCACCGTCTCGCCCTGCAGATAATCGGGCGGCGTCTGGGTGAGCCCGGCCCAGGCGCCGAACGCGATCAGCAGCACCCCGGGCCAGAACAGCGCCGGCGTCAGCGGCCGGGCAAGCTTCAGGAAACGGGCCGGGTTGGCGAGGGCGTGAATCGACGGCACGGTGTCAAGCTTAGTGGATGATTGCGGGTGTTGAAAGGGCTGGCCTCAATCGCCGCTCACGGCCGCAGGGGCGGGGCCAAGATCGCCCTGCCCGACCGTGGCCGACGCCATCGCCAGCATCGCGTCGAGCGACTTTTTGGCGCGAAGCCGCAACCCCTCCTCAATCTCGATCCGCGGGGTGAGGTCGCGCAGTGCGAGATAGAGTTTTTCGAGCGTATTCAGCGCCATATAGGGGCAGATGTTGCAGTTGCAGTTGCCGTCCGCGCCGGGCGCGCCGATGAAGGTCTTGGTCGGTTCCGCCTTTTGCATCTGGTGGATGATGTGCGGCTCGGTCGCCACGATCAGCAGGTCGCCGGGCATGGTCTTGGCAAAGTCCAGAATGCCGCTGGTCGAGCCGACATAGTCGGCATGGTCCAGAATATAGGCCGGGCATTCGGGGTGGGCGGCCACCGGCGCACCGGGATGCTGGGTCTTGAGCTTCAGCAATTCGGTCTCGCTGAACGCCTCGTGCACGATGCACACGCCCGGCCAGAGCAGCATGTCGCGCCCGGTCTTGCGCTTCAGATAGCCGCCCAGATGCTTGTCCGGCCCGAAGATGATCTTCTGCTCGGGCGGGATCTGCGCCAGGATCTTTTCCGCCGACGAGCTGGTGACGATGATGTCGGAGAGCGCCTTCACCTCGGTAGAGCAGTTGATGTAGGTGAGCGCGATATGGTCCGGGTGCGCGGCGCGGAACGCGGCGAACTTGTCCGGCGGGCAGCTGTCTTCCAGGCTGCACCCGGCATCGAGATCGGGCAGCACCACGATCTTGTCGGGCGACAGGATTTTCGCGGTTTCGGCCATGAATTTCACGCCGCAAAAGGCAATGACATCGGCGCTGGTCGCCTGCGCCTTGCGGCTCAGCTCCAGGCTGTCGCCGACATAATCGGCCAGGTCCTGAATCTCGGGCTTCTGGTAATAATGCGCCAGAATCACCGCGTTGCGCTCGCGGCGCAGGCGGTCGATCTCGGCACGCAGGTCAACGCCGGCTAGGTTTTCGCGGACGGGCGCATTCATGGTTCAAACCCCGGTGGTTGCGGCCTGCACATGGCCCGCCGCCGGCCGGAGATCAAGCGCTGCCGATCATCCCGCCGGCGGGGCGGGGTAGGCAAGCGGCGCCACGCTCTCCCCCATCGACCCCATCGTCGCTGCCCGGTAGAGCGCGTCGCCCAGCGGGCTGAACGTCACCAGTTCGATGGCAACAGCCGTCAGCAGGATCGCGCCCAATCCCCAGTGCCAGGCAGGGTGGATGCGGCCGGTGCGGCGAATATCGGCCACCATGCCGGCCGCTGGGAAGATCAGCCCTGCAAAAAACGCCGCCTCGAACGCATAGGGCGTCAGCAGCGGCATCGGCAGCAACCGGCCAAAGCCCGGCCCCAGCAGCAACGTCATCGCGCAGAAATTCAGCCGCCGGTGCCAGTCGCTGTGCCGCCGCAGCGCTATCGCGGCATAAGTGAGCGCGGCAAAGCCGAACAGCGTGGCAGGGTCGAACACCAGGAATTGCTGCGGCAGGAAGAAGAAGGGCACGCCGCCACGCCGCACCATCGCCAGCGTCGCCAGGCAGCCCAGCACGATCATCGCCACCACCCAGAAGGCGCCGATCCAGCCCAGCTGGCGGTGCAGCGCATAGGAACCGCGCGCCACCAGCAGGTTCTGCACCACGTACAGCACCACCCAGCCGAAGAACACCAGCGCATGGGCATGAACCAGTGTCGGCGCGCCGAAGCTGGAGCGCCCCATCACGATGTTGAGCGAAAAGCCCGCGACCAGCACCGCCGCCATCGCCAGTGCGCTGGCCAGAAAAAACTGCCGGTCGTCGGCTTGGCCCTCCGGCCCGATTGCCCGTGTTGCCATGGTGCCGCTCCCCCTCGCGCTGTCGTTGCCCAGGCGGAATGATGACACATCAACTGCCGGTGTGACTAGGGCGCGGGCGGATCGTCAGCGAAGCGCACATCGATTGTCGCAGGCACGCCGGCGGCGCTTAGCGGGGCGGCATAGGCCGACCGCACCAGCCGCCGCGCCGCCGAACGCGCCTGTGCCAGGAGCTGCGGGTCGTGCGCCTGGCGCACCAGTTCATTCTGCCCGGTGCGCAGATTGGCCGCATCCAGCTCCTGCGCGGCATCGACAAGGCCGGAGAGCAGCCCGCCCTCCCCCAGCGTGCGCACGGCCCGCACATCCACCGCCGGGCCTTCCAGCGCGAGCGGCGGCAGCACCACCACCAGCCGGCGCGCGGCCGCGTTCCAGCGCACGTCGCGCAGCGGCACCGCGCGCAGATCGACCAGGTAGCGCACGCGCCCCGGCATCACCAGAATGCGCTTGGTCGCGAATAGGAAGCTGCCACTCTCAGCCGTCACCACCGCCACCGGGTTGAGGGTGAGCACGTTCAGCACGCCCTGCGCGCGCAGATTGGCGTGGACCGCCGCGATCAGGCGGGCCGGGTCGGGCGGGCGCTCAACGATGCGCGGCGGCAGCAGCACGGCCGCGATTGCGCCGCCGGCAATCAATCCCGGCACCAGACCGGCCAGCGCCGGCATCAGCCAGCGCGGCGCGCGGTTCAGCCGGTGCGGCGCCACATCTCGCCCTCGGCCGCCACCAGCCCGCGCCGCGCCAGATCGATCAGATGCGCGCGCACCGATCCGCCGGCCGCGCGGTGCAGCCGCACATCGACCCCGGCATAGAGTGCCGCGACCATCGCCGGAATATCGGCCGGGCCGCTTTCCAGATGGCGCAGAATCTGCCCCTCGCGCTGGCGGCGATGGTTGGCCAGATGGCGGACATGCTGGGTGGGATTTTCCACCGGCTCGCCATGCGCGGGGTAGTAAATGCGGTCGTCGCGCGCCTGCAGCATGGCAAGGCTGGCCATATAGTCGGTCATGTCGCCATCGGGCGGCATCACCACGGTCGTCGACCAGCCCATTACATGATCGCCGGAAAACAGCGCGCCGCTATCCTCCAGCGCGAAGACCAGATGGTTGGAGGTGTGGCCGGGCGTGGCAATCGCGGTCAGCGTCCACCCCTCGCCCGCCACCTGCTCGCCATCGGCCAGCACCCGGTCGGGCGCATAATCCTTGTCGAACGCGGCATCGGCGCGGCCGGCCATATCGTCGCCCAGGTCGAGCACCAGCGGCGCGCAGCCGATGATCGGCGCGCCCGTTGCCGCCGCCAGCGGCCGGCTACCCGGGCTATGGTCATGGTGGGTGTGCGTGATCAGGATCGCCGAGACCGGGCGGCCGCCAATCGCGGCGAGCAGCGCGTCGATGTGGCGGGCGTCATCCGGCCCGGGGTCGATCACCGCCAGATCCCGGGTGCCCACCAGATGCGTCTGGGTGCCAGTGAAGGTGAAGGGCGACGGGTTGGGGGCGAGCACGCGCGCGACGAGCGGCTCCATCTGCACAAGCTGGCCGGTCGGGATCATGGCCATGTTCATGGACCCCTGCCCCCGGCATGACAAGCCAGTGCACATGCACAAAATCCCGGCAGGCTGGGACGCCCGCCGGGCAGGGGACCTGGTTGTCTGCTGCTATCAACGCACGCGGGCGATATTGCTTTCCATCTCGGCAATCGCCTGATCGACGGCTTTGATCGCCTGGTCGCGCGCGGCGCCGGTCAGCTCCGGATTGGCGAGCATCGCGGCCCGGCTGTTGCGCAGCCCGTCGAGCGCGCTGCGATAGGCCTTGCGCTCGATATCGGCGCTGTCGACACGCACCATCTGGATGCGCCCGCCATTGGCCGAAACCATCGCCATCGCCTCTGCCGCGCGGGCGCCTGCCTCGGCGCGCTTGGCAGCGTCGGCGCCGATCTGTGCGACACGGTTGGTGCAGATGATGATGCGGGGATGACCCTTTTCCTTGTCCTGCTTGACGACGGTATCGCCGGTGCCGCCGCAGTTCTTTTCAAGCACTTCGGGCATCTCGACGCGCACCATGCGGCCGGGGGCGGCGCGTTCGAGCGCGACATTGATGTCTTCGTCACCAGCGGGCTCGATCACCTGCACCTTGCCGTCCTTGTCGTGCACGATGATCTTCACCTTCTTGCGCACGACGGTCTTGGTATCGGGGGCCTCGGGCGCAGCCGGTGCGGCAGAGGGCGGCACGGGCGTGGTGGCAACGCCCGGTGCGGCGGGCGCGGCCGGGGCCGCCGGGGCCTGCTGGTCCAGCCGGGCCAGATCGATGCCGGTGGTCGAGCGCACCTGCTCGCGCAGCTTCACTGCTGCCTGGGTGCCCGATGCGGTGGCGCCCAATCCTGCCAGCGCGATGACGCCTGCCACCGCCAGCCCGGCACGATGCTGGGCACTGCTCACCTTTTGCTTCGACAACATCCTCAACCGTCCTTTCAGTTCATTGATGCTATGCAGATGGCACGCGGCCGACACCCAGCCGCCATGCGCCGATTTCACGATCGCGCGGCCATAGGCATGGCGCAGCCGTTCATCCCGGCCGGCGAGCACACGGGCGTCGCAGGCCATTTCCTGGTCGGCGCGAAAGGCGCGGAATGCCCGCCACGCAATCGGGTTGAACCAGTGCAGCCCCAGCACCACCAGCGCGACCCAGTTCGCGATCAGGTCGCCGCGCGCGTGGTGCGTCATCTCGTGGGCCAGCGCGAGCACCTGCTCATCGGCGTCATACCGATCGGCAAAATCGCGCGGAAAAGCGACATATTTGCGCCAGATGCCAAAGGCCAGCGGCCCGGCGGCGGCATCGCTTTCAATGACGCGGATGGTGCCGGGCACGGCGGCGTCGTCACGCAGCTTGCCGCCGCGCAGCACGCGCGCGATGAAGCGGGCGTGGCGGCGCACATGCCAGCCGATGAACAGCAGCGCACCCGCCAGCCACAGCGCGAGCAGGATGGCGGCAATCGGCGCGCCGATGTCGGACACGACCGGCGGCACCACCGCCAGCGACGTGGTGCTGTCTTGCATCACGATCTGCACCTCGGCCAGGCGCTGGGCCTGAACCGCCGCCGGCAGCGCGGCCGGGTTCACGACGCCCGCGACCATGCCATGCTGCGCCAGCCACTCGGTCAGCGGCGCAACCAGCCCGCTCCAATAGCCAGCACCCGGCATCGGCGGCAGCAACAGCCGGGCGAGCGGCAACAGCCACAGCGCATAGGCACATTCCGGGCCGAACGTGCGGCGCACCGGGCCGCGCAAGGCGAGCACCGCCACCATCAACAGGGTCGAGGCAATCAGCGCCTCCAGCGCCCAGGCGATCATTGCTTCAGCCCTTTCAGCAACGCCTCGATCTCGGCGATGTCGGCCGCGCTCAGCTGGTCCCGCTCGGCCATGTGCGCGACCAGCGGGGTCAACCGCCCGCCGAACAGCCGGTCGATCAGCTTTTGCGATTCGCCCGCGACATAATCCTCGCGCGCGACAAGCGGGGTATAGAGATAGCGGCGGCCATCCTCGCGGTGCGCGATCACCTGTTTGGCCAGCAGCCGCCCAAGCAGGGTCTTGACCGTGTTCGCGCTCCATCCGCGCTCCGGCCCCACGCGCTCGGCCACGTCCTGCGCGGACAGGGGCGATTCGTCCCACAGCACTTCCATCACGGCATGTTCAGCGTCGCTGATTCGCTCGGTCACGATTCTCTCCATCGACTACGGGCGTAATCGCACTGACTACGGGCGTAGTCAACTGCAATTCGCAGCGCGCGGCGGGTGGCGCGGCGCATGTCGGCAGATTTTACAAACCGGCCCGCGCGGGCAACCGCGTTAACCAGAGATCACGTTGAAATAGAATGATTTTCACAGGCTGGCACGCTAGCTGCACGGTTTATAATGCCCCCCCGAGGCAGCTTCAGCGGGCGGGCCGATCGCTGATTTTTCCGGTCTCGCGTCGGCCCGCCCCACCCGCTCCAAGGCACGAGAGGGTTCAGCAGCAAGCGACGCGGAAACGACTCAGCCGGCAGCGAGCGCGTTCTGGAAGGCGCGGTCGGCGGCGCGGCGGCCGGTGCGCGCACGCAGCGCCGCATGCGACAGCGCGCGCGGATAGATATCGCCGAACAGCTGTTCGAAGGTGCGGTTCCAGCTGAACTGCTGGGCATGGCCATGCGCCGCCTCGCGGAAGGCGCCGCGCCCCTTGGCCCAGATTTTCATCACATTGGCGGCCATCGCGGCGGCATCGTCGACCGGGCCGAGCAGGCCCAGCCCGTCGGTCACGCGGTCGATCATCGCGCCGCTCGCCACGCCCACCACCGGCAGGCCCGATGCCTGTGCTTCGACAATGGAGATGCCGAAGGTTTCGTCCGCCATGCCCGACACATAAATATCGGCCGAGGCCAGCGCCCGCGCGAGCGCCGAGCGATCACCGACATAGCCCGGAAACGCAACCGGCAGCCCGGCCGCGCGCGCCATCAGCTCCTCGCGCATCTTGCCGTCGCCCATCAGCACCATCGCCGCGCCAAGTTCCGGCGGCAACTGGCGGAACATCTCGACCAGCGTCGCTGCGCGCTTTTCATTGTCCAGCCGCCCGGCATAGACCAGCAGCGGCCCGTCACCCGGCAGGCCAAGCTCGGCGCGATAGTGCGGGTCGCGCCGGTCGGGGTGGAACACGTCGATGTTCACGCCCAGCGGCAGCACCGATGTACGCTTGATCTTGCGCCCGGCCAGCACGGTGCGGATCTCTTCGCTCAGCGTATAGACCCAGTCGAATTCACGATAGGTGATCTCGGCATAGCCATAGGACAGCCAGCGCATCGCCTGGGCAAGTTGTTCGCCCGCCATCTTCTGCGTCACGCGATAGACATGGGCATTGGGGAAATCGGTCGAATAGCCCGCCACCAGCGCGGTTTCGGGAAAGGCGCGGCGGTGGTGGATCGCGGTCCAGGGCAGCACCCATGGGCACAGCGATTCAACAATCGCCGGGCGATATTTGGCCAGAATCTGCCGCACGATCTTGGTGCGCAGGATGAAGCGGTAATTGGGGCTGCCGCGCACCGGATCGGCGCCCACTTCCGCCCAGATGTGGCGGCCGCGGGTGATGATCTTGTCTTCGGGGCCGGGCACGATCTGGAGCAGGCTGTGCGGCGTGTGGTCGAGGATGTAATCCCGCTTGGCACGCAGATAGGTGCCCACGCCGCCGCCGGCGACGGGCGAATAGCTCTGGGTCAGGTCGCAGATGAGCATCGGCGTCAGCGTGGCATCGCTGCGCCGGAGTGCGCCTGTCTCCAATAGCATTCGCCACAACCCCCTGTTGCGGAATCCCGTCAGCCCGCGCTGGCGAGACCCTTTTGTTCGAACAGCTGGGCCAGTTCGCCGGTTTCGAACATCTCCATCATGATGTCGGAACCGCCCACAAACTCGCCCTTGACGTACAGCTGGGGGATGGTTGGCCAGTCCGAAAAGGCCTTGATGCCCTGCCGGATCGCCTGATCCTGCAGCACATCGACCGATCCGAACTCGACGCCCATATGCTGAAGGATCGCCACCGCCTTGCTGGAAAACCCGCACTGCGGAAACAAGGGCGTGCCCTTCATGAACAGCAGCACGTCGTTCTGGCTTACCAGTTCGGCGATGCGGCCCTGGGTGTCGTCGGTCATGGTTACGCTCCTCATTCCGGCACGGCAGTGGTTAGCTGCAGCGCGTGGAGGACGCCCCCCATTCTTCCCCCAAGCGCTGCAAATACGGCCTGATGTTGTTTGATTCGTGGCAAGCCGCGAAAAGTTTCGCTCTCGACACGGGCGGCATAATGGTCGCCGTCGCCGGCCAGGTCGGTAATCTCGACCCTGGCATCGGGCAGCGCGGCGCGGATCAACGCCTCGATCTCGTCAGCGGCCATCGGCATGGCGTCAACCCTCGATCTGGCGGCGCGCTTCGGCGACCTGATCGTTCAGCGCCTGGCGGACGGCGCCTTCATCGGTGGCAACGCCAGCGGCGATGAGATCGCCCAGCAGCTTGCGCACGACATCATCGTCACCGGCTTCCTCGAAATCGGCCTGGACGACGGCCTTGGCATAGGCCTCAGTCTCCTCCGGCGTCAGCTTCATCAGCGCCGCCGCCCAATGCGCCACCAGCTTGTTGCGCCGTGCGATGATGCGGAACGCGGTTTCCTCGTCGCGCGCGAATTTTGCCTCGAACGCGTGCTCGCGATCTTCAAAACTGGTCATGCCGGTTGGTCCTTTTGCCTGATATGGGCGGAGATAGTCGCGGCCGCGCGGTGGCGCAACCGCGCGTGGCCGTGCCGAACGGGGCGAAAAGCCGATGCCGCGGCTAAGCCGCCACGCGCACCACCAGCTTGCCGATCGCGCCGCGCGCGGCCATTTTGGCGATTGCCTTGCCGCCATCGGCGAAATCGAACACGTCGGTGACGAGCGGGGCGATCTTGCCCTCGGCCCACAGCTCGAACAGGCGCGCGACATGCGCCTCGTTCGCCTGCGGGTCACGCGCGGCAAAGGCGCCCCAGAACACGCCGCACACATCGCAGCTTTTGAGCAGCGTCAGGTTGAGCGGCAGGCGCGGAATTCCGGCCGGGAAGCCGACCACCAGATAGCGCCCCTCCCACGCGATGGAGCGCAGAGCAGGCTCGGCATAATCGCCGCCGACCGGATCATAGATGACATCGGCGCCACCCGCGCCCAGCGCCGCCTTGAACTGGTCGGCCAGCGCCTTTGACTGGTCCTTGTCGAACGGGGCGCGGCCATAGATCAGCGTGTCGTCGGCGCCCGCCGCGCGGCAGGCGGCGGCCTTTTCCTCCGAGGACACCGCCGCGATCACGCGCGCGCCATAGGCCTTGCCCAGCTCCACTGCCGCCAGGCCGACGCCGCCCGCCGCGCCCAGCACCAAGAGCGTATTGCCCGGCTTCAGATGCCCGCGATCGAGCAAAGCATGGATGGTGGTGGCATAGGTAAGCAGGAGCGCCGCGCCCTCTTCAAAGCTGCGCCCCTCGGGCAGGGGATAGAGGCGGGCGGCATCCGCCGCCACCTTCTCCACCAGCCCGCCATGGCCGATGGTGCCCAGCACCCGGTCGCCGGGGCGGAACCGCGTCACCCCCTCGCCCACTGCTTCGACGACGCCCGCAATCTCGCCGCCGGGGGCAAAGGGGCGCGCCGGGCGGAACTGATATTTGTCCTCGATGATCAGCACGTCGGGATAGTTGATCGCGCAGGCCTTGACCGCGACGACCACCTGCCCCTTGGCCGGCACGGGATCGGGCAGCTCGTCGATCACCAGAGTGTCCGGCCCGCCCGGTGTTTTCGACAGAAGTGCCCGCATCATTCTCTCCCTTTATCGGTCTGCGCCGTTTCTTGCCGGGCCGCGGCGGGTGCGTCCAGCCCGGTGTTATTCGGCAGCGGCGGGAAAGGCCGGCAGCTTGGCGATGTCGCGGGCATCATGCTGGATGATCACCGTCGCCTTGGTGTTGGCGGCCAGCTTGTTGAACCGGTCGAACGAGGCCAGCGTCTGCGACCGGTCAAAATTGAAGGTCGGCACGCCGTTGATCGGCAGATTCTCACGGAAATGCACCTGATCGCCCGACAGCAGCACCGGCCCGCGCCCGGCGAGCTTCACCAGCAGGCCGTGATGCCCCGGGGTATGGCCGGGCAGATCGATCATCGTCACGCTGCCGTCGCCGAACACGTCCTTGTCCCCGCTCACCGGCTCCACCGTGCCGGGGCCGCCGATCCAGTTCTTCAGCGCTGCCGGATCGGCGCCGTTGCGCGGCGGCGTGGCGGCGAGCGAGTCGTAATCGCCCTTGCCGATCAGCAGCTTGGCCTGCGGAAAGGCGGCCGCCTGGCCGATATGGTCGAAATGATAATGGCTGATGCCGATCGTCGAGATATCGGCCGGCTTCACCCCGATCTGTGCGAGCTGCTCGACGATCGTCACGGTCACCGTGGCCGAAATCGGCGCGGTATCGCTGGTCGGCACGCCTTTCAGCGCGGCGGGCAGGCCGGTGTCCCACAGCATATAGCTGTCGCCGTGCTTGATGAGGTAGCAGCTGGCGGTGAAGCGCATCCGGCTGTTGGCCGGAAAGGCGCGGGTGTCGTTGAAGGTGTTGAGGTCGTTGATCTGCGCGGCACCACAATCGAGCCGCCACAATTTGACCGTGGCCGTCGGCTTGCCGCTCGCCGCAAAGGCGCACACACCCGACAGCAATGTGCCTGCCACCAGCAGGACCAGAACCCGCTTCATCGCCCGCACTCCCCTTTTGCGCGTGGCCGGTGTTCGGCCGTCTTTTTCGCGCCTTATGCGTGCAGACCTAGCGCATTAACGCTGTTGGCGAAAGCACATGTCGCCGCGCGCCGGGCTCAGCTGCCCCGGTTCGGGGCCACCAGCGGCGAGACATAGGCCGGGTCATGCTCGAAGGGCAGCGGGCCACCCGCGCGCAGTGCCGCCAGCACCTCGGCAAAGCCAGTGCGGCAGCGAAAGCCCAGCAGCCGCTCGGCACGGCGCGCGTCATAAACCCGGTCGAGCGTGCGCGGCAATTCCCACCCGCGCGCGGCATAGAGCGCCGGCGCATCGGGAAAATAGCGGGCGATGACGGTGGCCGCGTTCACCTTCAGCGGCAGCACATCATCCGGCGAAAAAGGCGTAGGCGCCGCCACCACAAAAATGCCGAAGCCCAGCTGCGGCGCGCGGTCGATCGCCGCCAGATGCGCAGCCGCCGCATCCTCCACCGTCAGCCGCCGGTTGAGAAACTCGTTGGCCTTCAGATTTTCGCCCTCGACCGAATGATCGCTGTCGTCATCTTCGGGAAAGAAGCGGCCGGTGCGCAGCACCACGGCGCGCAGCGCGTGGCGCTGGTGATAGAGGCGGCACAATTGCTCGGCCGCCAATTTGGTGATGCCATAGATGTTGCGCGGCTCCAGCGGCGCGAAACTCTCATCGAGCCAGATCGCCGTGTCGCTCGCGCCGGCGCGGATTTCGGCGGAAATCATCAGCGACGTGGTCGAGGTGAAGACGAAGCGCTGCACGCCATGCGCAACCGACGCCTCCAGCAGGTTGAGCGTGCCGGTCACGTTCACATCGACAAACGCCTGTGCGGGATAGCGCACGATGTCCGGCTTGTGGAGCGCGCCCGAATGGACGACCGCGTCGAAGCGGTGCTCGGCGAACAGCGCCTCGACCAGCGCGCGGTCGGCGACCGATCCGATCACGTCGGTATCGGCGCCCGGCGCCACGTCCAGCCCCACCACCCGATGCCCCGCCGCGCGCAGCATGGGTGCGGTGAACCGGCCAAGCCAGCCCGACGATCCGGTGAGAAGCACCCGCATGACCGGCGCCTTAAGCCGCGATTGTTACGGATTCAACGCCTTGACGGACAACGCCCTGAAACTCGCCAGCATCCGCCCAGTCCCGCCGCCGCTGGAGCCCGGGATTGAGATAGAGCGCAGGAATCTTGAACAGCAGCAACTCGCGGTGGATCCAGAAATCGACCAGCCGTTCGGGCCACCGCGCCAGCCGCCGCCCCTGGCGGACCAGCCAGCCTTGATAGGGTTGCCAGTGGCTGGGTTCATCGCGTTCGATAATGCGAAAAATCCTCATCATCACCGGATCGCTGCGCACCAGCGGCGACCGCAGCAGAATATCCACCTGCCGCATCCCGCGCTGCTCGGTCAGCATGATGACGCGGCACAGCCTTTCAAACAGCGCATCACTGGCGATGATCGCGTCGGTATCGAGCGCCTCGATGCTTCGGCCGAACATGATTTCGATGAACCGGTCGATATGCCCGCAGGTCCGATCGACCTGGAACGGCATCTGACCATTCAGTTCGAACCAGCGCTTGAACATCAGATAATGTTTGCGCTCATCAGCGCGGTGTTTCTCCACCGCCGCGATAAAGCCCAGATCATCGGGACAGCGGGCGCGCACCGCCTCCAGCACGCGGTCGATGCTGGTGTAGCCGCGATGCTCGTTATAGATGTAAACCGACGCCAAGATGTGAAGATAACGGCTGCGTAACATCTTGAACATAAACGCAACTTACGCGCCCAACGCGTAATGGGCAACCGCTGTGATCGCCCCGCCTGCAGACCTCAGGCCGGGATCGCTTCCCGATAATGCGCACTCGTCCGGGCGCGCACATCCGCCGCCGTTACCCCCGGCGCCAGTTCGATCAGCTCGAACGGGCTCTGGTGGTCGGGCCGGTGGAACACCGCCAGATCGGTGATGATCATGTCGATCACGTTGCGGCCGGTCAGCGGCAGGGTGCAGGCCGGAATGAACTTGGGGTCGCCGTTTTTCGACGTGTGCTCCATCACCACGACGATGCGCTTCACGCCGGCGACCAGGTCCATCGCCCCGCCCATTCCCTTGATCAGCTTGCCCGGGATCATCCAGTTGGCGATGTCGCCGCCTTCGGAGACTTCCATCGCGCCCAGCACGGTCAGGTCGATATGCCCGCCGCGGATCATGGCGAAACTGTCCGACGAGCTGAAATAGACCGATTGCGGCAGCTCGCTGATCGTCTGCTTGCCGGCGTTGATCAGGTCGGGGTCGACCTGATCGGGGTACGGAAACGGCCCGATGCCGAGCATGCCGTTCTCGCTCTGCAGCGTCACGTCCATGCCGGCCGGAATGTGGTTCGCCACCAGCGTCGGGATGCCGATGCCCAGGTTTACATAGAAACCGTCCTGCAGTTCCTTCGCCGCCCGCGCGGCCATGTCGTCACGAGTCCAGGGCATGGTTCACTTCTCCTGCGGCGCGGGCTTGGGGCTGGTTGGCAGATAGGGTTCCGGCACCGGATAAGCCGCCGTTTCCCTTTGCCAGCTGATCGACAGGATGCGCCACTTGCCGGCAACCCGCACCAGCTGGATCGAATTGATGCCGCGCGCGAACGGCGCGCCATCCGCCGTGCGGCGGCTTTCATAGGTCGAAAAGACGTGCGCAACATTGCCATAGCGTTCAATGCGGCGCGCGATCTCGGAGTCGAAGAAGCCCTCCTTGGCCACAACCGCGCTTGAGCGATCAACATAGTCCTGCTGGGTGAGCACCCGCAGGCCATTGTCGCTGACCGGCACCAGCCGCCCCTCGGGCACGAACAGCGCCTTGAACCGCGCCCAATCGCGCGGGCCGGGGGGACCGGACATGACGTCATAAAGCGCAGCGATGACGCTATCGATCGTCGCACCGTCGTCTGGCGCCTGCGCGGTCGGCGCCTGCTGAGGCTTGGCCTGCACGGGAAGAGCAAGCGCCAAGGCGGCGCCCAACATCATCGCCACGCGCATCATGCAGTCTCCCGCTCGCGCGTCGTCACGAATTCGATCTTCTTGTCATAGGGGGCACCCAGGATCAGGCGGTTGACGTAGATACCGGGCAGATGGACCTGATCGGGGTCAAGGCTGCCCACTGGCACCACTTCCTCCACTTCCGCCACGCAGGTGCGGCCGGCGGTCGCCATCGGCTGGTTGAAGTTGCGCGCGGTCTTGCGGAAAATGAGGTTGCCGGCCTCGTCCGCCTTCCACCCCTTGATGATCGACAGGTCGGCAACGATCCCGCGCTCCAGGATATAATCCTCGCCGTCGAACTGCATCACCGGCTTGCCCTCGGCCACCAAAGTGCCGACCCCGGTCTTGGTGTAGAAGCCGGGAATGCCCGCGCCCCCTGCCCGGCACCGCTCGGCCAGCGTCCCCTGCGGGCAGAATTCCACCTCCAGCTCGCCGGAGAGATATTGCCGCTCGAACTCCTTATTCTCGCCGACATAAGACGAGATCATCTTCTTCACCTGGCGCGTGCGGAGCAGCTTGCCCAGCCCCTCACCATCGATGCCGGCATTGTTGCTGGCGATGGTCAGATCCTTGACGCCGGCATCGCGGATCGCGTCGATCAGCCGTTCGGGAATGCCGCACAGGCCGAAACCGCCCGCGCAGATCAGCATGCCGTCCTTGAGCAGCCCGTCGAGCGCGGCGGCGGCGTTGGGATAGAGCTTGTTCATGGGCCACGATTCTCCGTTGCTGTATCGGCCGTTACCCCGCGCCACCCGGGCGGGCAAGCGGGGCTGGTACGCCTAGACCTGCGCGCCGACCAGCCGGCCGATCAGGGCGGTCGCCGCCATCGCCGCTGCCCCCCAGAAGGTGACGCGCACTGCACCGGGCAGCATCGGCGCGCCGCCCAGCCATGCCCCCAGCGCCCCGAGCGCCGCCAGCAGCGCGAGCGTGCTCACCACGATTGCCGGCGCCAGCAGCCCGCCCGGCACCACCAGCACCATCAGCACGGGGAAAACCGCCCCGGCGGCAAAGCTGGCGGCGGAGGCCAGCGCTGCCTGCACCGGCCGGGCGGCAGTGGCGCCGTGCTGGCCGAGTTCGTCGCGCAAATGGGTGCCGAGCGGATCGCGCGCGGTGAGCTGATCCGCCACCTGCGCCGCGAGTGCTGCATCGAGCCCGCGTGCCTGATAGATGGCGATCAGCTCGGCGCGTTCGGCATCGGGCACTTCGACCAGTTCGCGGATTTCCCGCGCGCGGTCGGCGGCTTCGGCATCGGCCTGCGAGCTGACCGAGACATATTCGCCCGCCGCCATCGACATGGCGCCCGCCACCAGCCCGGCGATCCCGGTCAGCAGCAGCGCGCTCACGCTGCCGCGCCCCGCCGCCACCCCCAGTACCAGGCTGGCGGTCGACAGGATGCCGTCATTCGCGCCGAGCACGGCGGCGCGCAGCCAGCCGATCCGGTCCATCGCATGGCCTTCGCGGTGCGGCATCATCACAGCCCCGAATGGTGCAGCTTCAGGCCCGGGCGCGGCCAGGCCATGCTGACCAGCTGGCCCGACCCCGACAGGGTGATGAAGGCGGTGCGCCGGTCCGGCCCGCCCCAGCAGATATTGGTGGTGAAAATGTCGGGCGTGGGCACGAACTCGACCAGTTCGCCCGCCGGAGAGATCACCGAAATCCCGCTCTCGCCGATGGTGGCGACGCAGATATTGCCGCCCTCCTCCACCCCCAGCGAATCGAAGAATTTGTACCCCGCCGGGCGATAGAGCGGGATGCCCGGCCCGCCCGGCCCCGCGTCCGCCGCGACCTCGCCGGGCGCGGTCACCCGGAACGCCATCAGCCGGCAGGTATAGGTTTCCGCCGCATAGAGCGTGGCGCCATCGGGGGAGAGGCCGATGCCATTGGGGTTTTCGCTGGGGAAGATCACTTCTTTCAACAGGCTGCCATCAGCCCGGGCATAGAAGATGCCGGTCACGTCGCGGGTCCGTTCGCGGGTCTTGCCATGGTCGGTGAACCAGAAGCCGCCCTCGCCATCGAAGACAATGTCGTTGGGGCCGCGCAGCACACAGCCGAAATCACCGTCTTTGTAGAGCGTCTCGCAGACACCGGATTCAAGGTCGATGCGCTCTATCCGGCCGCCGGAATAATCGTCGGCCTGGCCATGCGGCACCAGAAAACCGTTGTTTTCCAGCCATTTGAACCCGCCATTGTTGCAGCAATAGAGCTTGCCGTCCGGCCCCAGCGCCAGGCCGTTGGGGCCGCCGCCGGGCCGCGCCACGACAGTGCGCCGCCCGTCCGGCCACAGCCGGGTGATGCAGCCGGCGGCGATCTCCACCAGCACCACGCTGCCATCGGGCAGCGCGACCGGCCCTTCGGGAAAGCGCAGGCCCGTGGCGACGGTGGTGAACATGGCGGTGGCGATCCTCCGATAGTTTGCGCCATGCTAGTCCTTGGCTATGGCAGTGCCAAGGAGAGCATGATGACCTTGCGCACGGGCGGCCGGATTCTTGTCGACAATCTGCTGGCACAGGGGTGCGACCGCATCTTCCAGGTGCCGGGCGAAAGCTTCCTCGCGGTGCTCGATGCGCTGCACGACACGCCGCAGATCGAGGTGGTGACGTGCCGGCAGGAAGGGGGCGCGGCGTTCATGGCCTGCGCCGACGGGGCGCTGACGCAGCGGCCGGGCGTGTGCTTCGTGACGCGTGGCCCCGGCGCGACCAATGCCAGCATCGGCGTGCATGTGGCGATGCAGGATTCGCAGCCGATGATCCTGTTCATCGGCGATGTCGACCGGGGCATGCGCGACCGCGAGGGGTTTCAGGAAATCGACCTCGTGGCGATGTTCACGCCGCTGGCGAAGCTCGCGCTCAGGATCGACGATGCGCGCCGCATCCCGGAATATGTCGCGCGAGCGTATAACGTCGCGATCAGCGGCCGGCCGGGGCCGGTAGTGATCGCCCTGCCCGAAGATATGCTGCGCGATGAGGTCGAGGCGGTGGATCGCAATCCGGTCGATCTCTACCCGGTCGATTACGACCCCGATGATTTTGCGCCAATCTTCGCGTTGCTGCGCGGCGCCAAATCACCCGTGGCGATTGTTGGCGGGGCGGGATGGGACGAGCATGTCGCCACCGCATTTGAAGGATTTGCGAGTGATTGGGGCATCCCCATTGCGGGCGCCTTCCGCCGCCAGGATGCAATCAGCAATGCATCGCCGGTATGGGCGGGCAATCTGGGCTATGGCCCCAATCCCAAGCTCGTCGCCCGCATCATGGCGGCCGATGTGCTGCTGGTCGTCGGGGCACGGCTGGGGGAAGCGACCACCGATGGCTATTCCCTGATCACGCCGGACCACCCCGGGCAGACGCTGATCCACATTCATCCCGACCCCAGCGAGCTAAACCGCGTTTATCGCGCCGATATCGCCGTTGCCGCCGATGTGCTGGCGTTCGCTGACATGCTGACGGTTGAACCGGCACCGCAAACGCCGCATGCGAGCGGGTCCGAAGCGCATGCCGAATGGCTGGACTGGTCCACGCCAAAACCGCGCGACGGCGTCACCCTCGACCTCGGCCTATGCGTCGCCGCGATGCGGGAGCGGCTGACGCCCGACGCCACGATCATCTGCAACGGCGCAGGGAATTTCTCCGGCTGGTGGCACCGCTATTGGCATTATGGCCCGCCCGGCACCCAACTCGCCCCCACCGCCGGCGCGATGGGATACGGCGTCCCCGCCGCTGTCGCTGGAGCTCTCAGAAGCCCCGACAAGACCGTGGTCGCGGTGGCGGGGGACGGCGATTTCCTGATGAACGGGCAGGAACTGGCCACCGCCATCCAGCACGGCGCGAACATGCTCGTCATCGTCGTCGACAATGGCGGCTATGGCACGATCCGCATGCATCAGGAGCGCGAATACCCCGAGCGCCTGAGCGGCACCGCGCTCCACAACCCCGATTTCGCAGCGCTCGCCAGGGCCTATGGCGCGTGGTCCGAAACCGTCGAGACGACCGAACAATTCGGCCCCGCGCTCGACCGTGCGCTGGCGCAGGACGGCGTCAAGCTGCTGCACCTGAAGACCGATATCGAGGTGATCACCAATTCAACCACCATCGGCGCGATCCGCGCCCGCCCGCGCTGAAGGGGGGCCGGGGTTGAGAAGGGACGGCTTGTAATCGAACCGATGCAACCCTGATCCTGCTAACCGTCACCCCGGGCTTGACCCGGGGTCCCGCTTCTCTCGACACCAAGGCAGCGGGGCCCCGGCTCGGGGGCCGGGGCGACGTGGCGCCTGGTTCAGCGGCAACGTCAGGCGATCATCCCCTAACCCGCCACCTGCTTCAGCCAGGCCTCGACGGCGGCGAAATTGGCGCGCCAACCGCTGGGGTTGCGATCCTCGCGCAAGCTGGAGGAGCCGTGCACCCCCGCCCGTGGCCGATAGAGCGTTGCCCGGCCGCCGGGCACGCGGGCGGCGATTGCAGCAGCGGCGGCCAGTTCGCCCTCGTCGCTGGCGGCGGTGATGAACACCGGCACGTCAAGCGTGGCGGCGGCGGTCTTCACCGGATCGCCCGCACCTATATATTCGCTGGGCGAAAAGGCCAGCACGCCCGCCACCCGCCCCTTGTTGGCAGCGGCGAGCGGAAAGACGAGCGCGGAGGAATAGCTGCTGCCCCAGATCAGCACTGGCAACCCGCGCCCCTGTGCCCAGTCGACCGCGGCCTGAAGATCGGCCCGGGCGGCGGCATAATCGGCGCTGCCGCCCAGCGCCGCCACCGTCTGGTTCGGCCCGAACAGGTCGCCGCCGGCGCGGGCATCGAT
>NZ_JAIESM010000047.1 GCF_019746015.1 Sphingomonas sp. | reverse complement strand
CGGTTGCGGTTGAGCGGGGTCGGCACGCAGATGATGAGCGTATCGGCCTCTGCCGCGCGGGCATAATCGGTGGTCGCCTCAAAGCCCTTGGCCCGGGCATTGGCCAGCCGCTCGTCGCTGATATGCTCGATGTTCGACCGGCCGGAATTGAGCAGGTCGACCACCTGCTGGTTGATGTCGAAGCCCAGCACGCGCGCGCCGCCTTCGGCAAAGCACAGCGCGAGAGGCTGGCCGACATAGCCAAGCCCGATGATGCCAATCGTCGCCTCGCGCGCGCGAAAACGCGCGACTGCGGCCGCAATGCTGGATTCCGACATGCTTTATGCTACCCCCAAAAACGTCGAGCGGGCCTTAGCGGCTGGCCTTGGCCATGGCAACGGTGTGCGCCGGAACAAAGTGCGATCACTGCGGCAAGCCTTTCCATGGGCAAGCCGATGTGCTTTGCAGCCTGCGACATCGGAAGGGGCAAAACGCCCCATGCCCGGGGAACACAATGCATCTAGAAAATCACTCGCATCCCACCGCCATACTGGCCAATGCCTCCCTCGCGCTCCGCGTGGGCGCCGCCTTCGTCTATGCCCTGCTCCTAGTCGCCCTGTATGATTCGCTGTCGTATCGCTGGTATTATTTCGGCTTCCTCTGGGCGAATCCGAGCGCGGCGGACATTGTGATCGCGATTGTGGCCGCCGCGGTTCCAGCGGCCTTTCTATCCCCCCGGCCAACGGGTTTCGTACAATTTGGCGGATGGGTCCTTCATTATGCGGTCGTGTCGCCAGCCATTGTCGTCCCCATCCTGCAAGGGCTTCAGCATGCTTCTTCCAACTATTTGCTTAGCGTGACAATTTCACTTTGCGCCGCCGCGTTCAA
The DNA here is from genome assembly GCF_019746015.1 of Sphingomonas sp. Classification (GTDB taxonomy): domain Bacteria; phylum Pseudomonadota; class Alphaproteobacteria; order Sphingomonadales; family Sphingomonadaceae; genus Sphingomonas. The sequence goes on along the minus strand of NZ_JAIESM010000047.1, from coordinate 23,789 downwards.
TGCGAGCCTGCGCGTGCCAACGGGACCGCTTCCATCAATCACCGCGATGCAATTCGAGCCGCGCACCATCCGCAGCGCTGTTCGATTGCTGACGATTGGCGGTATAGCTTACATGTTGGCGGCACATGGCACAAGTTTGCGCCTTGCCAGTTTTGAAGATGTCTACGATCAGCGCTTTGATTTTGCTGACCAGTCCAGCATCATCGATGCGTATCTCGTCCCCATTATGTCCAACGTTTTTATCGCGTTTCTGTTGGCTACCGGCATAAGAGATCGGCGCTGGATTGATATCCTGTTAGCGATCGCAGGAACTTTGATTGTTTATTCAGCCTTTGCTCTAAAGTCTCAACTTATTTCTCCAATTTTGATCTTTGGGATCATGTCTTGCTTTGATAAATTCGGAAATTTCAGACCTTTAGTGATTCCGCTATTTTTGATCTCAATTAGCTCAATTTATTTGATTTTCTTTAGTGGCAATATAGACGCCACAGGAATTTCTGGGGTCCTATCCAGTCTGATATTCATGCGAACCATTTTGCTGCCCGGAGTTATTGTAGGGGAATTTGCATCATTTTTCTCTCAATTTGAACGTACATATTATTCTCACTCACTGGTTGGGCGGTTTATCGTTGATTATCCCTATGGAGATCTGTCCGTTGGTCAGGTCGTTGGTCTCTATATGTTTCCCGATCAGGGCGCCGCGCCGTTTGAGTTGAATGGCAACTTTATCGCAACGGATGGCATTGCGGCGCTGGGCTTGCCAGGGATTCCGATAAGCTTTGCGGTTGCGGCATTCTCAATGCATCTGCTGAACATGGCCGGCATAAAGGCCGACAGGCAGGCAACTTTTGCCATGAGCATCCCCTACCTCATGACGCTTTCGAACACGTCCGCCTTTAGCTCTTTTGTCACGGGCGGCGGCGTTATCCTTGTTATTCTGTTGTATCTCTATGGAAATCAGCGCCGCCGTGAGGACCATTCGGCCAACCTTGCTGAGCGCTATATGTCACCGTCCGATCAGCAGGCGATACAGATGGATGTACGGCCATAGTCGGCCGACGCTAATCCAGTTCCATTTCTTGCTCGCGTTGAGCGCGTCGATGCGCCTGAGCAATGTGGCGCGATTAACGACATCGTCGAATGCAGGATTGGGCGCCGACAGCATCTGCGCCGCCCAGGCGCCGAGCTTCCCGTTCAACCAATCGGGCATTTGCGAACCAAAGCCGACCTTACGGGTTGCCGCGCGGATCGATTCTGGCATCCGGTCACGCAAAGCCTCGCGGGCCACAAGCTTTGAAAAGTGCGGATCAGACTTCATTTCGTCGGGCAGCGACAGCACCAGCTGCGCGACACGCCAATCAAGATAGGGGCTGCGCACCTCCACGCCATGGGCCATCGACAGCCGGTCAAAATTCCGCAGCAGCGTCGGCAAAACATTGATCTGAAACATGCCGTAGAGGCGCCGGCTAAACAGTCCCCAATGGCTGGGCATCGGATCATCATCAAACGGCGTGGGTTGCAGGGCGGGCGGCACAAGCTGGCGCAGATGATAGTCCCCACTGCGACGAAGGACGGCGGCTTTTGCCAGGCGGTTGATCGGACCGACAATCGGCGCACGTCCCACCGCACTGCCGATCAGGTTGCCGAGCATGAAGCGCAACCGTTGATTTCCTTGCCGATAGCCCCCCATCATTTCGTCCGCGCCATGGCCGTCAAGGCTTACCAGGACGCCGTTGTCACGCACCGCGCGATAGGTTTTCCAAACGGCGGTCGGCAAGGTGATGAAGACATCTTCCATCGTGTCCAGCACTGCATCGATATGCTCGGTGGGATCGTCGCTGGAGAAATCGAACAGGTGCGGCGCGTCGATACCGGCATAAGCGGCCGCGACCTTGGCGGCTTCACTCTCATCGATATCGAGGCCGGGGAACGTAGCTACAAAGGCGTGCCGCCAGCTCTTGTTTTCTCGGTCATGGCGGAGCCCCTGATCCTCGGCGATGTGGCGCATGGTGGCGACGATTGACGATGAGTCAAAGCCGCCGCTCAAACAGGTGCCAATCGGAACGTCGCTGCGCATGCGAATTCGCACCGCTTCATAGAAGCGCTCGCGAAACATGTCGGCCGCCTCCGCAAGGCTGGCCGGTGGGTCAATCAGATGATCGGACATCCGCCACCAGCGGCTGACGCGGACCCCTTTTGCATTGATCGTCATATTGTGGCCGGCCGGCAGGCGCCGGATCGACCGGCGGATGCTGTGCTCGCCACCTTCGATATTGAACGGATCGAAAACCGCGCGCGCGGCCAGCTCCTGATCAAAGGTCCGATCCAGCCAGGGCAATGCGAGCAAGGCCCGCATTTCCGAACCAAACGCAATCACATCATTGGTGTGCGAATAGAGTAGCGGTTTCACACCAAAGCGATCGCGCGACAAGAAGAGCGACTTTTCCAGATTATCGTAGATCGCAATTGCCCACATGCCGTTGAAGCGCGGCTGCATCGCCGCCCCCCATTCGCGCCAGGCGGCCAGGATCACCTCGGTATCGCTTTCGGTGCGGAAGATGTGCCCCTTCGCCTCCAGATCGGCGCGAACTTCGAGGAAGTTGTAGATTTCGCCGTTGAACACAATGGCGTAGCGCCCATCGCCGCTCAGCATCGGTTGGTTGGCGCGCGCATCCACGTCGATGATGGCAAGGCGGCGATGGCCGAGCACGCAGCGACCATCCGCCGATTGCCAAACCCCCTCGCCATCAGGTCCGCGATGGGCAATCGCCGCATTCATGCGCGCCACATCTTCCGGATTGACCGGCTTTCCGCCAGGCGAAAAAATTCCGGCTATGCCACACATGTCAACGTCGCTCCCCAAACATGTCGATTGCCCCGACCGCGCGCCTTAGCTGAGTCCAGGCAAGCCAGATATAGGCAAAGTTGACCAGGACGGAGACGGCAGCATACCCCCCCAGCGCCCAGAGCGGCCCTAACCCGAGGCCAATCACCCCCACCCACATCGCCACGAGCAGGACGAGGCGCACAAATTCCCAGCCCAACTGCCAGCGCAGCCGGCCGGCCACAATCAGCGCGGTGTTCACTGGCCCCACGACCAGCGCCGAATAATACATCACCGCCAGCAGCTGCGCGAAGATGCCCGCTTCCTGCCACTGCGCGCCGAACACGAGCGGAAACGCATAAGGCGACAGCACCAGCCCCAGCAGCATCGGCGCCAGACCCGCCAGCGCCGCCATGCGCACCAGCGCCGCGAAATAGGGTTTTGCCGCGCGCGCATCCTCGCGCAGCAGCCTTGCATAATGCGATGAGAATGCCTGGCTGAAGGTAACGATGATCAGCGCCAGCGGCAGCGAGATGGTACGATCGACCAGCGCGAACTGGCCGGCTGTGTCGGCGCCATAGAGCCAATAGACCAGCGCGGGCGTCAGGAAGCTGCCGCCATTGTTGAGCAGGCCGCCCAACACGGACAGCCTTGGAAAATCGCCAAAGCGGCGCGCCAGTTCGACCAGCGCCGCCGGGTCCACCCGGAACAGCGGTGCGATCCCGCCCGGCAGCCGGGCAACCGCAACGGCAGTGGCTGCCAGCTTGCTGAGCTGATCGGCCAGCACCAGCCCCGGCCCGCCGCCGGGCACCGCCAGCCCCACCGCAAGCGAGGCGGCGCTGTTTGCGCCGGCTTGCGCCATCTTGCTGGCGGCCGCGCCCTTAAAGTCACCCAGCCGGGTCAGCGCGGCATTGGCCGCCAGCGTCCAGCCCGACACCAGCATGCCCGGCACCAGCCAATAGGGCGACAGCGCGCCGCTCAGCGCCCGTTCCAGCCCCGCTGCATCGACCAGCGCAATCGGCACCAGCAGCAGCGCCGCCATCGCCAGCCCCACCACCAGGCACAGCTGGAACAGCGCAACCGCCTCGCGCTCGTCCTTCGCGGTCAGGATCGCCTGATCATAGCGCATGCAGGCAATGACGGTCAGCAGCAGGATGGCCGCCTGATAAAAGCCAAAGGCGCCAAACGAGGCGGGCGTGTAGAGGCGCGACAATATGGGCAGCAGCAACAGGCCCAGCCCCTGCGCCACCAGGGTGCCGCGCATCAGCGTGCCGACGTCGCGGATCATGCCGCGCAGCCGCGCCGGGCCCGGCGCCGCGCCGGTCACGTCAATGGCTGGCGGCAAGATCGAGCGTGCGAAGCTGCCCCGCCGATTGCTCGATGATGCCGACCACCTGCGCGATTCCGGTGTCGAGCGAGATTGTCGGCTGCCAGCCCAGCGCGTGCAGCCGGCTGGAATCCATCAGCTTGCGCGGCGTGCCGTCGGGCTTGCTGCTGTCGAACACGAACCGGCCTTGATAGCCCGCAATGCGCGCGATGGTTTGCGCAAGCCCGGCAATCGAGATTTCGGCGCCGGAGCCGATATTCACATGCTCGGCGCCATCATAATGCGCCATCAGGAACAGGCAGGCGCTGGCACAGTCATCGACGTGCAGGAATTCGCGAAGCGGGGTGCCGGTGCCCCAGATCGGCACTTCGGCGGCACCCGTGTCGCGTGCTTCCACGATCTTGCGGGCAAGCGCGGGCAGCACATGGCTGGACGTCAGGTCGAAATTATCGCCGGGGCCGTACAGATTGGTCGGCATGCCCGAGATGAAGTTGCGGCCATGCTGCGCGCGATAGGCCTCGGCCAGCTTGATGCCGGCGATCTTGGCAATCGCATACCATTGGTTGGTGGGTTCCAGCGGCCCGGTCAGCAGTGCATCCTCGCGCATCGGCTGCTCGGCGAGCTTGGGATAGATGCAGCTTGAGCCCAGGAACAGCAGCTTTTCAACATCGTGGCGGTGCGACGCCTCGATGATGTTCGCCTCGATCATGAGATTGTCGTAGAGGAAGTCGGCCGGATAGCTGTCATTGGCGACAATGCCGCCCACCTTGGCAGCGGCCAGGAACACCAGTTGCGGGCGGTGCTCAGCAAACCAGCCGCGCACGGCCTGCTGGTCGCGCAGGTCGGCCTGATCGCGACCCAGCGGCAGAATGTCGCAGCCCGTCCCCGCCAGCGCGCGGACGATCGCCGCACCCACCATGCCGCGCGCACCGGCGACGCACACCCGCTTGCCGGCGAAGAACCCGCTATCAGCCACTCATGCCACTCCGCTGTTCGCGCTCGACCAGCGCGAGGTCGGCAAGCACCATCTCGCGTGCCAGCTCGCGCACCGGCGTTTCGTGGCGCCAGCCCAGCTTGTCGTGCGCCTTGGCCGGATCGCCGATCAACAGGTCCACCTCGGTCGGGCGGAAATAGCGCGGATCGACCTTCACCAGCGTGCGCCCGGTCGCGCGGCAGATGCCATGCTCGTCAACGCCCTCGCCCTGCCAGTCGAGCGCGATGCCGACATCCTCGAACGCCCATTGTACGAACTGGCGCACGGTCGTCGTCTCGCCGGTTGCCAGCACATAATCGTCGGCCGTGTCCTGCTGCAGCATCAGCCACATGCCGCGCACATATTCGCGCGCATGGCCCCAGTCGCGCTTGGCATCCAGATTGCCCAGGAACAGCGCGTCCTGCAGCCCCAGCTTGATCGCCGCTGCCGCGCGCGTGATCTTGCGGGTGACGAAGGTTTCGCCGCGGATCGGGCTCTCGTGGTTGAACAGAATGCCGTTCGAGGCATGCATGCCATAGGCCTCGCGGTAATTGACCACGATCCAATAGGCATAGAGCTTCGCCGCGGCATAGGGCGAACGCGGATAGAAGGGGGTGGTTTCGCGCTGGGGAACTTCCTGCACCAGCCCGTACAGCTCCGACGTCGATGCCTGATAGAAGCGGCAATCCTTCTCCATGCCCAGGATGCGGATCGCCTCCAGCAGCCGCAGCGTGCCGATCGCGTCGGCATTGGCGGTGTATTCGGGCGTCTCGAAGCTGACCTGCACATGGCTTTGCGCGGCGAGGTTATAGATTTCGGTCGGCCGCACCGACTGGACGATCCGGATCAGGTTGGTCGAATCCGTCATGTCGCCATAATGCAGGCGGAACCGTGCATTCTCGACATGCGGGTCCTGGTAGATGTGTTCGATCCGGCCGGTATTGAACGAGGACGAACGGCGCTTGATGCCGTGCACCTCATACCCCTTTTCCAGAAGCAGTTCGGCCAGATAGGCCCCGTCCTGGCCGGTCACGCCCGTGATCAGCGCGACCCGCTTGTCGTTACTCATGCACGCATCCCCTTCTTTTGCGCCGCCGCGCTAGACAAAATCCGGCGTCCGCGCAAACGGGAATTGCTGCGGCACAGCGTAACGCTGACCGGGCGCATGGCCCGATCAATTGCCAAGGTGCGGCGGCAGGCCGGCACGCTTTGGCGCTATGGCGGCAGGATGATGTCGCTGGATCGCGATAGCAGCGCACCATCGACGTCGATCACCCGCGCCGCACCGCTGCCCACAAAGCCCGACAGATCAATGTCCCGCAGCCCAGCCTGCGGTCCGGCACGGAGCGTGATGCCGGCTTGCGCCGGGCCGGTGCGCTGCCCCCGCAAGCGCAAGCCGCCCGCCGCATTCGGGCCATTGGCGGCGATCACCACATCGCATGCGCCGGCCCTGCTTTCGATATGGGGCAGCAAGATGTCGATGTTCGACGTGTTGCCTTGCGGACCATCCACACCGCCGTCCAGCGCAACCATGATCACCCGCGCGCAGTCACGCGCATCGTCGATCCGTACTGAGACATCATGGCACGCGTTGAGCGCAACCACGCCCTTGGGAAGCGTCTCATCACGGGTGTCGCGCTGTCCATTGGCCCGGCCAATCCAGATCGTCAGGCGCTCAGCGCCTACCGCATAGACGCCCACGCTCGCAACCTCGGCAAGCTCATCCACAGCGATTGTCACGTCGCGTGGTTTGGCGCCCGGTCGCTGATACAGCAGAACGCCATAGGCCCCGATGCCGGCGGCCTTGGCCCCATCGGCCTGCCACAGACTGCCGCCAGGAGCGACCAGCCGGCCAATGGACACCTCAGCACCCGCCACGTCGCCGACCAGCGCGACGCCCCCCTTCACTCCCGCCGCTGCCATTAGGGGGGATTGAACACGCACCTGTTCAATGCGCCCGTCGCTTCCATTCACATACACAAAATGGCCAGGAACGGTCAGTTGTGCAACGCCCGGCGCCGTGCCCGGCATCGACAGCCAGCGGCACCCCGCCGTCCCCACGTCGCGAATGATGCGGCTGGGCGATAGATTGACGATATGGAACCAGGTGGCCGACGAGAAATTCTCGACGACGCAATCGACAAGGTGAATGCCTGCCATGTCCGCCGCCGCATTTGCCGCCAGCGCCGCCACCAACACCCCACCGGCATAGGGCGCTGCATCGTTACGCACGGCATTGCCAACCAGCCGCAGCCCCCTAGTCTCGACATAGCTCGCACCGCTTGCATCAAACAAGGGATTGGTGGCCGTCGCACCGGTGACGATAAGCGCCGTCTTGTCCGCCCCCGCGCCGAACAGCCCAACGCCCGAGGGCCGCTTGATCGACCCTTCGCTGCGCAGTGCATCGGCAGAAATCGCATAGCTGCCGGAACCAAGAACGACGTCGCCGCCGATCGCGACAGCGCGTGCCAGTGCACGCCGCAAGGGCGCGCTGTTGTCGCGTCCTGCGCGGGCCGCCCCGCCAAATTGCTCCACGCCCACCACCGGCCGCGGCGTCGCGCGCGCCGCGAGCGGCACCAGCCCTAGCGCCAACAAGGCGCGGCGGTTCAGCATCGGCTATGGCTGTTTTGGGCGGTTTGCGAACAGCGCGCGATACTGGTCGAGAATGACCGGCAGAACATAATGCGCTTCTACACCAGCCCGGCCGGCGGCGCCACGTTGGCGGGTTTGCGCCAGGCCGTCTGTCGTCGCCAGAGACCGGATCAGCGCGGCGAGTCCTTCGGCGTTGCGCTCCTCAAGCACCCAGCCGGCGCCCAGGCCCGCGACCGTGCGGGCAAGCGCCGAACGCGGCTCGGCCGACGCGATGATCGGCACACCGGCCGACATCACATTATACATTCGGCTGGGCACGGAGATGCCGTACATCCCGTCGATGAACGATATGACCGTCACATCGCTGGCCGCTAGCATCTGCCCCAGCTTTTCGCGCGGCTGTCGCGGCAGAAAGCGGACATTGGCAAGTTCGGCATTGCCGGCATCACTGAGCAGGCCGGTCTTGCCGCCATAGCCCACGAACAGGAACAATATGTCCGGCACATCGCGCAGCAGCCGCGCCGCGCCCAGCAGCAGCTCGATGTCATGGGTACGGCCGATATTGCCCGAAAACTGAACCACGAACTTCCCGTCCAGGTCATGTTCGCGGCGGAAGGCATTCGCCTCGCGGGCGATTGGCACCACTTCATCGGCATCACCCCAGTTGGGAATGATGTGGATGGGCCGCGACGCCGCACCAAGCTTCGCCGACACGATCTCGGCCATGTCTTCTCCCAGCACAACGATGTCGGCAAACAGCCGATACGCCCAGCCGAACAGGCCGGCCAGCAGGCGATAGGCGAGCGACTGCGGCGTGAGCAGCCCGGTCGCCGCCAGGAGCTCTGGATAGACGTCATGCACGAGCAAGGCCGACCGCACGCCACGCCAGCGGGCGGCGAGCCCTGTCACCATCGGTACGCTGGGCGGGTTGGTGACGACCAGCAGCCGATCACCCCGGCGGAAATGCATGAGCGCAAACCAGCCGATAGCAATTGTCAGCGTCAGCATGTTGATCGCGCGCAGTAGCAGGCGGTCCTTGTCGAAATGGGTTGCACGCACGCGGTGGATGCGGGTGCCGTGCCGCTCCTCAAAACGTGGCGCCTTGATGCCGCGTTCCGAATAGCTTGGCTGGCCGCAGATGATGCTGACGTCGAAACTGTCCGCCAGACCTTCTGCGATCCGCGTCAGGAAATAGCCGGTCGAGGTCTGCTCGGGATAATAGAGTTCGGAGACGACCCACAGCCGCGGTCGCAGCGCATCAACCTTCATCAACCAGCCAGCCTTTCGGAAATGATGTCGGACAGCCGGCGGAACGGCAGGGCGCCCGTCGCGATGTTGACCGCGCCGTCCACCGACATCGACGCAAACAGCCGGTCGTGGAGCGCGGGCGCCACCCAGCCGAGCGGGAGGGAAAGCACACGCGGTAACGGCATGTGAAGCAAATGCAGGCCAGCCTCACGCGCTTGCCGCGCGACAAGATCATAGCTGAACATTTCGGGGTCCGCAGCCACCACCACCCCGCGCTGCCGCGTCTGCACCAGATGGCAGATCGTGGCGGCAAGTCCGTCATAGCTCAGCATCGCCCGCGCAACAGGCGGGCGCACCAGCGGCACGATGCGCAGCCGCACGATCAGCCGCAGCAACTGGGCCAGCTTGTCACTGCGATCGCCTCCGACCAGAATCGGAATGCGCAGCAGCGATACGCCAAAATCTGCAGTCTGAAGTGCGGCAAGCTTCTGCTCGGCATCCAGCTTCGACCGGCCATAAGCGGTTTCCGGCAGCACGGGCGTTTGCGCATTGACGTGCTGCGCGCGGCCATAGACGGAAAAGCTCGACAGCTGGATGAAATGCGCCGCGCCGGCCGCGCGCGCTGCGGCCGCCCAGGCGACGGCAACCTTGCGGTTCACATCGTCCAGCGTCGCGGCGTCGCCGGTTGGCGTGCCCACGCAATTCACGATGACGGCGCCCTCGGCAATGATGTCCGGGCGGACGGCGAGATAATCCGCCACGATCACGTCAGCCCGCCCCTGGCGGGCCACACCGACAACCCCTCCGTCACCCAGCCGCGCATGAATCGCCCTGCCCGCGCCGCTGGTCGCGCCAATGATGACGATGGGCACACCGGCGCCCGGTTGGTGTGGCGTGTTCATGGCGAAAGCTGTGTCCCCGGGGGGCGGCTCTAGCAGAGCACGACCGTCTTGCAACATGGCACCCGGCTTCGCGTCCCATTTGCAGGCGATGCTGCGCGCGGGGGGCCGCATCTCCCGGCTTGTGTGCACTGCAACATTGGAGTAGGCGGGGCCGTCACAAGATAAAAGGGGATGAGGGCAGTGAAGCGCGTGGTCGATCTGGCTGTCGCCCTGTTGTCGATGCCCGTCGTGCTGCCGCTCTGCGCGGTGCTGATGGTGATCATCCGGCTGGAAAGCCCCGGCAATCCGCTGTTCATTCAACGCCGCGTCGGCCGGCACCAGCGCGCGTTCAGCATCTACAAGCTGCGCACGATGGCCGCCAATACCGGCGACCTGCCCTCGCACGTGGCAGGTGAGCGCACCGTTACCCGCATCGGCCGCATCCTGCGCAAGCTGAAGCTCGACGAACTGCCGCAACTGATCAACGTCGCCACCGGCACGATGAGCCTGGTCGGCCCGCGCCCCTGCCTGCCCAGCCAGCTTGAGCTGATCGAGGAACGCGCCAAGCGCGGCCTGTTCGCCCATGCCCCGGGCATCACCGGGCCGGCGCAGATTGCCGGCATCGACATGTCGGACCCGCGCCGCCTGGCCGAGGTGGAGGCCGAGTATTTCGGCCGGGCGACGCTGGCGCAGGATCTGCGGATGATCGTGCAGACCGCAACCGGCGCCGGCGCGGGCGACGCCGCGGCCAAGGCGGGCGGAAAATCATGACGAAAACTCAATCGACTCGCGCGCGGCGAGTCGCGGGTGGCGGCGCCAGTCCCGGCAACATCGGGAACAAAAAACTGCGCTTGGATTTCATGCGGTTGGCGCTGCGATTTGACAGGAATTACGACTTGTCACGAAATCGTGATAGTCAATCGGTGGTGCCCAAGGGAGCGTGGGGATGACCGCTAACATGCTGATCGAGCGTCTGCTCGGCATACCGCGCACCGCAAAGCGGGCCATTGCGCTTGGCGTCGATGCGATGCTGTGCGTGCTGGCCGTCGTCCTGGCCTTTTATTTGCGGCTGGGCGACTGGTCGGTCATCGGCAGCAACATCATCGCGCCGTCGCTGGTTTCGATCGTCATCGCGCTGCCGATTTTCGTGACGATGGGGCTTTATCGCGCGATTTTCCGCTATGCCGGCTGGTCGTCGGTGATGACGATTGCGCGCGCCGTCGCGTTTTACGCGATTCCCTATGCCATTCTCTATGGTCTGGTCGGCATGCCGCCGGTGCCGCGCACGGTTGGCCTCATCCAGCCGCTGTTGTTGCTGCTGTTCGTCGGCTCGTCGCGCACCTTCACCCGCGTGGTGCTGGGCGAGCGCTATCTGGCGCAGTGGCGCAAGCGCGATGTGCCGGTGGTGCTGATCTATGGTGCCGGGTCGGCCGGGCGCCAGCTGGCCGGCGCTTTGCGCGCCTCGCAGGAAATGCGCGTCGTCGGCTTCATCGACGATGACCCCACGCTGCAGCGCGCGACGATCGACAATGTCGTGGTGCACGGGCCGAACGACCTGGCGCGGATCACCGAGCGGCGCGGGGTGACCGACATTCTGCTGGCCATCCCGTCGGCCACCCGGGCGCGCCGGGCCGAGATCGTGCGCGAGCTGCGCGAACTGAACCTGCATGTGCGCACGTTGCCCGGCGTGATCGACATTGCCCGCGGCAATGTGTCGGTCAGCGATCTGCGCGAGCTGGATATCGAGGATCTGCTGGGCCGCCCCGCCGTGCCGCCCGATTTCGACCTGCTTGCCGAAACCATTGCCGGCAAGGTGGTGCTGGTCACCGGCGCGGGCGGGTCGATCGGCAGCGAGCTGTGCCGCCAGATCGCGCGGCAGCAGCCGGCCACGCTGCTGCTGGTGGAGATGTGCGAGTACAACCTCTACGCGATCCACCAGAATCTGGTCGCCCAGTGCGCCGAGCATGACGAATGCCCGGAGCATATCGTGCCGCTGCTCGCCTCCGTCACCGACGAGCGGCGGATGGAGGAAATCTTCGCCAGCTGGAAGCCGGAGCTGGTCTTCCACGCCGCCGCCTACAAGCATGTGCCGCTGGTCGAGCACAATATCGTCGAGGGCGTGCGCAATAACGCCATCGGCACCCATGTCTGCGCGCGGCTGGCGCGCGAGCATGGCACTGCCCGCTTCGTGCTGATCAGCACCGACAAGGCGGTGCGGCCGACCAACATCATGGGCGCCAGCAAGCGGCTGTCCGAAATGGTGCTGCAGGCGATGAACGACCAGGGCGGGCAGACCGTCTATGCCATGGTGCGCTTCGGCAATGTGTTGGGGTCGAGCGGATCGGTGGTGCCGCTGTTCCGCCGCCAGGTTGCCGCCGGCGGCCCGGTGACGATCACCCATGCAGACATCACCCGCTATTTCATGACGATTCCCGAAGCAGCCCAGCTGGTGCTGCACGCCGGCGCCATGGCGACCGGCGGCGACGTGTTCGTGCTCGACATGGGCGAGCCGGCGAGGATCATCGATCTCGCCCGCAACATCATCGAGCTGTCGGGCCTGTCGGTGCGCGACGCGGACAATCCCGATGGCGACATCGCGATCGAGGTGGTCGGCCTGCGCCCCGGCGAGAAGCTGTATGAGGAACTGCTGATCGGCGACGACCCGATCGCCACGTCGCACCCGCGCATCATGCGCGCGCGCGAACGCTTCCTGCCGATGCCGCAGCTGATGGCCAAGCTCGACGTGCTGAACGCCGCGATTGCCGAAGGCGATGCGCACGCCGCGCAGCAGCTGTTGCGCGCAGCGGTGCCCGAATACCGGCCGAGTTCGGCGCTGGTCGACTGGATTTCGAAGCAGCAGCGTGAGGCGGGCGAGGAAGTCGCCGCCGAATAGCGGCGCCTCAACCGCGCCGCCCTCAACCGCGCAGCCACCACCGCAGCAGCGCCGCGACCGCGCCCAGCGTCAGCACGCTCGCCGCCCAGATCGCCGCCATCCAGGCCAGCCGGCGCCACAGCGATGGCGCGCCCGGGGGCGGCGGGGGCGGCATCGCGTCAGTAATAGCCCTTGCCCACCTTGCCCCAGAACACCCAATAGGACCAGGCGGTATAGGCCAGGATCACCGGCAACATCAGCCCCGCGCCCACCAGCATGAAGGCCTGGCTGGCCGCCGGCGCGGCGGCATCCCAGATCGTCACGCTGCGCGGGATGACATAGGGGAACATGCTGATCCCCAGCCCCACAAAGCTGAGCGCGAACAACCCGACCGCCAGGAACAGGGGCGCCAGCCGCCGCCGGCGCATCAGCGCGCGCCAGAAGATCACGGCGACGATGGTGATCAGCAGCGGCACCTGCGCAGTGATGAGCACGCCGGGAAAGGTGAACCAGCGCGTGACATAGCTGTGCGCCAGAAACGGCGTCGCCGCGCTGACCGCGACGATCGCCAGCACCGTCAGCGCCCCGGTCCAGCGCGCGAGCCGATAGGCGATCCGCTCCGCCTCCCCTTCGGTCTTCGCGATCAGCCAACAGCTGCCGAGCAGCGCGTCGCCGGCGACCACGCTAAACCCGGTGAGCAACGAAAACGGCGTCAGCCAGTCCAGCCAGCCGCCGCCATAGGCGCGGTCGACCACCGTCACCCCCTGCAGCAGCGCGCCCAGAATCACGCCCTGGCAGAAGGCGGCCATCGTCGATCCCGCCCAGAAGCCGAAATCCCAGAACGGCCGGTGCGCCGGGTTGCGCCAGCGGAACTTGAACGCCACCCCGCGAAAGATGAGCGCGAGCAGCATCGCGCAAATCGGCGGATAGACCGCCGTCATCAGAATCGCATAGGCCAGCGGAAAGGCGGCGAACAACCCGCCCCCGCCCAGAATCAGCCAGGTCTGGTTGCTGTCCCACACCGGTGCGATCGCGTTCATCGCCTGGTCGCGCGTGTCGCCGGGGGCAAAGCGCGGGAACAATATGCCCACGCCCAGCACGAACCCGTCGAGCACGGCATAGGCAAACACGGCAAAGGCCAGGATCGCCGCCCAGATCGTCGCCAGATCCGCGCTGATCATTCGGCCGGCACCTGCCCGGGGCCGATGATCGAGGCGGCCATGCCAGCGCGGTTGATCGGCCCGCTGTCCTCCAGCCCGCCTTCGCGCTTGTGCGCGCCTTCCGCCATCAGCCGCAGAATGTAGAGCGTACCAAAGCCGAACACCGCGAAATAGACGATGACGAACGCGACCAGCGACGCGCCGACCGCAGGCGCGGCGAGCGGCGACGCGCTCTTGGCGGTCTCCAGCAGGCCATAGACGGTATAAGGCTGGCGGCCGACTTCGGTGGTGATCCACCCGGCAATCACCGCGACAAAGCCCGACGGCCCCATCAGCAACGCCGCCCGGTGCAGCCAGCGCGCGCTGAACAGCGTGCCGCGCAGCCGCGCCCAAAGCGCCCACAGCGCCAGCCCCAGCATCGCAAAGCCCAGGCCCACCATCACCCGGAACGACCAGAACAGCACCGCTACCGGCGGCTGACGATCACGCGCGACGGTATCCAGCCCGGCCAGCGGGGCGTTGGCGTCATGCTTCAGGATGAGGGACGACAGCTTCGGAATCTCGATGGCATGGTCCATCCGCTGTTCGCGCTGGTTGGGCACGCCGAACAGGATCAGCGGCGCACCGTCGCGGTGGCTGTGGAAATGCCCTTCCATCGCCATCACCTTGGCCGGCTGATGCTCCAGCGTGTTCAGGCCCTGGGTGTCGCCGGCGGCAATCTGCAGCGGCGCGACGACCGCGATCATGCCCGTCGCCATGGAGAACATGATGCGCGCGAACCGGTCCTGCTGGTCGCGCAGCAAATGCCAGGCGCCAACCGCGCCAACCGCGAGCGCGGTGGTCAGATACGCCCCCGTCACCGTGTGGACCAGGCGATAGGGGAAGCTGGGGTTGAAGATGATCGCCAGCCAGTCCCCCGCCGGCACGAACTGGCCGACGGCGTTCACCGCATAGCCCTGCGGCGTGTGCATCCAGCTGTTGGCCGACAAGATCCAGAAGGCCGAAATGAAGGTGCCGACCGCCACCATCAGCGTGGCGGCAAAGTGCAGCCTTGGCCCCACCTTGGCCATGCCGAACAGCATCACGCCCAGAAAGCCCGCCTCCAGAAAGAAGGCGGTCAGCACTTCATAGGCCATCAACGGCCCCAGCACCGGCCCGGTCTTGTCCGAAAACACGGCCCAGTTGGTGCCGAACTGATAGGACATCACGATGCCGGAGACGACACCCATCGCAAAGGCGACCGCGAAGATCTTCAGCCAGAATTTATAGAGGTCGAGATAGGCGGCGTCGCGCGTGCGCAGCCACAGCCCCTCCAGCACCGCCAGATAGCTGGCCAGCCCGATCGAAAAGCTGGGGAAAATGAAATGGAAGCTGACCGTAAAGCCAAACTGGATGCGGGCCAGCAGCAGCGCATCGACATCGCCAAACATACACGTCACCTCGTTGGTGCGCGGCATGCGGTGCCGTGCGCCGGTGGACAAGTGTGTAGGCTGCAATCCAGATTGAGCCCGGTGCAGCCCTAGCAGAGCGCACCGGGATTGTCAGGCGGGGATCAGCGCGGCGGTGCGCCCGGCGCCGGGGCACCCGGTGCCCCCGGCGCGCCGCCCTGCATCTGCTGCATCAGCATCTGCTGCTGCATCCGCTCGCGCAGCACCGATTCGGGCAGGAAGTCGATCACTTCGATGTCGAACACCAGCGTCGAATTGGGCGGAATGGGGCCGGCGGGCTTGTCGCCATAGCCAAGCTCGGGCTTGATCCAGACGCGGTATTTCGCGCCCTTCGACATCAGCTTCAGCGCCTCGCCAAAGCCCTTCACCACCTGCTTGGGGCTCATCGGGGTGGGCTGTTGCGACTTGTCGAACAGCGTGCCGTCGGTCAGGCGGCCTTCATAGTTCAGCAGCACGATATCCGCATCGGTCGGGTGCGGCGTGCCGGTGCCGGGGCGGATCACCTGATAACGCAGGCCAGAGGCCGTCACCCGCGCCGCGCCCATGCTGGCCAGCGCAACGCCGCCCAGCACCGCCAGCACGATGCCGGCCCACAGCAGATAGAGCACGCCGCGCTTGGTCGGCGGAATCGGCACGGCGGTGATGGACATGGAGACCCCGGAAGAGAAGTTAAGCGAACCGACAACAGCCTAGCCGGGCGAGCGCCCGGCCGCCAGCCTCAGCTGGCCGGCTTACTTCGCGCCGTCGCGCTCCATCCGCTTGCGCTCCAGCTTGCGGGCGCGGCGGACGGCGGCGGCACGCTCGCGCGCACGCTTTTCGCTGGGCTTTTCGTAATGGCGGCGCAGCTTCATCTCGCGATAAACGCCTTCACGCTGCAGCTTCTTCTTCAGGGCCCGCAGCGCCTGCTCGACATTGTTATCGCGCACGATGATTTGCATAAACCGCTCAGTCTCCGATCAACAGAAAAATGGTCGTCGCAAACATCGGTTCGCGCCGTCGAAGAGCGGCCCATAGCGGCAAGCAGCGGCAAAGGCAAGGGCGTGAAGCAAGCCCGGGTTTGCCCCGTGGCACCGACGCGGCTATGCGCTGCGGCCATGACCGCGCTGATGCTCTACAACTCGCTCACCCGTTCGATCGAGCCCTTCACCCCGATCCACCCTGGCGAGGCGCGGGTCTATACCTGCGGGCCCACCGTCTACAATTATCAGCATATCGGCAACATGCGCGCCTATGTCTTTGCCGACACGCTGGGCCGCGTGCTGCGCTTCAAGGGCTATGAGCTGCGCCACGTCATCAACATCACCGATGTCGGCCACCTGACCAGCGACGCCGATGCGGGCGACGACAAGATGGAAAAGGCAGCGAGCGCCGCCGGCAAGTCCGCCTGGGACATCGCGCGCTATTACACGCAGGAATATTGGCGCGACATCAAGCGGCTGAACATCCGCCAGCCGCACACATGGTCGATCGCGACCGATTATGTTCAGCAGATGATCGACTTTGCCCAGGCGATCGAGGCCAGGCATTGCTACCGGCTGGACAGCGGCCTGTATTTCGACACCGCCACCGTGCCCGATTATGGCCGGCTGGCGCGCGCCCATACCGATGGCGGCGAAAGCCGGATCGACCCGGTGCCCGGCAAGCGTTCCCCGCTCGACTTCGCGATCTGGCGCACCACGCCGCCGGGCGAAACGCGCCAGATGGAGTGGGACAGTCCCTGGGGCCGGGGCGCGCCGGGCTGGCACCTGGAATGTTCGGTGATGTCGGGCGCGCTGCTCGGCTTTCCGTTCGACATCCACACCGGCGGCATCGACCACCGCGAAATCCACCACCCGTGCGAAATCGCGCAGAACCAGGCGCATGAAGGCACCGCCGACACCGGCGCGCGGCTGTGGATGCACAACAATTTCCTGATCGACCGCACCGGCAAGATGAGCAAGTCCTCGGGCGATTTCCTGCGGCTGCAGACGCTGATCGACCGCGGCTTTCATCCGCTTTCCTATCGGCTGATGTGCCTGCAGGCGCATTATCGCAGCGAGCTGGAATTCAGCTGGGAAGGGCTGCTGGCGGCGCAGACGCGGCTGAAGCGGATGATCGCCGGCGTGCAGAAGGCGGTTGACGACGGCCCGGCCGACGACGCGTTGCTTGGCGAGTTCGACGCCGCGCTCTCCAACGACCTGAACACGCCAGTCGCGCTGACGCTGCTCGATGGCCTGCTGTCGGGGAAGAAGCCGCATCGCGGGACGATCGGGCGGATGGATGAGGCGCTGGGGCTCGAGCTCACCACCCTCACCCGCGCCGACCTGCGCGTGCGCCCCGCCGCCGCCACGCTGACCGAGGAGGACGTCGAGGCCCGCCTGGCCGAGCGCAAGGCGGCGCGCGCGGCGAAGGATTTTGCCACGTCGGACCGCATCCGCGACGACCTGATCGCTGCCGGAGTGGAGGTGATGGACGGCGATCCGCTGGGGTGGGACTGGCGACCGCTGGTCTGAACGGGGCTTGCGCGGCGGCGCTCAACCGGCATGATCGGGCACGATAAATTGCAAGGAGAGGCCCGATGACCACCACGCAGACCGCGCCCGATGAGCGCATTGCCGCCTGGCGCCGCGACGGCGCGGTGGTGCTCGACCGCTTCTTCGATGCCGACACCATCGCGGCCGTGCGCGCCGATTGCGACGCGCTGTTCGGCGGCGCGGCCAAGGCCGGCGAAGCGCTGAACCGCAAGCCCGCAGGCGGCATCGGCGCGTTCGACACGGCACAGTTCCTGAACCAGGAACAGCTGCCCTTTGCTGCCTCTCCCGCGATCAACCTGATCGGGCTGCACCCCCGGCTGATCGCCTTTGCCAAGGCGGCTCTGGGGGTGGAGCAGGTGCATCTCTACCAATGCGATGCCTGGGCGAAATTCACGGGAGAGGCGGATTATGACCAGCCCTTCCACTGCGATTTCGGCAACCACACGCTGACCGTGCCGAGCGACGCGCGCGAGGAGCGCACGATCAACTGCATGATCTATGTCACCGACGTGACCGACGATCTGGGCGCGATCCACTATGTCACCAACCCCGATGCCGACGCCGTGGTCGATCCGGCGCGCGCGGCGCTGCCCGGCACGGCGGAAGGCGACACCGTGCAGCAGGCGCTGAAAGAACGCGAACGATCGGGCGCGGCGCCGGCGGGGTCGATCTTTGCCTATGGCATCGACGTCTATCATCGCGGCACCAACCTGACGCGGCCCGGCGGGCACCGCTATACCATCACCGCCAGTTACAAGGCGGCCGGCAACGACATGGTCGGCCGCGTCGCCTGGCCGTTCCACTTCATGCGGCCGTGGAAAAAGCTGATCTACAACGCCACGCCGGAACAGCTGGCCTGTGTCGGCATTCCCCTGCCCGGCGATCCGTTCTGGACCGAGGTGACGCTCACCCGCACGCAGGCGCGCTGGCCCGGCTGGGACATGACACCCTATCGTGAAGCTCTGTCGGTGGCGGCATGAAGGCGGTGCTGCCGGCGCTCGCGCGCCCGCTGATCGAGCCGCGCTTGCCCGCCGGGCTGGAGGTGACCTGGTTCACGGGGCATGAGGAGGCCCTCGCCGCCGTCGCCGATGCCGACATCGCCTGGGTCGACATGCAGCGCCCGGCCTGGACCGGGGAAGCGGTGGCCGCCGGCGCGCGACTGAAATGGGTGTCGACCATCTATGCCGGGCTCGACGCGTTTCCGCTCGCGCTGCTCAAGGAGCGCGGCACCATTCTCACCAACGGCGTCGGCATCAATGCGCTGGCGGTGGCTGAATATGCGGTGATGGGCGTGCTCGTCGCCGCCAAGCGCTTTGACGAGGTGGTGCGGCTGGCCGACCGGCAGGAATGGACGATTGCCGCCCCCGGCCAGACCGAGCTTTACGAAACCAGCGCGCTGATCGTGGGCATGGGGGCGATCGGCACGCTGATCGCCGAGCGGCTTCGCGCCTTTGGCGTGGCGGTGACCGGCGTCACCCGTTCGGGCCGCGACGGCACGCTGAGGCCGGACCAGTGGCAGGCGCGGCTGGGCGCGTTTGACTGGGTGATCCTGGCCGCCCCCTCCACCGCCCAGACCAAGGCGCTGCTGGGCGCGGCCGAATTTGCCGCGATGAAGCCCTCTGCCTGGCTGATCAACATCGCGCGCGGCGACATGGTGGACCAGGACGCGCTGATCGAAGCGCTCGGCAAGCGCCGCATCGCCGGCGCGTTTCTGGACGTGGTGACGCCCGAGCCGCTGCCGGCCGACCACCCGCTGTGGCGCGCGCCCAACAGCATCCATTCGATGCACCTGTCCGGCCGCAGCCAGACCAGGATGTTCCAGCGGGCGACTGCCCTGTTCCTCAGCAATCTGGAGGCGTTTCTCGCCGGGCAACCGATGACCAACATCGTCGATCTCGACGCCGGCTATTAGGCCCGCTCGGCACGCCCACCATTGCAAGCGCGGGCATAATCGCCCATCTGGGCCGACAACGCTTTGTGATGGAATGACGATGGCCGCCAATTGGGCCCCTGACAGCTGGACCCGGCACGAGGTCCGCCAGCTTCCCGCCTATCCCGATCAGGCGGCACTGGCGGCGGCGTGCGCCACGCTGTCGCGCTATCCGCCGCTGGTTTTCGCCGGCGAGGCGCGCAACCTGACCGCCGATCTGGCCCGCGTGGCAGAGGGCAAGGCGTTTCTGCTGCAGGGCGGCGACTGCGCCGAAAGCTTTGCCGAATTCCACCCGGACAATATCCGCGACACCTTCCGCGTCATCCTGCAGATGTCGGTGGTCCTCACCTTCGCCTCCAAATTGCCGGTAGTGAAGGTGGGGCGCATGGCCGGCCAGTTCGCCAAGCCCCGCTCGGCCGAGCTGGAGGACAAGGACGGGGTCGCGCTGCCCGCCTATCGCGGCGACATCGTCAACGACATGGCGTTCAGCGCGGACGGCCGCGTGCCCGATCCGCAGCGGATGCTGGCCGCCTATCACCAGTCGACCGCAACGCTCAACCTGCTGCGCGCCTTTGCCGGCGGCGGCTATGCCAGCCTCGACCGCGTCCATGGCTGGATGCATGATTTCATGGGCCGCACCCCCTGGGCCGAAAAATATGCCGCGATGGCCGACCGGATCGGCGAAACGCTGTCGTTCATGGCGGCCTGCGGCCTCAACCCGCAAACGGTGCCGCAGCTGGCGACCACCGATTTCTACACCAGCCATGAAGCGCTGCTGCTGAATTACGAGCAGGCGCTCACGCGCCGCGATTCGCTGACCGGCGGCTGGTATGACACCAGCGCGCATTTCCTGTGGATCGGCGACCGCACGCGCTTTGCCGGTTCCGCCCATGTCGAGTTCATGCGCGGCATCGGCAACCCCATCGGCATGAAGTGCGGGCCAAGCCTGGAGCCGGACGCGCTGCTGCGCCTGCTCGACACGCTGAACCCCGGCCGGGTGCCCGGGCGGATGACGCTGATCACCCGCTTCGGGCAGGACAAGGTGGAGGCCGGCCTGCCCCGCCTGATCCGGGCGGTGCGGCGCGAGGGGCATCCGGTGGTTTGGAGCTGTGACCCGATGCACGGCAACACGGTGAAGGCGGCCAATGGCTACAAGACGCGCCCGTTCGACCGGATTCTGGCCGAGGTGCGCGGCTTCTTTGCGGTGCACCGCGCAGAAGGCAGCATCGCCGGCGGCATCCACACCGAGATGACCGGCCAGAATGTGACCGAATGCACCGGCGGCGCGGTGGACGTGACCGAACAGTCGCTGGCTGACCGCTATCACACGCATTGCGACCCGCGCCTCAACGCCAGCCAGAGCCTGGAGCTGGCTTTCCTGCTCGCCGAAATGCTGAACGAGGAAATGGCCGAGCGCCGCCGCGACGCTGCGTAACGCGTGACAGGCGCGCGCGGGGCGATATGCTCGCGCCATGTTCGCCCCCGCCCCCTTTGGTGCAACACCCGCTGAGCGGCTGGTGCTGGCCTGCCTGTGCTGGCCGCGCGACGATGCCCGGCGGGCAGCGATTGCCGAGGCAGCGGCCGGGCTGGGCGATGGCTGGGGCACGGTGCTCGCGCTGGTCCGCCGCCACCGCGTGGCGCCGCTGGTGCTCGATGGCGTGACGGCGGCCGACGTCGCCCCGCCGCCCGCATTGCTGGCAGAGGGTGCGCGCGCCACCCGCACGGCGCTGGCCGTCGCCGCAGAGGCCGCCCGGCTCGGCGATGAGATGGCGGCACAGGGCCTCGCGGTGGTCGTCGCCAAGGGGCCGGCGCTGTCGATGCAGCTTTACGGCATGCCGGCACTGCGCGAGGTGCACGACCTGGACCTGCTGGTCGCGCCTGCAGATTTCCGCGCCGCGCTCGCCCGGCTGATGGCGGGCGATTATCAGCAGCTGAGCGGCCCGCCCCTTTCCGCCAGCGAGCGCGTGTTCGATTATTGGCGAGAGGGGGAGAAGGACGTGATGCTCGCCCGCCGCGACGGGCGGGTGATTGTGGAGCTTCACCACCGGCTGGTCACCAATCCGCACGCGATGGCGCCGATGTCGCTGGCCGATGCAACGGGCGCGGTGGCGCTGGCGGGCGCGACGCTGCGCACGCTGGCGGGGGCCGACCTGTTCGCCTATCTGGTGACGCACGGCACGCTGCACCACTGGTTCCGGCTGAAATGGCTGGCTGACATTCAGGCGATGCTGGCGGCGACCGATGCCGCGGGAATCGCGGCGCTGGTGGCGGGCGCCGACGCGCGCGGCGCGGGGCAGGCGGCGCGCGTGGCGCTGATACTGTGCCACCGGCTGTTCAACGAACCCGTGCCGCCGGCGCTGCTGACGCCAGACCGGCAGATCGCGCGGCTGGTGCGCCGGGCGGAACGGGCGATCGCCGCACCCGACACGGTCGCCACCGGTTTTGGCAGCCTGAGGGAAAGCTGGCGGCAGCTGAGCGCGCATGGCAGCTGGCGCTACCGCCACTGGCAGCTTACCCGGCGCTGGCGCGACTGGCGGCTGGCGGCGCGGCTGCCGCTGCCGGCCATGCTCCACCCGCTCTATGTGCCGATCCGCGCCGCGACCTGGACGGGGGAGAAGGCGTGGAACACCCTGCGCGCCGCCCGCGCCCGCGCTGCCGCGCCGCGCGGTTGACGCGGCCACCCCCCATGCCTATGTCCCGCGCTCCTGCTTGACGGCCCCTTCGTCTAGCGGTCAGGACGCGGCCCTCTCACGGCTGAAACACGGGTTCGATTCCCGTAGGGGTCACCACCGGGCATGGCCTGCCCCCGGCCGGATTGGCCCGCAAGAATCGGCGCGCCGGGCGGTGCCCCTGCCCCCTATGCCGGGCAGCGAGAGCGGGCCGGCGCCGTGCCGGCCGCCCGAACCGGATGGAGCAGCATGATGACCCCCGATCAGGCGACAGAGGACTCCCGCTGGGCACAGCTGGTCGCGCGCGCAAAGGCCGCCGACGGCCAGTTCTTCTATGCGGCGCGCACGACAGGCGTGTTCTGTCGCCCCTCCTGCCCGGCACGCACGCCCAAGCGCGCCAATGTGATCTTCTTTGAGAGCACGGCGGCGGCCGAAGCGGCGGGGTTTCGCGCGTGCCGGCGCTGCCATCCGCTGGCGATCGAGGGGCGCGATCCGCAGGCGTCGCTGATGGCGGCGATGGCCGATTACATCGCCGCCCACGCCGCCGAGCCGCTGCCGCTTGACCGGCTGGGTGAAGAAGCCGGCATGAGCCCCTGGCACTTCCAGCGCACCTTCAAAGCAGTGATCGGCGTCAGCCCGCGTGATTATCAGGCCGCCGCCCGGCTGCGCGATTTCAAGCAGCGGCTGCGCGGCGGCGACAGCGTGCTGGGGGCGGTGTTCGATGCCGGCTATGGCTCGACCAGCCGCGTCTATGAGCGCGTCGATGGCGGGCTGGGAATGACGCCGTCGGCCTATCGCGCGGGCGGCGCGGGCGAGACGATCAGCCATGCCGTGCGCGACACGGTGCTGGGGCCGCTGATGATGGCGGCGACCGCGCGCGGCGTGTGCTTCGTCGCGTTCGGGGCGAGCGAGGCAGCGCTGCTGGCCGAGCTGGCCGGCGAGTTTCCCCGGGCAACGCTGGAGCCGGCCGGGCCGGCGGCCGCCGCGCCGCTCGATGCGTGGATGGCAGCCCTTGCCGATCATCTGGCGGCGGGCGCGCCCCGACCCGAGCTGCCGCTCGACCTGCGCGGCACCGCCTTCCAGATCCGCGTGTGGCGCTTCCTGATGCAGGTGAAGCCGGGCGATGTCGTCAGCTATTCGGAGCTTGCCGACGGCATCGGCGCGCCCAAGGCGGTGCGCGCGGCGGCCAGCGCCTGCGCGGCGAACCGGCTGGCGGTGCTGATCCCCTGTCACCGGGCGCTGCGCGCCGACGGCGGGCTGGGCGGCTATCGCTGGGGGGTGGAGCGCAAGCGCGCGCTGCTGGCGGCGGAACGTGCCCAGGCGGCGGCATGACCGCGCCCGGCATGTCCGCG
>NZ_JAIESM010000092.1 GCF_019746015.1 Sphingomonas sp. | reverse complement strand
GTCAGCGCCTGAAAGCGCGGCCGCAGCACGAAATTGATCACCCGCTGGTCGGCGCGGAAGCCATATTTCAGCGCCACTTCCTCGGGCAGAATATCGACGCGCAGGATCGCCTCTGCCGGCAGGTCGCGGATTTCCTGAAAGCCGCCGATCCGCCGGCCGTTGAGCAGCACCACCGGCGGGCCGCTGCCGCGCCCGCTGCGCAGCTGCGGCCCCAGTTCTGTGAGCAGATCGGCAACCGAGCTGACGCCATAGGATCGGATATCGGCCGGGCTCAGCACCTGATCGGGCGGAATGTCGCCAATCACCGCACCGGGCAGCCGGCGGCCGGCGGTAACGACCACGTCGCCGCCCTCGTCATCCTGCGCGGGGGCGCCGCGATCCTCCGCCGGGGCGGGGCGCGCGGGGCGCGGGGCGGCCTGCTGCGCCAGCGCTTCCACCGGCGCGACGCCAAGCAACAATCCAGCCAGAATCGTCCGGCGCAACGATAGTCTCCCCAAATCCCTGATGGCAGGCCGGCTAAACCGCGTTTGTCGCAAGACTATGTCAGCCTGCGCGGCCGCTAGCCGAATTTCGCGCGGATGCCAATCATCTCCACAAAGCCGGAACTTGCGTGCCGCGCCACCGCCGCTATGCCTGCCCACCGGGAATCGACGGCCGCATCGATCTGCCGCAGGTGAAGGACGGGGCGTGAGCAAGCATCGACAAGTCACAGGGTGGCAACCGGCCATGGTGCCGGTGGCGGCCGCGCTGGTGCTGGCGGGCTGCGGCGCGCAGGGGCAGAAACCGCCCAAGCGCACGCCAGAGGCGGGCTATGTCGTCGTGCGGACGACGACGCTGCCGGTGACGGCGGAGCTGACCGGCCGCGTCACCGCCTTCCAGACATCGGAAGTGCGGCCGCAGGTGACCGGCCTCATCCAGCGCCGGCTGTTCACCGAAGGGGCGCTGGTCCGCCAGGGCCAGACGCTCTACGAAATCGACCCCAGCCTGTTCGCCGCCGCCGGCAACCAGGCCAGCGCCAATCTGGCCGCTGCCCAGGCCGCAGCAGAGGCCGCGCGCGCCCGCGCCGATCGCTTCAAGCCGCTGGCCGAGATCCAGGCCGTGAGCGCGCAGGACTATACCGACGCGCTCGCCCAGGCGCGCCAAGCCGAGGCGCAGGTGGCCCAGGCGCGCGCCGCGCTGCAGACGGCGCGGATCAACCTGCGCTTCACCCGCGTGCCGGCGCCGATCAGCGGGCGCATCGGCCGCTCGCTGTTCACCGAAGGCGCGCTCGTCACCGGCAATCAGGCGCAGCCGCTGGCGGTGATCCAGCGGCTCGACCCGATCTTCGTCGACATCCGCGAATCCGCGGCCGATCTGCTGGCGCTGCGCCGCGCGCTGGCACAAGGCGGCGCGCTGCCCAGCAAGGCCGCCGTCCAGCTGAAGCTGGAGGATGGCAGCGATTACGGCTTTCGTGGCGACGTGGAATTCACCGAAGTGACGGTGGACGCCGCGACCGGCACCGTCACGCTGCGCGCGCGCTTTCCCAATCCGCAAGGGTTGCTGCTGCCCGGCATGTTCGTGCGCGCCATGTTCGCCCAGTCGGTGGCCACCAATGTGATGCTAGTGCCGCAACAGGGCATTCAGCGCGATCCGCGCGGCAATGCGACCGCGCTGGTGATCGGGCCGGACAACAAGGTGGTGGCAAAGCCTGTCACCACGCTGCGCACCGAAGGGGCGAACTGGGTCGTCTCCGCCGGGCTCAACCCCGGCGACCGGGTGATTACCGAAGGCAGCCTGAACGCCAAGCCCGGCACGGTGGTGAAGCCGGTGCCCGCCGGCAGCCCGCAGCGCATCGCCCCGCCGCCCACCGGCAAGCCGGGCCGATAGGCGGCCGATGATCTCGCGCATCTTCATCGACCGGCCGATCTTTGCGTGGGTCATCGCCATCCTCATCATGCTGGTGGGGCTGGGCGGGCTGATGACGCTGCCGATCGAACAATATCCCGATGTCGCGCCGCCGCAGATCAACATCCGCGCCAACTATCCCGGCGCTTCGGCCGAAATCCTGGAAAACAGCGTTACCCAGATCATCGAGCAGCAGCTGACCGGCATCGACGGGCTGCTCTATTTCAGTGCCACGTCCAGCTCGCGCGGGCAGGCGACGATCTCGGCCACGTTTGAAAAGGGCGTGAACCCGGACATTGCCCAGGTGCAGGTGCAGAACCGCGTGCAGCAGGCGCTTGCCCGCCTGCCCGGCCCGGTGCAGCAGCAGGGGCTGACCGTCACCAAGTCCAGCCCGGACTTTCTGATGATCTTTGCGGTCTACGACACCACCGACCGCCGCACCAATCAGGACGTGTCCGACTATCTGGTCAGCAATCTGCAGGACCCCATCGGTCGGCTGGCGGGCGTGGGCGACACCAATGTGTTCGGCGCGCAATATGCGATGCGGGTGTGGCTGCGGCCCGACCAGCTGGCCTCGTACAGCCTGATCCCCGGCGACGTCATCCAGGCGATCCAGGCGCAGAATATCGAAATCGCCGCCGGCGAACTGGGCGGCCAGCCCAGCCCGCCCACGCAGATGCTGAACGCCACCGTCACTGCCCAGTCGCGGCTGACGACGGCAGAGGAATTCGCCAACATCATCCTGCGCACCGCGCCCGATGGCTCGATCGTGCGGCTGAAGGATGTCGCCCGCGTCGAGCTGGGCGCGGAAAATTATTCGATCCGCAGCCGCACCAACGGCCATCCCGGCGCCGGCTTTGCCGTGTCGCTCGCCCCCGGCGCCGACGCGCTGACCACCGCTGAACTGGTGAAGGCCAAGGTCGCCGAGCTCACCAAATCGATGCCGGCCGGGTTCGCGGTTGCCTATCCGTCGGACGCGACCAAGTTCATCAAGCTGTCGATCGAGGAAGTCGTGAAGACGCTGATCGAGGCGATCGTGCTGGTCGTGATCGTGATGTTCGTCTTCCTGCAGAGCTGGCGGGCAACGCTCATTCCGGCCATCGCGGTGCCGGTGGTGCTGCTGGGCACGTTCGGCGTGTTTGCAGCGCTCGGCTTTTCGATCAACACGCTCACTTTGTTCGGGCTGGTGCTGGCAATCGGTCTGCTGGTCGACGACGCGATCGTCGTGGTCGAAAATGTCGAGCGGCTGATGGAGGAAAATCCCGGCATGTCGCCGCGCGACGCGACGATCCGGTCGATGTCCGAAATCAACATCGCGCTGATCGCGATCGCGCTGGTGCTGTCGGCGGTGTTCCTGCCTATGGCGTTTTTCGGCGGATCGACCGGCGTCATCTATCGCCAGTTCTCGATCACCATCGTCTCGGCGATGGTCCTCTCCGTGGTGGTCGCGCTGGTGCTGTCGCCGGCGCTGACCGCGACGCTGCTGAAACCCAAATCGGCCCAGCGCCATGATCGCTGGACCGACCGGCTGCGCGACGGCTTCAACCGCCGGTTCGAGGCGATGGTCGCGCGCTATGCCGGCGCCATTCCGAAGATCGTCGACCGCAAACTGCTCTACCTGCTGATCTATGGCGGGGTAGCGGCGCTGCTCGTCGGGCTGTTCGTGCGGCTGCCGACGGGCTTTCTGCCGACCGAGGATCAGGGCGGCCTGCAGCTGGTGTTCAACCTGCCGCCCGGCGCCACCCAGGCGCGCACCTTTGCCGTGCAGCAGGGGATCGAGCGCTATTTCCTGGGGCCGGAAAAGAAGAATGTCGCCGCGCTCCTGACCGTCAGCGGCGGCGGTGGCGGCGGGCCGGCGGGGCAGAATCAGGGGCGCAGCTTCGTCTCGCTGGCCGACTGGGACCAGCGCGTGGGCGCCGACAACAGCGCCGACGCCATCGCGCTGCGCGCAACCAAGGCGTTCGCCAATTTCCGCGATGCGCGCGTCAACGTGTTGGTGCCCGGCGCGATCCGGGGCCTGGGCCAGTCGAACGGCTTCACGCTGGAACTGCTCAACACCGGCGGCCTCAGCCGGGCGGATTTCAAGGCGGCACGCGATGCGCTGTTTGCCGAGGCGATGGCCGATCCTGAACTGGCGCAGGTCCGCCTGACCGATCTGGACGACCAGCCGACGCTGAAGGTCGATCTCGACCAGCAGAAGATGCAGGTGATGGGGATCAGCCAGCAGGACGTGAACGTCACCCTCTCCACCGCCTGGGGCGGGCGCTATGTCAACGACTTCACCGACCGCGGCCGGGTGAAGCGCGTGTTCGTTCAGGGCGATGCGCCCTATCGCTCCAGGCCGGAGGATCTGGGCCAGTGGTTCGTCCGCTCAAGCGATGGCCAGATGGCGCCCTTCTCCTCGTTCGCTGCCACCCGCTGGTCGAGCGCGCCGCCAACGCTTGCCCGGTTCAACGGCATTGCCAGCTTTGAATTTTCCGGCCAGCCGGCACCCGGCCACAGCTCCGGCGAGGCGATGGACCGGATCGAGCAGCTGGCCAGCAAATATCCCGGCACGTCGATTGCCTGGTCCGGCCTGTCATTTCAGGAACGGCTGTCCTCGGGGCAGGCGCCGCTGCTCTATGGCCTGTCGCTGCTGGTCGTGTTCCTGTGCCTGGCCGCACTTTATGAAAGCTGGACGATCCCGGTGGCGGTGCTGCTGGTCATCCCGCTCGGGCTGGTCGGCGCGGTGTTCGCGGTCACGCTGCGTGGGCTGGTGAACGACGTCTATCTGCAGATCGGCCTGCTGACCACGATGGGCCTGGCCGCCAAGAACGCCATTTTGATGATCGAATTTGCCGAGCAGGCCGAGAAGCAAGGCAAGCGCGTGATCGATGCGGCGGTGGAGGCGGCGCGCATCCGGTTGCGCCCGATTCTGATGACCAGCCTGGCCTTCATCTTCGGCGTGCTGCCGCTGGCGATTTCGACGGGTGCCGGCGCCAATTCGCGCATCGCCATCGGCACATCGGTGATCGGCGGCATGCTGACCGCGACGATCCTGGCGATCTTCTACATCCCGCTCTTCTTCGTGATCGTGCGGCGCACGACGCGCGACACGCTGAAGCGGCTGCACCACCCGCCCAGGCCGAGCGGAGATGCGGCATGAAGCGGCTGGCACCCGTTCTGCTCGCGCTGCTGGCCGGCTGCTCGTTCGTGCCGAAATATCAGCGGCCCGCGCCCCCCGTGCCCGCCACCTGGCCGCAGGGCGCCGCCTACGCACCCGCCGGCGAGCCGCTGCCGTCGCTGTCCTATCCGGATGTGTTCCGCGATCCCCGCCTGCAGACCATCATCACCCGGGCGCTGGCCAACAACCGCGACCTGCGCATCGCCGCCGCCAATATCGCCGCCGCGCGCGGGCAATATCGCGTGGCCCGCGCTGACCGATTCCCCACGCTGGGCAGCAACAATACCGGCTCGGTGATCGACCCGGGCACCGGCCGCACCAACAATAATGGCGCGCCCGTCATCGGCGGCGAGCGCACCACCTTCAACCTGAGCTTCGGCGCGACCGCGTTCGAGATCGACCTGTTCGGGCGGGTCGCAGCACTCGCGCAGGCAGCGCGCAACCAGTATTTCGCCAGCGAGGCGGGCGCGCGGGCAACCCGGCTGACGCTGGTCGGCGATATTGCCACCGCCTGGCTGCAATATGGCGCCGACCAGTCGCTGCTGGAGCTGGCGCGGCAGACCGAACGCACGGCAAGCGACGCGATCCGGCTGGTCCGCGCGCGCGTCGATGGCGGGGTGGCGCCGCGATCGGACCTGACACAGGCGGAGACGGTGCTGGCGCTCGCCCGGTCGAACCTGGCGCAACAGACAACGGCAGTGGCGCAGGATGTGAACGCATTGGAGCTGCTGGTCGGCGCGCCGGTCGAACCCGCGCTGTTGCCCGCATCGATCGAACAGGCCGGGCCGACGATTGCCGATCTGCCCGCCGGCACCCAGTCCACGTTGCTGCTGCGCCGGCCGGACATTGTGCAGGCCGAATATCAGCTGCGCGCCGTCAACGCCCAGGTGGGGGCCGCGCGTGCGGCGATGTTCCCGCGCATCAGCTTCACGGCACTCGGTGGCCTCGCCTCGAACAATTTCATCGAGCAGTTGTTCACCACGCGCGCGTTCAACTATTCGCTGATTCCCGGCATCAACTATCCGGTGTTTGCAGGCGGCCGGGCCAAGGCCAATCTGGCGATCGCGCGCGCCCAGTTCGACGCCGCGCTCGCCACCTATGAACGCAGCATCCAGACCGCGTTTCGCGAAGTCGCCGATGCGCTGGCGCGGCGCGGCACGATCGAGGCGCAGCTGGGCGCGCAGAACGACCTGACCCGTGCGGCGTCCGAGACGTTCCGCCTGACCGAGGCACGCTATCGCGGCGGGATCGACAGCTATCTGGCCAATCTCGACGCGCAGCGCGCGCTGTATCAGGCGCAGCAGACTTTGGTCACCACCCAGTTGGTGGCGGCGGCCAATCGGGTGGCGCTGTATCGCGCGCTGGGGGGCGACGCGCTGATCGACGCCGCGCCCACCGGCCCGGTGCCGGCAACGCCGGCCGCCGCTATTCGCTGAGGTGGCGCCGCATCCGGTTGACGAACAGCGCGACGACCAGCACCACGATGGGCACCGCCACCGCGATGCCGATTTCGTGGTTGATGCCCGGCGTCGCCTTGATCGGATAGGCGATTAGGCCGATCAGATAATAGCTGATCGCCACCACCGACAGCCCCTCCACCGTCTGTTGCAGGCGCAGCTGCAGCTGGGTGCGCTTGTCCATCGATTCGAGCAGGTCGCGGTTCTGCTTGGCGAGCGCGATGTCGATGCGCGTGCGCAGCAGCGCGCTGGCCCAGGCGGCGCGCTGCTGCAGATCCTCGATCCGCGCCGAAAAGCTGTCGCAGGTGCGCACCGCCGGCATCAGACGGCGCTCGGTAAAGTCGCCCAGCGTCTGAAAGCCCCGCACCGGCGCCAGATCGAGCGCGTGCAGCCGCTCGATCGACAGCTGGGCATAGGCGCGCGTGGCACTCATCCGGTAGCGCGTGGCTGCGGACAGGCGGGCCAGCTCCGCCGACAGGAAGGTCAGCTCGTCGAGCAGCGCATCATCCTCGCTGCGGCGCTCGGACACGTCATGCGTCAGCATTGCCAGCCGCTGTTCGAGCTTGGTCAGCTCGGGCGTCGTCTCCTGCGCGATCGGCAGGCCGAGCAGCGCCATGTTGCGATAATTGCCCAGTTCCTGAATGCGGGTGACGAGTTGCGACGGCTCATCCCCTTGCAGCCCCAGGTCGCGGATCAGCAACCGGCCAAAGCCGTCGGCATGAAGGCGGAAATCGGACATCAGCCGCGCCTTGCCGCCCACCACGTCGCACACCACCAGCGCATCGCGGGTGAACCACTGGTCAAGCTCGGCGTCGAGCGGGGGCGGCGCGCCCGGCGGCTGCACCGCGATCTGGGTCGCGCGGATGACGTCGCCGGGCATGCCGGCCAGCACGTCTTCGGACAGCGGCGCGAAATGCAGCGGATCGAACGGCGCGCCGAACGCCCCTTCGCGGATGAAGGTATAGCTGGCGAATTCGGTATGCCGTTCCCACACCAGGGTCGCCCCGGGCAGCGGCACCACCGCATATTTGGCCCGCTCGGCAATGGTCAGCCCGGCGCGCGCGGCCAGATCGCTGATATGGCGCCAGCTTTCGGCCGCGCCCGCCTCGCCCAGCAGGGTGACGACCTGCATCAGCCGGGCCGGCGCCGAAAAGCGCGGCAGGCGGCGGACATGCATTTCGGCCGACAGCGAGGCGCGCAGCGGGTGGCTGCGCGTGCCGATATTGGCGCCGCGCGGGGCGCGGACGCTGCCCTCGGTCAGCGCGGGCTCATGGTCTGGAACATCGGCCATCGTGCTTGGATTCGCCCATCATTCGACGATCCCGTTCCCTTGGCGAACGGGATAGGGCGGTCAAGCCCGGATGGCCCCTGGCTCACCACCGTGCCGCGCTGACGGTAGCGAGAGCCGGGCGCCGCAGGGTGGCGGACATGCGTACCGCCATTGCCCGTGGCGCCCGGCAATCCTCAGGGTTGGGCAGCCGCCGGTGTCTTGCTGGCGGTCTCGCCGGCGGCCGCTTCCTTGGCCGCTGGCGCCGGTGCTGGCGCTGCCGCGGCAGGCGCCGGCGCAGCCACCATGGCGGCCAAGTCCGGATAGTCCTTCAGCATGCTGACCCCGCCCAGCGGCTTGTTCTGGCCCTGGTGGCAGGTCTGGCAATTGGCCTTCAGCACATCGCCATGCGGCCCCTTGCGATAGGCGGGGAACACATTGGCGAGCGAGCCGATATAGGTGCTGTTGACATCGCCAACCATGCGGATGCCATACCAGGCCTGGGCACGCGGCGCCGGGCTTTGCGACCACACCGCAAAGGCGCGGCTGTTATGGCAATAGGTGCAGTTGACGTTCAGCGACGACGACATGTGCATCATCAGGCCATAGGTCTGCTCGGTATGCGCGATCGATGCGCCCGACGTGCTGGGCGGCAGCGCCGTCTGGCCCTGGACACGGATGTTCTTCGCCCCGTTCAGATAGGTCGAGAACGGATCATAGGGGAGCGAGGAATAGGCCACCGCCGGCACCGGCGTGTTCTGCCCGAACTTGTTGCCGGCAAGGCCGCTCTGCCCGCCCGGCGCATCGGCCATCGACCACACATATTTGGGCACGGCATTGCCGCGGTGGCAGGTATAGCAGGTGACGCCCGTTCCCTTGACGTGGGTCTTCCACGTCGAGTTGATGTTCATCGTCATCTGCAGCATCCGCCGCGCGACGACCTTGGTATATTTCTCGTCCGACGCCAGATTCTGCGGATTGTGGCAGTAATTGCAGCCGACATTGTCGGGATTGCTGCCCTGCTGCGGCGCCACCCAGGTGTTGATTGCCGCCATCAGATGGTTGAACCGCTCCGCGCTGACATCGCCCAGCACCTGGACGTTCTGGTAAACCTCCTTTGCACGCGGGCCATCGGCGGCGGGCAGGTCATAGGGCGGCGCGGGCACGGTATAGGCCGCCTGCCGCGACTTGGCGGTGATCTGGTCCATGCCAGTGCCCCGATAGCCGTTCTGGGCATAGGCCTTTGGCCCCAGCTCGCACCCGCCAAGGGTGAGCGAGAGGACGCCGATCACCACCGGCGCCAGATAAGTTTCACGGCTCATTTTGGTGCTCCCGGCAAAGAGGCTGGATCGACCGTGCCCGTGCTCGGATAGGCCGGTGCATAGCCATGCTGTTGTGCCCACAGATACCAGTTGTCGACGACCGTGCCGGTCAGCAGGATGCCGATGCCGCCGGTCAGCGTCGTCAGCACCGCGAACCACCACGCCCAGCGGTGGATCGATTCCATCGTGGCGTTGAAGCCCATCGTCCAGCGCCAGAACAGTGCGGCGCGCTCGCTGGCAGTGCCGCGGTCGGTGATCTGCTCGATCTCGCGCTCGCCGCCATAGCGGCCCACCGCCAGGATCGTCGCGCCGTGCATCGCGAACAGCAGCGTCGAGCCATAGAGGAAGACGATCGAAAGCGCGTGGAACGGATTGTAGAACAGATTGCCGTAGCGGATCGAGAAGGCTGCCGTCCAATCAAGGTGCGGAAACACGCCGAAAGGCACCGCTTCCGACCAGCTGCCCATCAGCACCGGGCGGATGAAGCCCAGCACCAGATAGAGCCAGATCGCGCTGGCAAAGGCCCAGGCGACATGCGTGCCCATCTTCAGCGCACGCGCGCGGAGATAAGTGCGCACCCACCACAGCATGATCGACGCGGTCAGGAAGAAGCCGGCGATCAGCCACCAGCCGCCCTGGTTGAGCGGGGGCAGGATGGTCAGGCCATATTGCGGCCCCGGCGGCTCCAGGCTCAGCCAGAACAGCTGGCGCACGAACTGCACCGGGTTCCAGTTGACCTGCGCCATCATGTTGAGACCGATGATCTCGAACGCGATGATGCCGAACGCTAGCGCGGCTACGCCCAGATAGCCCAGATAGATCGGCCCGATCTGCGCATTGCCCAGCTTGCCCGCCCAATAGAGGAAGAAGGGCTGGCCGGTGCGCGGCTCGCTGCCATCGGTTGCGGGCGGGCCGAATTCGGCGGGGCCGCGCAACTGAACTTGGGTGAAGATGTTCTGATAGGTTGCCATTTTATGCTCTCCACCTCAGCGCCAGATCGGCAGGTTGAGCCACCAGGTCCACCATTCGGGCCAACCGCGCGTCCACACGGGGCCGGAAATGATGATGCACACCGCGCTCCAGAACCCGGCATTCAGCGCCAGGAACAGGCCGAGCCGGTGGATGCCCAGCGTCCCGATCGAATAGCCGATGGTGTCGCGGAAGAACGCGTCTTCATATTCGGGTGACTTCACCTCGTCGCCCGGCAGCGGATTGACCGCCGACAGAACCAGCGCGCCATGCAGCGCGAGCGCCAGCGTCGTGGTGAAGAAGAAGCTCACCGCGATCATGTGCGCCGGGTTGTAGTGGAAATGGAGATATTGATAGCCGGTGTTAGACACCCAGTCCAAATGGCTCCAGATCCCATAAGGGAAACCCCAGTGCCACGCCCCCATCAGGAACGGGCGGAACACCACCAGGGTGACATAGGCCAGGATCGCAAAGCTGAAGGCGATCGGCACGTGATAGCCCATGCCAAGCTTGCGACAGATCTCGACCTCGCGCAGCGCCCAGGAGCAGAACGCCCCGATGGCGCACATGGTAATGATCTGCCACAGTCCGCCATGCAGCAACGGCGCCAGTTTCAGGCCATATTTCAGGTCGGGTGGCGCGATGCTGATCAGCCACGGGTTCCAGGTCGGCCCCTGCGACGCGCCATAGAAGATGAGCGCGGTGCCCAGGCCGGCGAACAGGATCGTGGTGATGCCGAAAAAGCCCACGTAAAAGGGGCCGATCCAGAAATCGAACAGATCGCCGCCGATGAGCGTTCCGCCCCGCACCCGGTATTTCCGTTCAAAGCTTAGCAGTGCCATTGGATCAAGCTCCCTCGCCCGCCGCCCCTCGCCAGGCACGGCAGGTCAATCTTGCTCTGCGACCGGGCGGACCCGCGCTACCGTCAAGCCGGTGTCACGCGGGCCACGCCCCAACCGCCGCAGAACGATGCGACAATAGACTCGC
Organism: Sphingomonas sp.; assembly: GCF_019746015.1. Lineage (GTDB taxonomy): Bacteria > Pseudomonadota > Alphaproteobacteria > Sphingomonadales > Sphingomonadaceae > Sphingomonas. The sequence continues at coordinate 10,740 of NZ_JAIESM010000092.1, read as the reverse complement.
CGGCGACCCGATTCAGGGAGCCGGCGCCCCCGTTGCGACCGTCTGGCCATGGACCAGATGGGGGTCTTCGAGCCAATTGTAGCGATCCGTGCTCAGCAGGATGAAGTGAATCAGCACCGCGAGCGAGAACAGGAAGATCGCAAGCAACGTCAGGATGCGGCGACCGTCAAATGTTACCCACATTCTCCACATGTCAGATTCTCCTTCTCAGCTCTTGGAGGCGACCGGCGCCTCGGTCTGCATTGGCGCGGTTGCTGCCATGCCGGCCTTGTATGGCGCCGTGCCCGGGAACCATGGCCGCCACATCCACATCAGGATGTGAGCGATCACGGCAACGGTCACGAAAAAGCCGGTGCTGAACACGAAGAGGTTGTGGAACTCCTTCGCTTCCTGCTCGGTCATATAGGTCCCAGGACCCATTGGATCGTTACTCATAGATGATCAGTCCTTCTTCTTGGGTCGTCCCGGCGAGATCGGGCGCGCGGCTCGCGTCCCCCGACGGTATCCGGGAGGGGCCCGAAAACCCCTCCAGGATGGGTGGTGCCGCCTGATGGAGCGGCGAATGGGTGGAAAATGCGCGGATCATGGCACGCCCGCCTCTGCCAGGGCTTCGTGCAGCCGCTCGGGCGTGACGACGCTTTCGCCCGCCCGGCGGGTGATGCTTTCGGCGGCATCGCGCAGCCGCTTGGCCGCCGAAATCCGCACCAGCACCGGCTCGCGCTCCAGCCGTTCGTCGAGATTGACCTTGGCCTCATCGGCCCAGACGAGCGGTGGCTCGCGGCGCGCCGGCGTCGGGTCAACCGCATCGAGCTGGCGCGCGAGCGGCAGGATGTGAAACAGCGCGTCGAACAACGCGTTGCACACTTCCTGAACCAGATAGGTTGCCCCGGCATAGCCCATGAAGGGCGTGCCGGTGTGGCGGCGGATGATCGCGCCGGGGAAGCTCGCCGGGATATAGACCCCGCGCCCGCCCGCCTCGGCCATGTACATCCGCTCGTTGAACGATCCGAACAGCACCAGCGGCGGGTTGGTCTGGATCGCCTCGCGCACGGCTTCATTGTCCGGCTTCACGCCGGCCGAGCGCTGGAAAGCGAAGTGGCAGGGCAGCCCCATGTCGTTTTCCAGGAAATGCCGCACGCCGCGCGCATAGGTTTCGTTGGCGACGATGCCGAAGCTGGCGGTGCCAAAGAAATCCTGCGTCACCGACCGCCACAAATCCCATAGCGGCTTGATGGTGGTGTGCTTTTCGCGCTCGATGAACGGCTCCGCGTCCAGCCCCAGCAGCTCGGCCAGCGTGCGCAGGAAGGTGGTGGTGGAGTTGAGCCCGATCGGCGCCTGCAGATAGGGCCGCTCCAGCGTCTCGCACAGCCCGCGCCCATATTCGCGGTAGAGGCAGATATTGACTTCCGCATCCGCCAGCTTGCGAACATCGGCCAGATGGCTGCCGAGCGGAAAGGCCATGTTGACCTCCGCCCCGATGCCTTCGACCAGGCGGCGGATCTCGGCGAGGTCCGACGGCATGTTGAACATGCCATAGGCCGGGCCGATGATGTTCACCTTGGGCTTGGCGCCTTCCTTGCGGCGGGCGGGCGGCACTTTCTTGGGGCCGAACTGCGTCCACAGCCAGGTGAGCGCGCGGTCGGCCGACTGCCACTGATCCTCGTCGATCGTGCGCGGCAGGAAGCGCTGGATATTGGTGCCTTCGGGCGTCACGCCGCCGCCGATCATCTCGGCGATCGAGCCGGTCACGACGACCGCGGGCAGGTCTGGGTCGAGCGTCTTCCACGCGCGGCGCATCGCGCCCTCGGTGCCGTCGCGGCCCAGTTCCTGCTCGGAGAGGCCCGTGACGACGATCGGCAGCTCATGCGGCGGCAGCGCGTCGGTATAGTGCAGAACCGAGGTGACCGGCAGGTTTTCACACCCCACCGGCCCATCGATGATCACCTGCAGGCCCTTGATCGCGGTAAAGGCATAGACCGCGCCCCAATAGCCGCCGGCACGATCATGATCGAGGATCAGCGTCATACGCCCACTGCCTCCTCTGCCTTGGCAGCGGCGATCCGCTTGGCGGCGAACTTCGCCTTGAACTCCGGCCGGTCGACCGGCGTCGTCTCCCACACCCCGGCATTGGCGCCCGCGCCGACGCCGTCGAAGAAATCGCGCATCGCGTCGAAGCGGCCCTTGTTGGCAAGTGCGGCCCCCACCACCATCGCCAGGCTGCCGGCGCCGGCTGGGCCCATCAGCGGCCGTGCCGAAATCAGGTTGGTGAAATAGAGCGCGGGGATGGCGCGGCTCTTGGCGTGCTGCACCACCGGCGTGGTGCCGATCGCCAGATCGGGGCCGAATTCATCAACCGCCGCAAGATCCTGTTCCAGGCTGGCGCGATATTGCACGCGCGCGCCATGCGCTTCCAGCCATTCGCGGTCCGGGTCGGACCAGCGCGTGCGCGGGCAGGCGGTGCCGACATAGGGCACCTGCGCCCCGCTTTCGATCAGCAGCCGCGCGACCAGCAGTTCGGAGCCTTCATAGCCCGACACGGTGATCCGGCCGGAAACCGGCCGCGCCGCCAGCGCCCCGGCGATTGCCGGCAGGAAGCGGTTCTTGGCCGCATCGACCCGGTCGCGCGCAATGCCGCACGCCGCGCCGATCGCATCGAGCCAGGCCGCCGTACCGTCGCGGCCAACCGGTGCCGAGCCGACAATCGCACGGCCCGCCGCCTCGAACTCGCGGATGCTCGCGGTGTAGAAGGGGTGGATCGCACCTACCACCGCGCAATCGAGCGCGGCATAGAGCTCGCGCCATTCGCGCGTCGGTACGACCGGACCGGCCGCGAGGCCCAGCGGCTCCAGCATCAAGCCGATGCCGGGTGGGTCGGCCGGAAACATCTCCCCAAGGAGAGTCACGGTTGGCCGGTCCGATCGATCCTTTGGCGCAGCGACGGGGCCAGCCTCAGCCTCCGCCCGCGCATAATTGAGCATGGCGCCCGCCAGCACGTCCTTCGCCTCGGCATGCGTCGGCACGCCAAAGCCGGGCACGTCGATACCGATCACCCGCACGCCGTTGATCGCATCGGGCAGCAGCTGCAGCGGCACGCCCGACGCCGTCGGCACGCACAGATTGGTGACGACGATGGTGTCGTAGAGCGCAGGATCGGCGAGCTTTTCGACCGCTTCCTTGATGTCCTCGAACAGCTTGCCGGTGACGAGCGTTTCCGAATTGAACGGCACATAGCCCACCGTCCGCCGCGCGCCATAAAAGTGCGAGGTGAAGGTGAGGCCATAGACGCAGCAGGCCGAACCCGACAGCACCGTTGCCGTGCGCCGCATGCGCAGGCCGACGCGCAGACTGCCAAAGGCCGGGCACATCGACTGGGGCTGATCGTGCGGCCCTTGCGGATAATCGGCGGCGTAGCGTTCGAGAATGGCGCTCTTGCCAGCCTCGGCGGCGGCGGCGCGCATGGTGTCTTTGGAGGCGCAGCCCCCTGCGAGGTCGATCCGGTCGCGATCGCGTGGTTCGGGGCCGTCCATCGTTACACCGCGTCGTAGATGATTTCGAGGCTGGGCTTGGGCACATAGGCCGCGCCGCGCATGTCGGCCTGGGTGGCCGGCATCAGCGTGACGTTGCCGCCGGTGTCCTCCGGCTTGAACAGAGCCAGCAACCCGTCCTGGTCGAGCGGCGCCGGCTGTTGCGGCGGCGCGATGGCGACGTTGAGCGCCAGCTGCTCAAACAGCGGGCCCCATTCGCCACCGGGCTTGCCGATGATCTGGTAATTGGCGGATTTGCGGCGGATATCCTCATTCGCCGGAATCGCCGCGAGCACGGGAATGCCGACCGCCTTGGCAAAGGCATGCGCCTCGCCGGTGCCGTCATCCTTGTTGATCAGAATGCCGGCGACACCGACATTGCCGCCCATCTTGCGGAAATACTCAACCGCCTTGCACACATTATTGGCGACATAGAGCGATTGCAGGTCGTTCGAGCCGACCACGATCACCTTCTGGCACATGTCGCGCGCGATCGGCAGGCCAAAGCCGCCGCACACCACATCGCCGAGGAAATCGAGCAGGACATAGTCGAAGCCCCATTCATGGAAGCCCAGCTTTTCCAGCGTCTCGAATCCGTGGATGATGCCGCGCCCGCCGCAGCCACGGCCGACTTCCGGCCCGCCCAGTTCCATCGCGAACACGCCGTCGCGCTGGAAGCAGACATCCTCGATCGCCAGATCCTCGCCCGCCAGCTTCTTCTTGGACGAGGTTTCGATGATCGTCGGGGTGGATTTGCCGCCGAAGAGCAGGCTGGTGGTGTCGCTCTTGGGATCGCAGCCGATCAGCAGCACGCGCTTGCCCTGCTGCGCCATCATGTAGCTGAGATTGGCCAGCGCAAACGACTTGCCCGAGCCGCCCTTGCCATAGATCGCGATGATCTGGGTTTCCTTGGTCACCGGCCCGGTGGGCACCGGATCGGGTTCCTGGTTCGCTTCGTTCCGCAGTGCACCCAGATCAAGCATCATGACGCAACTCTCCAATCGAGCACCATTTTCAGGCAGGCAGGATCTTCAAACGCTTCGGGGTAGGCCGCTGCCGCCTGCGCGGCGGGGCGGATATGGGACACAAGCCCGGCCAGGCTGAGCGCGCCGGCTTCGACCAGCGCGATGGTGGAGGCGCTGTCCTCCGGCGTGAATTCAGCGGCAATGCGCAGACGCGCCTCGCGCATGAAGGCGGGGGCATAGGAAAAGGTCAGGCGGTCGTAGAAGCCGGCCAGCACGATCTCGCCACCCTTGGCGAGTCGGCCGATCAGGGTGTCGAGCAGCGCGCTGGCGCCGCTGGCGTCGCAGATAACCCGATAATCGGCGCGGATGTCCACTTCGGGCGCGATCACCGAATAGCCGGTGGCACCGTCGCGGCGGGCGGGGTTCGTCTCCCAGACGATTGGCGGCGGTGCGCCGCAGGCAATGGTCAGCCGCGCGATCAGGCGGCCCAATATGCCATGGCCGATGATCAGGTCGGGCGGGGCACCGCCGACCAGCGCGTGATGAGCGGTGGCCGCCAGCGACAGCAGCACGCCATCCTCGCCCAGCGACTCGTCGATGGGCAGCGCCCGCGCCGCCGGCACCACCACCCGCTCGGCCGTGCCGCCGAACAGCGCGCGCGCGCCCTGGAAGCAATTGGCGCCGGGCACGAACACCCATTCGCCGATGCGGCGCTGCGCATCACGCCCGGCATCGATGACTCGACCCACCGATTCATAGCCGGGCACAAGGGGATAGGCCATGCCGGGGAAGGGCGGCATCGCGCCCGACCAGAGCAGCTTCTCGGTGCCGGTGCTGATTCCGCTCCAGGCGATTTCGACCAGAACATCGCCATCGGCGAGCGGGTTGAGCGAGAGGGCGCGCAGCTCCAGCCTTTTCGGTGCATCGAGAACGACAGCCAGCGCCTTCATCACCACTCCTTCGCGACCGCTTGCGGCCGTGTGGCATTTATCGCGTCTTGGCAGTTAATGCCTTACACATTTCTGTGTCAAGCAATTTGGACAGATTTAGGCGCGCGTCGCCACAATTATGCGGACATTGAGCGGCAACGGCGTGGCGATCTCCTTGAATCGATTGAATCCGCAAGTAGTTAGCATCGCGCCGATCTCGTCGACGCGGCGCGGGCGCCCGGATCCCATCGCCCAGAGGTAAAGCCCGAAATAGCCATCGCCAGAGGCTTCGGCGCCGCGAGTCCCGGCCATCGGCTCGGCAATCAGGAGTCGCCCGCCGCTGGGGAGCGCGGCATAAATGCTGCGCAGCAATTGCATTGCCGGCGCGTCATCATGGTCATGCAGCACGCGCACCAGCGTGACGAGATCATAACCGCCGGGCAGCGGATCGTGCAGGAAGCTGCCGCCATGGATGGTGACGCGGTCGGCCACGCCGGCCGCCGCCAGTCGGACCCGTGCCCGCTCGCCGACCGCAGGCAGATCGAACAGGCCCAGCTGCAGCCCCGGCACCGCGCGGGCGACAGCGCCGGCAAACGCCCCCTCGCCCCCGCCCACGTCGAGCATCGCGCGGTGGCGGGCGAAGCGGTAACTGCCGATCACCTGTTCGGCGACAAACGGTTGCGTGGCCGCCATCAGCCGGGAATAGGCGCTCACCTCGTCCTGACCGCCCTGCCCCGCCTCGCCGGCATAATGCCAATAAGCGTGGAGCGCGCCGCCCCCGCCGCCGCTGCGCAACAGACCGACCGGATCGGCCAGATCGGCATAGAGCAGCCGGTGATGCTCAATCATCTCGGCAACGCCGGGATTGCCGAGCAGCGCGGCGCCTTCCTCGCCCAATGTCCAGCGCCCGTCGGGGAGCGCCTGCACCAGCCCGATCGAGGCCCCGGCGCGCAGCAATCGCTCGGCGGCAGCCGGCGCCATCGCCCAATCGACGGCGAGCGCATCTACCGTTGCCGGTGCGCCGGACAGCCGCCGCAGCCCGTCCAGCTGCACAAAGGCAAGCAGGATCATCGAATAGGTGAAGCCCGTTACCCGGTCGAACATCCGGCGCGCGCGGAAGCGGACGATGCTGCGCATGATCGGCAGTCGCATCATCGCGCGTTGCGTGGCGGGATTGGCGAGCCATTGGTTGCGCCAGGCGAGCCAGCGGAGCCGAAGGCTATTGTCATTGTTTTTTGACAGGCTCATATGTTGTCAAGATTGGACGACAGCCGGGTCTGCGTCAATCGGACCGAGGAGTGGCGCTTGCACGACGGTATCGAGCGCGAGTCAGTAATCGTCATCGGCGCCGGGGCCGGCGGCCTGGTGAGTGCCGCCATGCTGGCCGCCCAGGGGCTGGACGTCACCGTGGTGGAAGCGGCTGCCGCACCGGGCGGCAAGATGCGCAGTATGCCCGCTGGCCCCGCCCAGGTGGATGGCGGGCCGACCGTGTTCACGATGCGGCCGGTGTTCGACGCCATCTTTGCCGCCTGCGACGCGCGACTCGAGGATTATCTGACGCTGTCGCCGGCGACTACGCTTGCCCGCCACGCCTGGGGCGCGGACCGGCTGGACCTTCATGCCGACCGCGAGCGCAGCATCGACGCGATCGGCGACTTTGCCGGCGCGGAAGAAGCGCGCGGCTATCGCCGTTTCTGCGACGAGGCCGAACGCATTTATCGCGCGCTTGAAAAGCCGTTCATCCTGGGGCCGCGGCCGACCCAGCTCAGCTTGGCCTGGGCGATGGCGCTGGCCAACCCGGCCGACCTGCTGACCACGCGCCCCTTCCAGAGCCTGTGGCGCGGCCTGGGCGACTATTTCCGCGACGTGCGGCTGCGCCAGCTGTTCGGCCGCTATGCCACCTATTGCGGCGCCTCGCCCTATCGCTGCCCGGCGACGCTGATGCTGATCGCGCATGTCGAGGCGAGCGGCGTGTGGCTGCTCGACGGCGGCATGCACGCACTCGCCCGCGCGCTGGAGGCGCTGGCGGTGCGGCACGGCGCGCGCTTCCGCTATGCCAGCCCGGTGCGCACGATCCTGACCGATCAGCGCGGGGTTACAGGCGTTGAGCTGGCGAGCGGCGAGCGGCTGCACGCCCGGCGGGTGATCTGCAACGCGGACCCGGCCGCGCTGGCCGATGGCCGCTTCGGCGCCGATGTCGCGCACGCCGCGCCGCCGATGCCGCCCGCGCGCCGGTCACTGTCGGCATTGGTGTGGACGACGCACAGCGAGACCAGCGGCTTTCCGCTCGCGCACCACAATGTGTTCTTCTCGGGCGATTATGCGGCGGAATTTGCCGCGCTGGACGCCGGCCGCGTGCCGGACGCGCCCACCGTTTACATCTGCGCCGCCGATCGTCCCTCCGATGGCGGGCCGGCTACGGGGCGCGAGCGGTTGCAGATTCTGGTCAATGCCCCGGCGCTTGGCGACCGGGTCACCCTTTCCCATGCGGAGGTGGAGCAATGCCAATCACGAATGATCGCCTGCCTGGCCCGGTCGGGCCTGTCGGTGGAATTGCCCCCGGAAACCACCATCCTGTCGACGCCCGCCACCTTCGAGGCGCTCTTCCCGTCGACGGGTGGAGCCCTTTATGGACGGGCATCGCACGGCTCAGTGGCCGCCTTCCGCCGGCCAACGAGCCATACCCGCGTTCCCGGGCTCTACTTGGCGGGTGGAGCGACGCACCCGGGGCCGGGCGTGCCGATGGCGGCGCTGTCCGGCCGGCTAGCCTGCGCTACCCTGCTCAAGGACCTCGCTTCGACGCGCCGGTCTGCCCTGGCGGCTATGCCTGGTGGTATATCGACGCAACCAGCGACGACGGGCGCTACGGGCTGACCATCATCGCCTTTGTCGGCAGCGTCTTCTCGCCCTATTACAAACTGGCGGGCCGCCGCGAACCGATGGCGCATTGCGCGCTGAACGTTTCGATGATGGGCCCGCGCGCCAGCGCCTGGACGATGACCGAGCGCGGTGCCGCCGCCTGTGCGCGCGACGAATCGAGCTTCACCATCGGGCCGAGCAGCCTGCACTGGGATGGCGATAGTCTGGTCATCCATATCGACGAGACCAGCGCGCCGCTGCCCTTTCCGGTGCGCGGGGTGATTTCGATCCGCCCGGAATGGATCGGCGAAACCGGCTTCCACTTGGACCCCGCCGGCCGGCACCGCTGGCACCCCGTGGCGCCACGCGCGCGGGTGCAGGTGGCAATGGCGCATCCCAGCGTCAGCTGGCGCGGCCATGGCTATTTCGATTCGAACTTCGGCGAGGAACCGCTGGAGACCGGCTTCAACGACTGGCACTGGTCGCGCGCGCACCTGAAGAACGATGTCGCCGTGCTCTATGAAGGAACCCGCGCTGGCGGCCAGCCCTTTGAACTGGCGCTGCGGATGGACCGCACCGGCACCTGGCACGACATGCCGCCGCCGCCGCGCGAACGGCTGGCGCGCAGCGGCTGGGGGATCGAGCGGCTGACCCGGGCCGACCCCGGCGCGCGGCCCTTTGTGCGCGAAACCTGGGTCGATGCGCCCTTCTACGCCCGCTCGGCGATCGAGACGACCATCTATGGCGAGCGCGCGACGGCGGTGCATGAAAGCCTGTCGCTCGGCCGCTTCCGGTCGCCGCTCGTCCAGTGGATGCTGCCCTTCCGGATGCCGCGCGAGGGTTAGGGCGCGCGCGCACCGGTCTGTTCGGCAAAGGCCAGGATGTGGCGCGCAACCAGCGCCGGGTCCTCCTCATGCGCCAGATGGCCGAGGCCCGGCAGTACATCGACCCGGGCGCCCGGCACCAGGGCCGCCGCATCGCGCGCGGCGCTGACCGGCACCATCGCATCGCCCGCCCCGTGGAGCAGCAGCAGCGGCACGGCCAGGCGCGGCAGATCGCGCGCCAGGGCATCCAGATCCCAGTCGGCCATCATCGTGATTGCGCCGGCGACATGGGCGGCAGTGCCGAACAGACGCGCATAGTGATCGAGCCCCGCCTGATCGATGCGCGAGCCGGTGCTGCGCCCCAGAAAGCGCTTCACCTCGCCCGGCTGGCGGGCAAGGCCGGCAAAGAAATGCGGCGCAAACGGATTGACGAACAACAGCCGTGCAAGGCCGGGGAACAGCCGCGCAGCGATGCCGGGAAAGGGCATCATTGCGGGGTTCAGGCCGATGACACCCGCCGGCGCCGCCAGCCCGTCGATCGCCATGCGGCTGGCAATCGCGGCGCCTGCCGAATGGCCGACGATCAGCGCCGGCGCCACCGCCAGCGAGCGCATCAGCGCGCCGACCGCGCCCGCCATCGCCGGCATGGTCAGCCCACCGGCGGGCCGCCCCCGGGTGAAGCCATGGCCGGGCAGATCGGGGGCGATCACGGTGAAATGCTCGGCCAGCAGCGGCGCCAGCCCGCGCCAGCTATGCGTTGCAGCCCCGGTGCCGTGGAGCAGCAGCAGCGCCGGCCCGCTGCCCATTACCTGCACATGGAAGCGCAATGCTCCTGCCTCGACAAAGCGGCTGGCGTCGCGGTTGGGCCAGTCGGCCACACCGTCCAGCTGCAATTGGTCGCTCAGCATCACGCCTCCTTCATCGCGGCGGTGACGCCGGCATGGATGCGGCCGGCATCGGCGCGCGGCAAGGGCAGATAGCGCGCGTGCATCGCACGGGCGAGCGCTTCGCCTTCCGGCCGGGGACGGGGCGAGATGTCGACGAACGCGGCGCCAATGCCCAGCGCCGCGATGCCGCGTGCCGCCTGTTCGGCATCGGCAGTGGCGCGGGCACGATCTGCCGAGCCATCAGCGGCGATATTGGCGCGCCCGTCCGACAGCACCACCAGATAGGGCGTGCGCCCGCGCCGCGCCGCGCCTTCCGCCAGCGTGCGCGCGGCATCGAGCCCCGCGGCGACCGGCGTGCCGCCCCCGCCGGGCAGCCCGGCCAGCGCCCGCTTGGCGCGCGCAAGCGAGCGGGTGGGCGGCAGGATGATCTCCGCCCCCTCCCCACGGAAGGCGATGAGCGCGACCTGCGCGCGCTTCACATAGGCTTCTGCCAGCAACAGCTCGACCGCGCCCTTGGCCTCGGCGAGCCGGGCCAGCGCCGCCGAACCCGACGCATCGACCGCGAACACAGTAAGCGCCTCCGCACGCGACTCGAAGCGGCGGATGCGCAGATCGTCGCGCGACAGGCGCAGTGTCTCGCCCGCCCCGCGCCCGCGCACCCGCTGCCATGGTGCCGCCGCGCGCAGCGTGTCGATGAGGCTCAGCCGCTTGCCGCCGCCTGGCATGCCGGCGCGCGCGCCCAGCGGCCGGCC
>NZ_JAIESM010000072.1 GCF_019746015.1 Sphingomonas sp. | reverse complement strand
CCCCGTAACAGCGGCGTGCGGCGCACCGCGAGCAAGCGGGCCTTGCTGAAGGCAATCGACGACGCCGGCGGGAAGTGGTGAGGGGGCGCACCCCTCACCACCACATCCCTTACGCGCTGAGCTTGGCTGCCACTTCGGCGATGCGGCGGCCCTGATAGCGGGCGCCGTCCAGCTCGGTGGCGCTGGGCTGGCGGCTGCCATTGCCGTCGGCGATGGTCGTCGCGCCATAGGGTGAGCCGCCCTTCACTTCGTCGACGCCCATCTGCCCCTGAAAACCATAGTCGAGCCCGACGATGGTCAGCCCCAGATGCATCAGGTTGGTGATGATCGAGAACAGGGTGGTTTCCTGCCCGCCATGCTGGGTAGCTGTGGAGGTGAAGGCGCCGCCCACCTTGCCGTTGAGCGCGCCGCGCATCCACAGGCCGCCGGTGGTGTCGAGAAAGGCGGCCATCTGGCTTGCCATCCGGCCATAGCGGGTGGGCGCGCCGACGATGATCGCGTCATACTCGGCCAGCGCATCGGGGCCGCTGATCACTTCATGGGCCGAGTCGGTCTTGAAATGCGCGGCCGTCACCACGGCGGCCGGCGCGGTTTCGGGCACGCGGCGAATATCGACGCTGGCGCCGGCGCTGCGCGCGCCTTCCGCCACGGCATCGGCCATCTGTTCCATATGGCCGTAGGACGAATAATAGAGAACCAGAACCTTGGTCATGATGTACTGCTCCTTGGGGTATCAGGGGGTTATTCGCTGTCGACGAGCACCAGCTCGGCGTCTTCGATCGCGGTGAAGGCAATTGTCTGCCCGCCGGCAATGGCCACGCCGTCGCGCGCGTTGATGCGCTCGCCGTCGATCATCACCGCGCCGCGCGCCGGCACCAGATAGGCGTGGCGGCCGGGGGCGACGCTGTGCGCCACCGTGTCGCCGGCCAGCACCGTGGCGGCCATCACCCGCGCGTCCGCCCGGATGGGCAAGGCGTCGCCATCATCGGCATAGCCGCTGGCCAGCACCACGAAGCGCCCGGCCCGCTCGCCACGGGGGAAGGGCTTGGCGCCCCAGCTGGGCGCACCGCCCAGCCGCTTGGGCTCGATCCAGATCTGGAAGATGCGCGTCGTTTCGCCTTCCAGATTATATTCCGAATGGCGCACGCCGCTGCCCGCGCTCATCACCTGCACGTCGCCGGCTTCGGTGCGGCCCTTGTTGCCCAGCGAATCCTGGTGGGTGATCGCGCCGTCGCGGACATAGGTGATGATTTCCATGTCCTGGTGGCCGTGCGGCGGAAAGCCGGTGTTGCTGGCGATCTCGTCGTCATTCCACACGCGGATCGCGCCCCAGCCCATCCGCGCCGGATCATAATAATTGGCGAACGAGAAATGGTGCCGCGCGTTCAGCCAGCCATGGTCGGCATGGCCCAGCCCGTCGAAACGGCGGATGTCGATTTTCGCTTTGGTGTCGGTGGTCATCACAGCCTCCTTGGTTGAGGCCTTAAATAGCGTTTCCATTTAGCGCGTAAATGGAAACGCTGGAAACAGATCGTTTCCGATGCTAGGCTTTGCGCATGCGACTTCCCGACCTTGAGGGCTGGGCGATCTTCGCCACCGTTGCCGAGCATCAGTCGTTCAGCGGCGCGGCAGCCGCGATCGGCGTGTCGAAGGCCACCGTGTCGAAAGCGGTCGGCCGGCTGGAGGCGGCGCTGGGCGCGACATTGTTCCATCGCACCTCGCGCCGGCTGGCGCTCAGCGAGAGCGGGCGCGCGCTGCTGCCCCATGCCCGGGCGATGCTGGCACAGGCGCGCGCGGCGGAGGAAAGCGCGCATGAAGGGGCAACGGCGCTGGCCGGCCCGGTGCGGCTGAGCGCGCCGATGAGCTATGGCCTGCTCCATGTCGCGCCGGTGATTGCCGAATTTCTGGCGGCGCACCCGGCCATCGAGATCGAACTGCACCTGTCGGACGCGATCGTCGACATCGTCGCGCAGGGGTTCGACGTGGCGTTGCGCATCGCCAGCCTGCCCGACAGCAGCCTGCGCGCGCGGCGGCTGCGCCCGGTGGCGATGCAGGTGGTGGCAGCACCCGCCTATCTGGCGCGCCATGGCAGCCCCGCTCATCCGGCGGCGCTGGGAGAGCACCGGCTGCTGGGCTACAGCAATGCGCCCGGTGCCTGGCTGTTCCGCGATGCGGCCGGGGCGGAGGTGGCGGTGCGCTGCGCCGGGCCGCTGATCGCCAATAGCGGCGACGCGCTGCTGCCGGCGCTGCGCGCCGGGCTGGGGATGGCGATCCTGCCCGATTTCATCGTCGCGCCCGATCTGGCGACGGGCGCGGTGGTGCCGGTGCTGACCGATTGGCAGCTGCCGCCGATCGCGCTCCACCTGCTGACGCCGCCGGCCACGCTGCGCCCGGCGCGGGTCGAGGCGCTGATCGCGTTTCTGGCGGAGCGGTTGCGGGCGCCGGCGGGACAATTTCCGGCGCGGCCATAGCCCGCCGGCACGGCCGCTTTCCCCCATTGACAAGGCACGGGTCGTGCCGATTCCGAAATGAGTCGAAGCGTGCAGAAAACGCCACGACTCGTGGATTTACTAGGGTTAGAACAAAATTAACCTTTTGCGTTCATCACCGATTTAGTTAATTCTAGGTGACGAGCGAGGCGCCGACCCACGGGGGCTCGCCACTGCGACAGGGGGACTGGGCAATGCGCGTGCTGCTGATTGAGGACGAGCCGACCACCGCCAAGGCAATCGAGATGATGCTGGGGGCAGAGGGGCTGAACGTCTATACCACCGACCTGGGCGAAGAGGGCCTCGATCTCGGCAAACTCTATGATTACGACATCATCCTGCTCGATCTGAACCTGCCGGACATGCATGGCTATGACGTGCTGAAAAAGCTGCGCGTCGCCCGCGTGCCGACGCCGGTGCTGATCCTGTCGGGCAATTCGGAAATGGATTCAAAGGTGCGCAGCTTTGGCTTCGGCGCCGATGATTATGTCACCAAGCCCTTCCACCGTGAGGAACTGGTCGCGCGCATCCATGCCGTGGTGCGCCGCTCCAAGGGCCATTCGCAGTCGGTCATCCGCACCGGCAAGCTGGCCGTCAATCTCGACGCGAAGACCGTGGAAGTCGATGGCGCGCGCGTGCACCTGACTGGCAAGGAATATGCCATGCTGGAGCTGCTGAGCCTGCGCAAGGGCACCACGCTGACCAAGGAAATGTTCCTGAACCACCTTTATGGCGGCATGGACGAGCCCGAACTCAAGATCATCGACGTGTTCATCTGCAAGCTGCGCAAGAAGCTGTCGATGGCGTGCGACGGCGACAATTACATCGAAACCGTGTGGGGCCGCGGCTATGTGCTGCGCGAGCCCGAGGAGGTTCAGTCGGTCAAGGTCGCGTAAGCGCCGACCATCAGTTTTCCCGCCGGTTCTCATTGTCCGAGCTACAGGGGGAAGGCCCGCGACCTGGGGGGGTGGCGGGCCTTTTTTTCGTTTGCGCGGCGGCGCCTGTGGCCTAATCCCGCCCCATGACCAGCTTTCCCGGCACCGATGGCTATGCGGCGGAGGCGCCGACCCTGGTCGAGCGCTATGAGCGGCGCAGCTTCGAGGAGGTGCACGACGCCATTCTTCACCTGGTGCCGGCGGGCGGTGCCTATGTCCTCGATATCGGCGCCGGCACCGGGCGCGATGCGGCGGCGCTTGCGGGGCGCGGCAACCGGGTGCTGGCGGTGGAGCCGACCACCGAGCTGCGCGTGCCGGCGGCATTGCGCCATCCGTCGCCCGCGATCAGCTGGATCGATGACGGTCTGCCGGCGCTGGCCGCCGTCCACGCGCGCGGCGAGCGGTTCGACTTCGTGCTGGCAACGGCCGTCTGGATGCATCTGGATGAGGGGGAGCGGGCGCGGGCGTTCGGCGCGGTGGCCGGGCTGATCGCGCCGGGCGGCCACTGGAGCGTCACGCTGCGGCGCGGGCCGGTGCCGGCGGGCCGGCGGATGTTCCATGTGCCCGCCGCCGAGATGGCGGCACAGGCGGCCGAAGCCGGGCTGACGGTGGTGATGAACCGAAAGGAGCCCTCGATCGGCGCGGAAAATCTGGCCAGCGGCGTGTGGTGGCGACGGCTGGTGTTTAAGCGCGCCTGACGGTGGCGGATCACGGCCGCCCCTCAGGCCCCGCGAGCACGGGCACGCTTTCCGCGCCCGCCGCCGACAGCGACGACACCGCGAACAGATGGTCGTCGATCGACACATTCTGCAGCACCGCGCCCGGTTCGCCCACGTCGCGCGCGCCGGTCCAGTCCATCGTATCGGTGCGGCGCCAGCGGATGCGATAGCCGTGCGCGCCGGGCACCGGCTGCCACTTCACATTAGTGTCAAAGCTCAGGGCGCCGTTGATCGTCACGCCCTTGGGCGCGGCGGGGGCGGCGGCGATGCGGCGGGCGGCGGCAATGTTGATCGCGGTCACCCTGGCCAGATAGGCAAAGTCCATCTTGTCGATGGTGTCGCCATAGTCGATGCCGCCCTCGCGCCGCAGGTCCTGGTGCTGCTGCGTCCAGTTTTCCGCCCCCACCGAAAAGCGCACGGCCGGATAGCCCAGCCGCAGGAACGGCTCATGGTCGCCGCCGCGCCCGAACCGGTCCGGCCGGCGGTCGACGAACACGTCGAGCCCGTTGGGCAGCGTGGCGGCAACCGCGTCGATCAGCTTGGCGAGCGCGCGGCTGGGGCCGTCATCCTCGCCGCCGTTGCCGCGCCGGGCGAGCTGGGCCTTTGCATCTTCCGACGCGCGGATGCCTTCGGAAAACACGCGCACCCGGTCGGCCACGCGCACGCCGTTCTGGCCCATGGTGTTGCCGACAATGTCGTTGTTGAGCATCGCCGCCACGTCCCACCCCCGGTCGCGCGCGGTTTCCGCCAGCAATGTACCGCCCCACAGCCCCTGTTCCTCGCCGGAAAAGACGGCATAGATGATCGTCGCGTCGAATTTCTCGCGCGACAGGTGGCGCGCCGCCTCCAGCACCAGCGCGACGCCCGAGGCATTGTCATTGGCGCCGGGCGCGTCCTTCACCGCGTCGAGCGCGTCGGACACGCGGCTGTCGATATGCGCGCCGATGATGACGACGCGGCCGGGGTCGCGCCCGCGCTGGATGCCCAGCACATTTTCCACCACCACCCCGCCGGGCGCGCGGGGGCCGGTGAAGCTGCGCGCGATCCGCTCAACCGTGATGCAGCCGCCGCATGCCCGGCCGATCTCCTCAAACCGCGCCGCCGCCCAGTTGCGCGCGGCGCCGATGCCGCGCTTCGGGTCGGTCGCGCTCGACAGGGTATGGCGGGTGCCGAAGCCGACCATCGCGGCCACATCGGCGCGCAGCCGGGTGGCGTCGGGCGCGGTCTGGGCGCTGGCGGCGGCGGGGAGAAGGGCGGCGGCGAGCAGGATCAGGGTGCGCATGGCGGCCATGCTGCCCCGCGCCCGGTGTGCGCGCAAGCCCGCTCAGCTCAGCCGGTCGATCGCCTCGGGCGAGAGGTTGCCGGGCACGATCATCAGCGGCACGCCCAGCGAGGTGGCCTCGGCACCGGCGAAATGGCTGATCAGCGGCCCCGGCGGCCCGCTCGCCGCGCTGGCGAGCACCAGGGCGGCGATATCGGGGTTGCGGCGGATCGCCTCGCGGATCAGCTTATGGGGCTCGCCCGTTTCCACGGTGATGGTGGGCGTCAGCCCGGCCTCGGCGAGCAGGGTGCCGGCGGCGGCCTGCACCACCGCCTCGGCATGTTCGCGTGCTTCGGCCTCGATCGTTGCCTGCACGCCGCCCCAGGGCACGAAATCGGCGCTGGGCACGACGGCGAGGATCTCCACGCTGCCCCCGGTCTTGGTCGCGCGGCGGGCGGCAAAGCGCAGCGCCACCTCGGCCTCGGCACTGTCGTCGATCACCACCAGATAGATGCGCATGCCCGCCTCCGCGCCATGCGTACAAAGGTGGCGTGTTTGTTCTGCTCCCGCAAGGGTATAGCGGTGCCGGGCGGTGATCGCGCCGCGCACACACCCTTGACCGCGCGCCGCACCGGTGGTGAAGGAGGGCGAGCCGCTGCCAAGGACCCGACCGCCAAGGACCCCTTCATGCCGATCGACATCAAGATGCCCGCGCTTTCCCCGACCATGGAGGAGGGCACGCTTGCCAAATGGCTGGTCAAGGCGGGCGACTCCGTGAAGTCCGGCGACCTGCTGGCCGAGATCGAAACCGACAAGGCGACGATGGAGTTCGAGGCCGTTGACGAAGGCGTGATCGGCGAAATCCTGGTCGCCGAAGGCACCGACAATGTGAAGGTCGGCACCGTCATCGCGCGGATGGCCGGGGATGGGGAGGCGCCCGCGCCGGCGCCCGTTGCCGCTGTGCCCGCGCCGCCCGCACCCGCCGCCCCACCGCCCGTCGCTGCGCCCGCCCCCGCGCCGGCCCCCGTCGTCGCTGCTGGCGACCGGGTGAAGGCAAGCCCGCTGGCCCGCCGTGTCGCCGCGCTGAAGGGCGTGCCGCTGGCAACGCTGACCGGTTCCGGCCCCGGCGGCCGCATCGTGAAGGCGGATGTCGAGGCGGCGATGCCCGGCGCCCCGGCCCCGGCCCCGGCCGCAGTGGCACCCGCGCCCGTCGCCGCACCCGCACCCGCACCTGCCGCCGCCGCACCGGCACCGCGCCCGGCCTCCGTGCCCGACATCCCGCATGTCGCGGCCAAATTGTCGAACGTCCGCAAGACGATCGCCCGCCGGCTGACCGAATCGAAGCAGCAGGTGCCGCATATCTATCTGACGGTCGACATCCGGCTCGATGCACTGCTCAAGCTGCGCGCCGATCTCAACGCGGCGCTGGCGCCCACCGGGGTGAAGCTGTCGGTCAACGACCTGCTGATCAAGGCGCTCGCCGTGTCGCTGATGCGCGTGCCCAAATGCAATGTGATGTTCACGCCGGACCAGCTGATCACCTTTGCGCGTGCCGATATTTCGGTGGCGGTGTCGGCGCCGTCCGGCCTCATCACCCCGGTCATCACAGGCGCGGATACCAAGGCGGTGTCGGCGATTTCCACCGAAATGAAGGATCTGGCCGCCCGCGCCCGCGAGCAGAAGCTGAAGCCCGAGGAATATCAGGGCGGCACTGCCTCGCTCAGCAATATGGGCATGTTCGGCATCAAGCAGTTCGAGGCGGTCATCAACCCGCCCCAGGGCATGATCATGGCGATCGGCGCGGGCGAGAAGCGGCCCTATGTCATCGACGATGCGCTGGGTATCGCCACCGTAATGTCGGCCACCGGCAGCTTTGACCATCGCGCGATCGACGGCGCGGACGGGGCCGAGCTGATGCAGGCATTCAAGGCGCTGGTCGAAGCGCCACTGGGGATGATCGCATGATCGGGCGCAATGTTTTGATCGAGCTGATGCACATGGCCGCCGGCATCGTGCTGGCGCTGGCGATGGCTTGGGGCGCAAGCTGGGCGGTGCCGCTGGCGCGCGGCGACATCTGGCTGGTGGTTGCCTTCGTCATCGCGGCAATCCTGCTGATGGGGGTGGAGCCGCTGCGCCACGCCGCCGAAGCCGATCAGCGTGCCATGGGCGCCGGGCAGCGCCGGTGAAGATCGCGATCGCCGGCATGGCGCCGAACACCAGCTGGGTGCTGGCCACGGCATGACCACGCCGCCGGGCGAGCTGATGATCCGCGCCACCGTGATGCCGGCGGACGCCAATCCCTATGGCAGCGCCTTTGTCGGCTGGCTGATGGGGCAGATGGCGCTGGCGGCGGGCGCGCTGGTCTCGCGCGAAACGGGCGCGCGGGCGCCGGTAGTGGCGGCCGACGGGTTCAGCTTCACGGCGCCGGTCGCGGTGGGCGACGAAGTGAGCTGCCATGCCGAGGTGGCAAGCCGCGGCACCCGGTCATGGACGGTTGCGGTCACCCTGTGGGGCCGCCCGCGCCACGGCGGGCAGGCCGCGCCCGCCGCACAGGGCCGCTTCACGCTGGTGGCAATCAACGACCCCGCGCCGCCCGACACAGGCGCTTGAGGAGAGACAGATGGCAGACACCTATGACCTGATCGTCCTTGGCTCCGGCCCCGGGGGTTATGTCGCCGCGATCCGCGCCAGCCAGCTGGGACTGAAGACCGCAATCGTGGAGCGCGAGCGGCTGGGCGGCATCTGCCTCAACTGGGGGTGCATTCCGACCAAGGCGCTGCTGCGCACCAGCGAAATCTATCATTATCTGACCCATGCCGACGCTTACGGCCTGTCGGCGGAGCGCCCCGGCTATGATCTGGCCAAGATCGTCGCGCGCAGCCGCAAGGTGGCCGGGCAGCTCAATGCCGGCGTCAAGACGTTGATGAAGAAGAACAAGGTCACCGTCTATGAGGGGAATGGCGCGCTGGCCGGCCCCGGCCGGCTGACCGTGACGCAGGGCGACGGCGTGGTGGAGCTGACCGCGCCGCACATCATGGTGGCGACCGGCGCCCGCGCGCGCGACCTGCCCTTTGCGCCGGCCGATGGCGCGCGCATCTGGACCTATCGCCACGCAATGACCCCGGCCGAGATGCCAACCAAGCTGCTGGTCATCGGATCGGGCGCGATTGGGGTGGAATTCGCCAGCTTTTACAGCGACATGGGGGCAGATGTTACGATCGTCGAGATGCTCCCCCGCATCCTGCCGGTGGAGGATGAGGAAGTCAGCGCCTTCATGGAAAAAGCGCTGACGAAACAAGGGATCAAGATCATCACCGGGGCAGGGGTCAAGGCACTCGAAACCCGGCTCGATAGTGTAAACGTGACTGTCAACCTAAGCGACGGCACCACCATGGCCGACAGCTTCAGCCACGCCATCGTCGCGATCGGCATCGTCCCCAATACGCAGGGGATCGGGCTGGAGGCGCTGGGCGTGGCGACGGACCGGGGGCATATCATGGTCGATGGCTTCGGCCGCACCAACGTGCCCGGCCTTTATGCCATTGGCGACGTCACCGGCCCGCCCTGGCTGGCTCACAAGGCAAGCCATGAGGGGATCGTCTGTGTCGAGGCGATTGCCGGCCAGCACCCGCACCCGTTCAAGACCTGGAACATCCCGGGCTGCACCTATTCGCGCCCGCAGGTCGCCTCGGTCGGGCTGACCGAGGCCGCAGCAAAGGCGGCGGGGCATCAGGTGAAGGTGGGTAAGTTCCCGTTCATCGGCAATGGCAAGGCGATCGCGCTGGGCGAGGCCGAGGGCTTCATCAAGACCGTGTTCGATGCCGATACCGGCGCGCTGCTCGGCGCGCACATGGTGGGCGCGGAAGTGACCGAGCTGATCCAGGGCTATGTCATTGCCCGCCAGCTGGAGACGACCGAGGCCGAGCTCATGGAAACCGTGTTCGCGCACCCCACGCTTTCCGAAATGATGCACGAAAGCGTGCTCGGCGCCTATGGCCGGGCGGTGCATATCTGACGCGGCAAGAGCGAAGAGCAGCACCGCTTTTGATGGCGCGAAGACTGCCGAAATTTGGGGCTGACCGCCGCCGCCCCGGTGATGCGCCAAACTGTCTCAGCTTCGCGCCATGTGCGGCTATTGGTGTTGCGTATCCTTCGCTATAAGCGCCATTCAGTTGGCCAGGGTGCCGCGTAACTGGGAACTCTGATGAGTCTGATCGCGTTTACGACCACGTTAGTTATGGCAGCTACTACGCCAATAGCTGATCCAGCGGGGTTGGCCGTTCAGGCCGTGAGCGTGGTCGAGCCAGCGCCACTGATCGAGATCCCGCCCACTGCGGTGCCGCCGGCAGTGCCGGTCAAGCGGGCCGTCGCCGACCAGTCGCCACCGCCGCCGGACGATGTGGTGGTGAAGGCCAAACTCCCGCCACCGCCCGGCGACCCGATGCAGGGGGTGAACAAGGTTTCGTTCGAGGCGACACAGGCAGTCGACCGCGCGTTTTTCGGGCCGGTGGCGCTGGGTTATCAGAAAGCCCTGCCCAAGCCTTTGCGCAGCGGCATCCGCAACCTGCTGCGCAATCTGGGCGAGCCGATTGTGTTCGTGAACTTCCTGTTGCAGCTGAAGCCGGGCAAGGCGGCGGAGACGCTGGGGCGGTTCACGATCAACTCGACGCTGGGCGTGGCCGGCGTGATCGACGTGGCGCGCACCAAGCCGTTCCGGCTGCCCTATCGGCCGAACGGCATTGCCGACACGCTGGGCTATTATGGCGTGGGGCCTGGCCCCTATCTCTTCCTGCCGCTGATCGGGCCGACCACGGTGCGCGATCTGTTCGGGCGGGGGGTGGATGCCGCGGTGCTGCCGCTTTCGGTCGGCTTCCCGTTCAACGACCTGCGTTATGCGGTGCCGGCGAATGCGCTGCGCTCGATCGACTATCGCGCCGAATTCAACCCGGATTATGTGCGCATCCGCAACGACCCCAATCCCTATCGAGCCCGGCGCGAGCTGTATCTGGCCTATCGCCAGGTGCAGATTGACCGGCTTCGCGGCAAGCAGACCACGCTGGAACAGTTGCTGGGCGTGCCGGCAGCGCCTGCGCCCGCCCCGGTCGCACCGCCGAAGCCGGAGCCACAATCGGCGCAGCAACCAAAGCCCTAGGCGCCGTCCTCGGCCGAGAGTTCGGCGGGCTGGGCGGGGGCGGCCAAAGCCGGCGGCGGCGGCGCACCAAAGGGTTTCCCGGAATTGGCCACGATATGCTTCAGCCGGCCGTCGATCGCCGCGCCGTTCTCGATCGAAATGGTTTCATATTCCACGTCGCCGGTGATCCGCGCGGCCCGCTCCACCGTCAGTTGGCGGACCGAGACCGTCCCTTCGATCAAACCGGCAAGCCGCGCGGTTTCAGCGTAGACATTGCCGCGAATCTCGCTGTCGCCGCCCTGGACCAGCGCGCCACAGCGCACATCGCCTTCCACCTTGCCGTCGATGTGCAGGTCGGCAGAGGCATGGATGTTGCCCACGATCATCACGTCATTGCCCAGCACCGAGAACATGCCCCGCTTGCCGTTGCTGCCATTGGGGCCGGGCGCCGTTGGCGCGGCAAAGCCGGTGTCGCGGCCGCGATTGTTGCTGAACATGGCCATCGCCTTTCTACCCCATTGTTCGGACCCGCGCGGCATGGCGAGTCGTCCCAATGGTTTTAGCCAGCAATGATGACGCTTTACAGCCTCACACCGCGCGGCGGGGGAGCAGTGGATTGTCGTTCGCCGCCGGCATGATCAGCGGCCGGGCGGTCATCCAGGTGGCCAGCATCATCGGCACCGCCGCCAGCACCGCCAGATTGGCGCCGGTCAGATACCCCCAGGCCGCCACCGCGGAACCGAGCTGGACATAGGCCATGATCCGCCAGCTGTCGCGCCCCGGGGCCAGCATCGCCCAGGCAAAGGCCAGCACATCGGCCAGGAAGAAATAGCGTTCGTGCATCTTGGGCAGCAGCCCGGCGGCCAGCATCGGCGCCAGCAGCGCGGCGCGCAGCTGCATCTCCACCGTCCGCTGGCGCAGCGTCGCGCCGAACCAGGCGATATAGGCGCCGCACACCCCCACCGCGAGGGCGGTTGCGAGGCCGCTGACCGTCGCTGTCGCGCCCAGCGTCTGCGCGATCATCCAGATGTTGGGGGCGTTGCGGGCGATGTCGTGAAACGTGTCGGCTTGGCGCAGATAGATCGAAAGCATGTCGGTGAGCGGCCAGCCGGCCAGCAGCGCGGGGACAAACGCGGCAACGAAGCCGAGCGGCGCAAACAGCCAGTCGCGCACCGGCACGCGCCAGGCGATGATGGCAGCCAGCACGAACGGCGCACCCAGGATCGCCTGCGCCTTCACGGAGAGCGCAAGCCCCGCCCAGGCCATCATCGCGCGGTGGCGGCCGGTCAGCGCGGCACCCACCGCCATCACGCACGGCGCGGCATAAAGCGCGTCGCACTGGCCCAGCAGCGCGGCATTCATCATCACGCTGGGCAGCGCCAGCGCCAGCAGCGCGACATGCGGTGCCGGCGCCTTCAACGCGCGCAGCACATGCCACAGCGCAGCGACCAGCAGCAGGTTGCACACCACCGATACCGTCTTGATGATGTACGGGTCCGGCAGCAGCCCTTTGAGCGGCGCGGCGAGTGCAAGCAGATAGAGATAGGGGGGCGTGTAGTTCGCAAATGGCTCGGCAAAGGCCTGAAGGCCGCCGCCGCGCGCCACGATGGTATCCAGCCAGGGAATGTAATAGACGACGACATCCACCGTGATGATCGGCCAGAACAGGACATGGCAGAGCAGGCCGACGATCCCCAGCGCCGCCATCCAGCGGGGGCTGACGGGTGCGGGTGATTTGGGCAGGGCCGGCAACATGGCCGCCACGCTAGGCCGCCATGGTTAGCATCGGGTAAAGCACCGGCCGGCATTGACGGGGACGGCGGCGCTGTGTAAGGGCGCGGCTGCTTTGTGGGCGGACACGACCGCAAGGCTGCTTGAACATTGTCGGAGACGAAGGGCCCCGGCGGTCGTAGCAGCGACCCCCTCGGGCCTCTTTTCGTTTTGCAACGTCTTGTTTTTCAAGGGCTCCGACAAAGTAACCGCCGCGCTCATGCCGGTAACATAAGGTGAAGGGCTTCATGCCGACGATCAATCAGCTGGTCCGCAAGGGCCGTGACCCGCAGAAGGCCAAGTCGAAGGTCCCTGCGATGGAACAGAACCCCCAGAAGCGCGGCGTGTGCACCCGCGTTTATACGACGACCCCGAAAAAGCCGAACTCGGCGCTGCGCAAGGTCGCCAAGGTGCGCCTGACCAACAGCCGCGAAGTGATCAGCTACATCCCGGGCGAAGGGCACAACCTGCAGGAGCACTCGGTGGTGCTGATCCGCGGCGGCCGCGTGCGCGACTTGCCGGGCGTGCGCTATCACGTGCTGCGCGGCGTGCTCGACACGCAAGGGGTGAAGGACCGCAAGCAATCGCGTTCCAAATACGGCGCCAAGCGTCCGAAGTAAGCCGGCCGGTAATCTGGCCCTTGAATGGCTGAAGCGAAAGGAATTTAAATGTCTCGTCGTCGTCGTCCCGAAAAGCGGGAAATCCTGCCCGATCCCAAGTTTGGGGATGTGGTGCTGTCCAAGTTCATGAACTCCGTCATGCTCGACGGGAAGAAGTCGGTTGCCGAAGCGATCGTCTATGGTGCGTTCGATACCATCGAGACGCGCGCCAAGCGCGAGCCGCTGGGCGTGTTCCACGATGCGCTTGCCAATGTGAAGCCGGGCATCGAAGTGCGCAGCCGCCGCGTCGGTGGCGCCACCTATCAGGTGCCGGTGGAAGTTCGCCCGGAGCGTGCCCAGGCGCTGGCCATCCGCTGGCTGATCGGTGCCGCGCGTGCGCGCAGCGAGCACACCATGGCCGCCCGCCTGTCGGGCGAGCTGATGGATGCCGCCAACAATCGCGGCAATGCGGTGAAGAAGCGCGAAGATACGCACCGCATGGCAGAGGCCAACCGCGCCTTCTCGCACTATCGCTGGTAAAGGGTCAGGGGCGGCACATCCGGTCCGGAGTGTCGCCTTTGGGCTTTCGCTGCACGAACAACACCTCTATATCGCGCGCGCCCGGGGCCTGATGCTCCGGGCTCCGCTCATCTAAGGAAGACACGTCATGGCCCGCAGCCATCCGCTCGAACGCTATCGCAACATCGGCATCATGGCGCACATCGACGCCGGCAAGACGACGACGACCGAGCGCATCCTCTATTACACCGGCAAGTCCTACAAGATCGGCGAAGTGCATGAAGGCACCGCCACCATGGACTGGATGGAGCAGGAGCAGGAGCGGGGCATCACCATCACGTCGGCGGCGACGACCTGCTTCTGGCGCGCCGGCGAGGGCAAGGGCGAAGAGCACCGCATCAATATCATCGACACGCCCGGCCACGTGGACTTCACCATCGAGGTGGAGCGCAGCCTGCGCGTGCTCGACGGCGCGGTTGCCTGTTTCGACGGCGTTGCAGGCGTTGAGCCTCAGTCGGAAACGGTGTGGCGCCAGGCGGACAAGTACAAGGTGCCGCGGATGTGCTTCGTCAACAAGCTCGACCGCACCGGTGCCGACTTCTACTATTGCGTCAACTCGATCATCGAGCGCCTGGGCGCCCGCCCCGCCGTGCTGTATCTGCCGATCGGCATCGAGGGCGATTTCAAGGGGCTGGTCGATCTGGTCGAGAACCGCGCGATCATCTGGCTTGAAGAGTCGCTGGGCGCGAAGTTCGAATATCAGCCGATCCCTGCCGACCTGGCTGAAAAGGCGGCCAAGTATCGCAGCGAGCTGATCGAGATGGCGGTCGAGCAGGACGACGCGCTGATGGAGGCCTATCTCGAAGGCAATGAGCCGAGCGTGGCCGATCTCAAGATGCTGATCCGCAAGGGCACGCTGGACATGACGTTCGTGCCGGTGCTGTGCGGTTCGGCGTTCAAGAACAAGGGCGTGCAGCCGCTGCTCGACGCGGTGGTCGACTATCTGCCCAGCCCGCTCGACGTGCCGGCGATCAAGGGCGTGAAGCTTGACGGCGAAACGCCGGACGAGCGCCCGTCGTCGGACAGCGAGCCGTTCGCGGCGCTGGCGTTCAAGATCATGAACGACCCGTTCGTCGGCACGCTCACCTTCGCGCGCATCTATTCGGGCAAGCTCGAAACCGCGACCCAGGTGATGAACTCGGTCAAGGACAAGAAGGAAAAGGTCGGCCGCATGCTGCTGATGCATGCGAACAGCCGCGAGGACATCCAGGAAGCCTATGCCGGCGACATCGTGGCGCTGGCGGGCCTGAAGGACACCACCACCGGCGACACGCTGTGCGCGACGTCGTCGCCGATCATTCTGGAGCGGATGGAATTCCCCGAGCCGGTGATCGAGCTGTCGGTGGAGCCCAAGACCAAGGCCGACCAGGAGAAGATGGGCGTGGCGCTCAACCGCCTTGCCCGCGAAGACCCCTCGTTCCGCGTGTCGTCGGACGCCGAAAGCGGCCAGACGATCATCAAGGGCATGGGCGAGCTTCACCTGGAAATCCTGGTCGATCGCATGAAGCGCGAGTTCAAGGTAGAGGCCAATGTCGGCGCGCCGCAGGTGGCGTACCGCGAATATCTGGCCAAGCCCGTCGAGCTGACCTACACCCACAAGAAGCAGTCGGGCGGCTCGGGCCAGTTCGGCGAAGTGAAGGTGAAGGTCACCCCCGGCGAGCGCGGGTCGGGCTTTACCTTCATCGATTCGGTGAAGGGCGGCAACGTGCCGAAGGAATATATTCCCTCGGTCGAAAAGGGCATGCGCGAAACGGCAGAGACCGGCTCGCTGATCGGCTTCCCGATCATCGACTTCTCGGTCGAACTGCTCGACGGCAAGTATCACGACGTCGACTCGTCGGCGCTGGCGTTTGAAATCTGCGCCCGCGGCGCGATGCGTGAAGCCGCGCAAAAGGCCGGCATCAAGCTGCTCGAGCCGGTGATGAAGGTCGAGGTGGTGACGCCGGAGGATTATCTGGGCGACGTGATCGGCGACCTCAACAGCCGCCGTGGCCAGATCCAGGGCACCGACACGCGCGGCAATGCGCAGGCGGTGGAAGCGATGGTGCCGCTGGCCAACATGTTCGGCTATGTGAACCAGCTGCGCTCGTTCACCCAGGGCCGCGCGCAGTACACGATGCAGTTCTCGCACTATGACGAAGTGCCGCAGAATGTGGCCGACGAAGTGAAGGCGAAGTTCGCCTGATTGTGAATGCGGCGCTGTGCCCTTGGGCACGGCGCCGTCACAGTCGCGTCACATCTTCCATGTTAACTCCTTGCTTTAGCGAGGAGTAGCGTGATGGGGCGAAAATTCCTGCTGCTGGCGGCGCTGTTATGCGCGGCCGGGTGCGACGCGAAAACGGGCGGCAACGAAGTGGCCGCCGCCGCCAAGATCATGACGGCACCGGCGCCCACACCGATGGCGCCCCCCGCGCCGGCCCCGGAAAAACCGGCGGCAACGGCGGCCGCCGGCCCGGCTGATGAGTTCAAGAACATGCAGCCGGGTGCATCGCCGCCGCCCTCTGGCGTTGGTGCATCGCTGCCCGGCGATGCCAAGGGGGCGAGCGACTATCCGGGCATTCCCCGTTTCGACGGCGCGAAGATCACCAAATACTCGCAAGTGCCGTATGACAGCGCCGAGTTCGTGATTGCCAAGCTGACCGGGACGCGGCCCGATCCATCGGTCGCCCGGCTCGAAGGCAAGCTGACAGTCATCGAATATGCCACGCCCATCGGCAATACGGGCCTCGCCATCTTCCGCAATTACTTGAACGCCCTGAAGGCAGCGGGCTTCCAAGTCGTTTTCGAGTGCGCCGACGATCCGTCGCAGTGCCTGAACATCTATGCCGTCGGCATCAACCGTTATGACCCCTATGCCAATGGGCCGACGCGCTATCTGTCGGCGATGCGCCGCGCCGATGGCCTGCGCGTCAGTGTGCTAACCCAGGCGACGGGCGAGAAGCCGGGTTTTGCGCGCATGATCGTCATGGAGCCCAAGGCGCTGGGCAACAGCATGAAGGTGGTTGATGCCGCCGGCATCGGCCGCGACGTCGCATCGAGCGGCAAGGCTATCCTCTATGCCATCCAGTTCGACACCGACAAGGCAAGCCTGCGCCCCGAATCCGCGCCACAGCTCGCCGCCATCGCCGAGTGGCTGACGGCAAGCGGGACGCATGCGCTCGTCGTCGGCCATACCGATGCCAATGGGGCGTTCGGCTATAATGTCGGCCTGTCGCAGCGCCGCGCCGAAGCGGTGGTTGCAGCCCTCACCCGAGACTATAAGGTAACACCGGCCGCACTCACCGCGTTCGGCAATGGCATGGCGGCGCCGATTGCCAGCAACCGTACGCCGGAGGGCCAGGCGCGCAACCGGCGCGTCGAAGTGGTGGAGATGACGCGATGACCAGATCATACCCGCTTGCCCTGCTGCCCGTTCTGGCGCTGGCCGCGTGCGGCAGCAAAGAGCGCGAGCAGACGATCCGCACGGCCGACGGCTCCAGCATGAAGATCGAGCAGCGCGAGGATGGCGACGGCGCCAAGATCACCGCG
Organism: Sphingomonas sp.; assembly: GCF_019746015.1. Lineage (GTDB taxonomy): Bacteria > Pseudomonadota > Alphaproteobacteria > Sphingomonadales > Sphingomonadaceae > Sphingomonas. The sequence goes on along the minus strand of NZ_JAIESM010000072.1, from coordinate 4,765 downwards.
ACCAGCAAGGACGGCAAGCAGATAGCGATGATGACCGCCGGGCCGGGCAGCAAATGGCCCGCCGATGCGGCGCCCTATGCTCCCGCCTATCCGGGGGGCGAGGTGACCGGCAGCATGGGCGGCACCGCCGCTGACGGCACGGGCTCGATCGTTACGTTCACCACCGCTGATTCGCCTGACAAGGTGGTGGAATTCTATAAAGCTCGCGCGCAGGCCGCCGGGCTCAACGAGGTATCGACCATGGATATCAACGGGGCCAAGATGTTCAGCGCCTCGGACAAGGGCGGCGGGCGGTCGATTGCCGTGCAGACCAGCGTGAACACGGGCAAGACCACTGCGGTGGTGACGTCCGGCAGCAAGAAATAGCGCGACCCGCCCCCTAGACAGAAGGTGAAAGCATCGCCATAGCCCGGGCCGCGCGGTGTTCCGGAGTCGGGAGCGAATTTCGCTCTAGCCATGGCCCCGCGCTTGGGCTATGGGCGCGCCTTCATCGCCGGTCCGGCATGGGCCGGTGGTTTTGTTTGGGGCGTTTGCGCCCTGATCCAGATGAAGACGGGTTTACTTGAGCCGTGCGCCCGGCGGCGGTTCGGTTTGATAGACAGAGGAAGAAATGGCGAAAGCAAAGTTCGATCGTAGCAAACCGCACCTGAACATCGGCACTATCGGCCACGTCGACCATGGCAAGACGTCGCTGACGGCGGCGATCACCAAGGTGCTGTCCGAGGAAGGTCTCTCGGAAAAGGTTGATTTCGAAAACATCGACAAGGCGCCGGAAGAGCGCGAGCGCGGCATCACCATCTCGACCGCGCACGTCGAGTATGAAACCAAGGCGCGCCACTATGCGCACGTCGACTGCCCCGGCCACGCCGACTATGTGAAGAACATGATCACCGGCGCCGCGCAGATGGACGGTGCGATCCTGGTGGTTGCCGCGACCGACGGCCCGATGCCGCAGACCAAGGAGCACATCCTGCTCGCCCGTCAGGTCGGCGTGCCGACCATGGTGGTGTTCCTGAACAAGGTCGACCTGGTCGATGACGAGGAAATCCTCGAGCTGGTCGAGCTGGAAATCCGCGAAGAACTGTCGAAGCGTGATTTCGACGGCGACAATATTCCGATCATCCGCGGTTCGGCGACCTGCGCCCTCGACGGCTCGAACGAGAAGCTGGGCAAGGAAGCGATCCTGGCGCTGATGGCGGCCGTTGACGAGTCGATCCCGCAGCCGGATCGTCCGCTCGACAAGCCGTTCATGATGCCGATCGAAGACGTGTTCTCGATCTCGGGTCGCGGCACCGTGGTGACCGGCCGCGTCGAAACCGGCATCATCAAGGTGGGCGAGGAAGTCGAGATCGTCGGCATCCATGACACCCGCAAGACCGTCGTGACCGGCGTCGAAATGTTCCGCAAGCTGCTCGATCAGGGCCAGGCCGGCGACAACATCGGCGCGCTGCTGCGCGGCGTCGCCCGTGACGAAGTCGAGCGTGGTCAGGTGCTGGCAAAGCCGGGCTCGATCAAGCCGCACACCGAGTTCTCGTCGGAAGTGTACGTGCTGTCGAAGGACGAAGGTGGCCGTCACACGCCGTTCTTCGCCAACTATCGCCCGCAGTTCTACTTCCGCACGACCGACGTGACCGGCACCGTCGAGCTGCCCGAGGGCACCGAGATGGTGATGCCGGGCGACAACATCGCCCTGGGCGTCAAGCTGATTGCGCCGATCGCGATGGACGTGGGCCAGCGCTTCACCATCCGTGAAGGCGGCCGTACCGTCGGCGCGGGTGTTGTCAGCGGCATCACGAAGTAATATAGGCGCGCACCGCCCGAGTCCCGGCAACGGGGTTTGGGGGGTGCCGCTTTTGTAAGGCTTATGTTTCTGGAAGGACGGTTCTGCCGTCCTTTCTTGCTCTTTCGCATCGGTAGGGAAAATGGACTCCAATATCCGCATTCGCCTCAAGGCGTTCGATCATCGCGTGCTCGACCAGGCGACCGGCGACATCGCCGATACCGCCCGCCGCACCGGCGCGCTTATCCGGGGTCCGATCCCGCTGCCGACGCGCATCGAAAAATTCACCGTCAACCGTGGCCCGCACGTCGACAAGAAGTCGCGCGAGCAGTTCGAGGTGCGCACCTACAAGCGCATGCTCGACATCGTGCAGCCCACGCCGCAGACCGTGGACGCGCTGATGAAGCTTGACCTTGCAGCAGGCGTTGACGTAGAGATCAAGCTGGCGTAAGGCGCCGGCTCCCTTAGGGAACACCAGATTCGCGTCGCCCCGCACGGGGTTTTCGGGCCTCCGGCATCTGGCCGGCATCGAAGCGAAAGACGCAGCAAGGCCGCGAGCCGCAAGGCTCCAGCAACAAGGGATACCGCCAGGCTTGCCTGGGTCCGCGTCCCCCGTCGCGCCCGGGCAACCGGGCATCAGCCCGGACGGGGCACGCGTTATATTTTGGGCTGGCATGCCCGCTGTGGGAATGGTCCCCGGCGGGCCTCTGTATTTGAGGAGTGTGGATCATGCGCACTGGCGTGATCGCGAAGAAAATGGGGATGACCCGCTTGTTCCAGGACGATGGCCGGCACGTGCCCGTCACTGTGCTCCAGCTGGAAAAGCTGCAGGTCGTCGCCCGCCGCGAAGTTGATCGTGATGGCTATGTGGCGGTCCAGCTGGGTGCTGGCACGGCCAAGGCCAAGAATGTCGCCAAGCCGCAGCGTGGCCATTTCGGCAAGGCCGAAGTCGAGCCCAAGGCGATTGTGCGCGAATTCCGCGTCGCCGACGATGCGCTGCTCGACGTGGGCGCCGAGATTTCGGCCGACCATTTCGTCGCCGGTCAGCTGGTTGACGTGCAGGGCTATACCCAGGGCAAGGGCTTTGCCGGCGCGATGAAGCGCTGGGGCTTCGGCGGTCTGCGCGCGACCCACGGCGTGTCGGTCTCGCACCGTTCGCACGGCTCGACCGGCAACCGCCAGGACCCGGGCAAGGTGTTCAAGAACAAGAAGATGGCGGGCCATATGGGCGACCGCCAGCGCACCCAGCAGAATCTGGAAATCGTGTCGACCGACGCGGAGCGTGGCCTGATCTTCGTGAAGGGCTCGGTGCCCGGCTCGAAGGGCGGCTGGCTGATCGTGAAGGACGCGGTGAAGGTAAAGCGCCACGCAGAGGCGCCCTATCCGGCTGCGATCAAGGTCGCCAACAGCAACCAGGCTGCGGACACGCCCGCTGAAGAAGCGCCGGCGACCGACGCCACTGACGGCCAGGAGGGCTGAGCAGCATGAAGATTCAGGTCTCCACCCTCGTCGACGGCTTTACGCCTGGCAAAGACGAGATCGAGCTGTCGGACGATGTGTTCGGCATCGAGCCGCGCGCCGACATCCTGCACCGCGTCGTGACGTGGCAGCTGGAAAAGCGCCGTGGCACCGCGCGCGGCACCCGCGAGCGTGCCGATGTGGCCCGCACCGGCAAGAAGTTCGGTCGCCAGAAGGGCGGCGGCACCGCCCGCCACGGCGATCGCCGGGCGCCGGTGTTCATCGGCGGCGGTAAGGCGCACGGCGCCCGCGTCCGCGACTTCAACCCGTCGCTCAACAAGAAGGTGCGCGCGCTGGGTCTGAAGATGGCGCTGTCGGCCAAGGCCCGTGAGGGCAAGCTGATTGTCGCCGACAGCCTGGTCGTGGACAATGCCAAGACCGCGCTGCTCGCCAAGAGCTTCGAGCAGCTGGGCGCCAAGCGCGCGCTGGTGATCGATGGCGACATGGTCGAATCGAGCTTCGCGCTCGCCGCCGGCAACATCCGCGCGGTCGACGTGCTGCCGGCGGTCGGCGCCAATGTGTACGATATTCTGAAGGCCGATACGCTGGTGCTGAGCCGGGCGGCGGTCGAAAAGCTGGAGGCGCGCTTCAATGGCTAAGAAGGGCAAGGCTGTCGACGCGCGTCACTATGACGTGATCGTCGCACCGCACATCACCGAAAAGGCGACCCTGCTGTCTGAACACAATGCGGTTGTGTTCAAGGTGGCCGGTGACGCGACCAAGCCGGAGATCAAGGCGGCGGTCGAGGCGCTGTTCAACGTCTCGGTGACGGGCGTCAACACGATGGTCCAGAAGGGCAAGACCAAGCGGTGGAAGGGCACGCCCTACACCCGGTCTGACGTGAAAAAAGCGGTCGTGACCCTGAAAGAGGGCCAATCGATCGACGTGACGACGGGAATCTGAGGCGATGGCACTCAAGCATTATAACCCCACCAGCCCGGCACGCCGTGGTCTGATCCTGGTCGACCGCTCCGGTCTGCACAAGGGCGGGCCGGTCAAGGCGCTGACCGAAGGCAAGCGGAAGACCGGCGGCCGCAACAACAAGGGGCACGTCACTTCGCGCGGCATCGCCGGCGGCCACAAGCAGCGTTATCGCCTGATCGATTTCAAGCGTCGCCTGTGGGACGTCGAGGGCACCGTCGAGCGGATCGAATATGATCCCAACCGCACCGCCTTCATCGCGCTGATCAACTATGGCGCGGACGAAGCCGGCAAGGATCGCCTGGCCTACATCATCGCGCCGCAGCGTCTGGCGGTTGGCGACAAGGTGATCGCCGGCAAGAAGACCGACGTGAAGCCGGGCAACGCCATGGAGCTGGGCCAGATGCCGGTCGGCACCATCTGCCACAATGTGGAGATGAAGCCGGGCAAGGGCGGCCAGCTGGCACGTTCGGCGGGCACCTATGTGCAGATCGTCGGCCGCGACAAGGGCATGGTGATGATCCGCCTGAACTCGGGCGAGCAGCG
>NZ_JAIESM010000080.1 GCF_019746015.1 Sphingomonas sp. | reverse complement strand
TCGCCTATCGCCAGATGTCGCTGCTGCTGCGCCGCCCGCCGGGCCGCGAAGCCTATCCGGGCGACGTGTTCTATCTGCACAGCCGCCTGCTGGAGCGCGCGGCGAAGATGAACGACGAGAACGGCGCGGGTTCGCTCACCGCGCTGCCGATCATCGAGACGCAGGCGGGCGACGTGTCGGCCTATATCCCGACCAACGTGATCTCGATCACCGACGGGCAGATCTTCCTCGAAACCGACCTGTTCTTCGCCGGCATCCGCCCCGCGATCAACGTCGGCCTCTCGGTCAGCCGCGTCGGCTCGGCCGCGCAGACCAAGGCGATGAAGAAGGTGTCGGGCAGCATCAAGCTGGAGCTGGCGCAGTACCGCGAAATGGCGGCCTTCGCGCAGTTCGGCTCAGACCTTGACGCCTCGACCCAGAAGCTCCTCAACCGCGGCGCGCGCCTGACCGAGCTGCTCAAGCAGCCGCAGTTCAACCCGCTGCCCTTCGAGGAGCAGACGGTGTCGATCTTCGCCGGCACGCAAGGGTTCATCGATCCGGTGCCGGTGAACGCGGTCACCCGCTATGAAGCGGCGATGCTGCAGCATTTCCGCAGCAACCACGCCGACATCCTGGCCGACATCCGCGACAAGCGCGACCTGAGCGATGACACGCGGGCGAAGCTGAAGGATGCGCTGGCCGCGTTCGGCAAGACGTTTGCTTGAGGCAATTGCATAGCTACTGACACGCACACGCCGTCACCCTGAACTTGTTTCAGGGTCCATGGCGCAAGCGGCAAAGGCGTCGCGAGCGGAGAAATGGATGCTGAAACAAGTTCAGCATGACGGCAGGCTGGGAATGGTGACGAACTAAATGGCATCGCTTAAGGCCCTCAAAATCCGCATCGGCTCGGTGAAGTCGACGCAGAAGATCACCAAGGCGATGAAGACCGTCGCCGCCGCCAAGCTGCGCCGCGCGCAGGACGCCGCGGTCGCCGCGCGCCCCTATGCCGCGCGGCTGGAAGCGGTGATGGCCTCGCTCGCCGCGAAGGTGACGGTGAGCGCGTCGAGCCCCAGGCTGCTGTCGGGCACCGGCAAGGCGCAGGTGCATCTGCTCGTCGTCGCCACCTCCGAACGCGGGCTGGCGGGCGGCTTCAACACCAACATCGTGCGACTGGCGCGCCGCACCGCCGACGAGCTGATCGCGCAGGGCAAGACGGTGCGCTTCTATCTGGTCGGCCGCAAGGCGCGGGTGCTGGCGCGCTTCTTCCCCGGCATGATCCACACCGACCGCGACATGAGCGCGGTGCGCACGCCCGGTTTTGCCGATGCCCATGCGCTGTCCGCCCATCTGATCACGCGGTTCGAGGCGGGCGAGTTCGACGTCGCGCACCTGTTCTATTCCACCTTCCGCTCGGCACTGGTGCAGGAGCCGTCGGTGCAGCAGATCATCCCGGTGCCGCTGTCGGCCAGTGCCGCGCCCGCGAGCGACGCGTCGGTCGAGTATGAGCCCGACGAGGAAGCGATCCTGGCCGAGCTGCTGCCGCGCAACATCGCGATCCAGCTCTACCGCGCGATGCTGGAGAACAATGCCGGCTTCTACGGCGCGCAGATGACCGCGATGGACAATGCGACGCGCAACGCCGGCGACATGATCAAGCGCCTGTCGATCCAGTATAACCGTGCTCGCCAGGCGGCGATCACCACCGAACTCGTCGAAATCATTTCGGGCGCCGAAGCCCTGTAAGCGAAGCACGAAGGCAAGGAAGAAACGATGGCTACTGCCGCAGACACTCTCGCCCCCAAGGCGACCACCAACAATGTAGGCCGCATCGCGCAGGTGATCGGCGCGGTCGTCGACGTGACGTTCGAAAACAAGCTGCCGGCGATCCTGTCGGCGCTGGAGACCGACAATAACGGCAACCGGCTGGTGCTCGAAGTGGCGCAGCATCTGGGCGAGAACACCGTGCGCACCATCGCCATGGACTCGACCGAAGGGCTGACGCGCGGCCAGACCGTGACCGACACCGGCAGCCAGATCCTGGTGCCCGTCGGCCCCAAGACGCTGGGCCGCATTCTGAACGTGGTCGGCGAGCCGATCGACGAGCGTGGCCCCGTCGATACCGACCTGCGCGCGCCGATCCACGCCAAGGCCCCCGAATTTGTCGACCAGTCGACCGAAGCGGCGATCCTGGTCACCGGCATCAAGGTGATCGACCTGCTCGCCCCCTATGCCAAGGGCGGCAAGATCGGCCTGTTCGGCGGCGCCGGCGTCGGCAAGACCGTGCTCATTCAGGAACTGATCAACAACATCGCCAAGGGGCATGGCGGCACCAGCGTGTTCGCCGGCGTGGGTGAGCGCACTCGCGAAGGCAACGACCTGTACCACGAATTCCTCGACGCGGGCGTCATCGCCAAGGATGCCGATGGCAACGCGATTTCGGAAGGTTCGAAGGTGGCGCTGGTCTATGGCCAGATGAACGAGCCGCCGGGCGCGCGTGCGCGCGTGGCGCTGTCGGGCCTCGCCATCGCCGAATATTTCCGCGATGTCGAAGGGCAGGACGTGCTGTTCTTCGTCGACAACATCTTCCGCTTCACGCAGGCGGGTTCGGAAGTGTCGGCGCTGCTCGGCCGCATCCCTTCGGCCGTGGGCTATCAGCCGACGCTGTCGACCGACATGGGCGCGCTGCAGGAGCGCATCACCTCCACCAACAAGGGGTCGATCACCTCGGTGCAGGCGATCTACGTGCCCGCCGACGACCTGACCGACCCGGCGCCGGCCACCTCGTTCGCGCACCTTGACGCGACGACCGTGCTCAACCGCGCGATTTCGGAACTGGGCATCTACCCGGCCGTTGACCCGCTCGACTCGACCAGCCGCGTGCTGGAGCCGCGCGTCGTTGGCCAGGACCATTACGACACGGCGCGTGCGGTGCAGTCCACGCTGCAGAAGTACAAGTCGCTGCAGGACATCATCGCCATTCTGGGCATGGACGAGCTGTCGGAAGAGGATAAGCTCACCGTTGCCCGCGCGCGCAAAATCCAGCGCTTCCTGTCGCAGCCCTTCCACGTGGCGGAAGTGTTCACCGGCATTCCGGGCAAGTTCGTGCAGCTGGAAGACACCATCCGCAGCTTCAAGGCGGTGGTGAACGGCGAGTATGACCATCTGCCCGAAAGCGCCTTCTACATGGTCGGCGGCATCGACGAAGCGATCGCCAAGGCCGAGAAGATGGCGCAGGAGGCGTAATTTACTCCCCCTCCCGCCTGCGGGAGGGGGTCGGGGGGTGGGCCCTCGATCTGCAACGAAGTTCCAGAACACAGGCCGGGCGCCCACCCCCGGCCCCTCCCGCAAGCGGGAGGGGAGGATAGAGAAATGCTCCACTTCGAACTCGTCACGCCTGAAAAGCTCGTCCGCAGCGAGGACGTGTACATGGTCGTCGTCCCCGGCAGCGAGGGCGATTTCGGCGTGCTGGAGGGCCATGCCCCGGTGATGTCCACCATCCGCGACGGCAATCTGCACATCTACAAAACCGACAAGGCCGAGCCCGAGGCGCTGCCCGTGAAGGGCGGCTTTGCCGAGGTGAACGCGAAAGGCCTGACCATCCTGGCCGAACAGGCCGGCTGATCCCTCCGCGCGGGCGCCACCTCGTGCGGATTACGGTTAGGGAAAAATAAAAACTTCGCGCGCTATGCCTGTTCCCGATCATGGGGAAAACGGGTCAATGAGCGCTTTTGGTCGTCGCAGTGGTGTGGGAACGGGTGCCGTGCCCCCGCGGCCCGCATTCGGCGTCGCCAAGCCGATGCAGGGCGGCCCGGCGCGGACCGAGGATCTGGCCGCCGAGCAGTTCCCCCCCGTTTCCGCCGTGGTGCCCGAGGTTGACGCCGCCATCAACAGCGGCACGCTGGAGGCGATGCAGCGCCTGGCCGACCGTCAGGCCGCCTCTGGCGAGGCCGGCCAGTCGCGGATGGACGGTTTCGAAGCCTCCATCCACAAGATCAAGGAACAGGTGCTGCCGCGCCTGCTGGAGCGCGTCGATCCCGAGGCCGCCGCCACGCTGAACAAGGACGAGCTGGTCGAGGAATTCCGCCCGATCATCGGCGAAGTGCTGGCCGAGCTGAAGCTGCAGCTCAACCGGCGCGAGCAGTTCGCGCTGGAAAAGGTGCTGGTCGACGAACTGCTGGGCCTGGGGCCGCTCGAAGAGCTGCTGAACGACCCGGCGGTCAGCGACATCATGGTCAACGGGCCGAACCAGACCTTTGTCGAACGCAAGGGCAAGCTGGAGCTGGCCAATATCCAGTTCCGCGACGAGGAACATCTGTTCCAGATCGCGCAGCGCATCTGCAACTCGGTCGGCCGCCGCGTCGATCAGACCACCCCGCTTGCCGACGCCCGCCTGAAAGACGGCAGCCGCGTTAACGTGATCGTGCCGCCGCTGAGCCTGAAGGGCACCGCGATCTCGATCCGTAAATTTTCCGCCAAGCCGATCACGCTCGACATGATGGCCGGCTTCGGCTCGATGAGCCCGAAAATGGCCACCGCGCTGAAGATTGCCGGCGCCTGCCGGTTCAATGTCGTCATCTCGGGCGGCACCGGCTCGGGCAAGACGACGATGCTCAACGCGCTGTCGAAGATGATCGACCCCGGCGAGCGCGTGCTGACCATCGAAGACGCGGCCGAACTCCGGCTGCAGCAGCCGCACTGGCTGCCGCTGGAAACCCGCCCGCCCAATCTGGAAGGGCAAGGCGAAATCACCATCCGCGATCTCGTGAAGAACGCGCTGCGTATGCGTCCTGACCGGATCATCCTCGGCGAAATTCGCGGCAGCGAGTGTTTCGACCTGCTCGCTGCCATGAACACCGGCCACGATGGCTCGATGGCGACGCTCCACGCCAACTCCCCGCGCGAATGCCTCGCGCGTATGGAAAACATGGTGATGATGTCGGACATCAAGGTGCCCAAGGAAGCGATCAGCCGGCAGATCGCCGACTCGGTCGACCTGATCGTGCAGGTGAAGCGCCTGCGCGACGGCTCTCGCCGCGTGACCAACATCACCGAAGTGATCGGCATGGAAGGCCCGGTGATCGTGACGCAGGAACTGTTCAAGTTCGAATATCTGGACGAAAGCGCCGACGGCAAGATCATCGGTGAATATCGCGCCATGGGCCTGCGCCCCTATACGCTGGAAAAGGCGCGCCAGTTCGGCTTCGATCAGGCCTATCTCGAAGCCTGTCTGTAACCCTCGTAGTCGCCGCAATTTCTTTCGGCGCCGTAACGGCATAAACACGGGGGCGACGATGCGCTTGATGCTGATCGCCCTGATGTTGCCGCTGTGCGGCGCCGTGCCGGTGCCGGTGGCGCCGCAGTTCCAGCTGACGCGCGACGCCGAAGATCGCTGGATCGCCTTCGACATGACCGACGGCAACCAGATTGCCTTTACCGCCGCCGTCAACGGCGTGGCGGCACGCGCCATTCTGGATACCGGCGTCAGCAACTCCACCCTCTCCCCTGGCTTTGCCGCGCGCGCCCGGCTGAAAGTGGTGCCGCGCGGGCGGGCGCAGGCGATTGGCGGCACGGTTGCGGTCGGCTGGGCGGCGACGCGCCACGTGGCGGTCGGCGCGATGAGCCGCACCGGCGGCGGGCTGACCATTGCCGCGCTGCCCGCGATCGCCACCGGCGACGGCACCGCTGCCGATCTGCTGGTGGGGCGCGATCTGCTGGCCGGCTATGCGCTGGACATCGACTATCCGGCGCGACGCTTCCGCCTGCTGCCAACCGGACGCCTGCCCTTCACGGGCGCGACCGCCCCGCTCACCATCGCGCGCGACCCGCAGGTCTATGTGACCGAGCTGACGCTGGCGGGGCAACGGCTGCGCCCGGTGCTGGTCGATACCGGCGACGGGGCGGCGGCCACCCTGTCGCAGGATGCATGGCGGCGCGCGCGGGTGAGCGGCATCACGCTCACCACCACCATCGGCTATGGCCTGGCGGGCCCGCAGGAAAGCGAGCTGGGCATCGTGCCCGAAATCGCCGTCGGCGGGTTTGTCGCGCGCAATATCGAGCTGCGGGTGGAGCCGCCCGGCGGTTTTTCGCAGGCGATCGGCATGGCCGGGCGGATCGGCACCGGCTTCTTTCAGCGCCACCGCGTGCTGCTGGACCCCGGCGCCGGGCGGATGGTGCTGGCCGAGGCGACGGGCGACGCAGTGCCGCCGCTGCGCTCTACCAGCGGCCTGCTGACCCGCATCGACCGCGACCGGCTGACCGTGATCCATGTAATGCGGCACAGCCCCGCGGCCGAGGGCGGCTGGCGCGGCGGCGACCAGATCTGTCGCGTCGACGGCCTGCCCGCCGCGGGCGAGGGCCTGCCCAGCCAGACCGACTGGCAGGTCGGCACGCCAGGCCGCCAGGTAACGCTGACGCTGTGCAGCGGCGAGGAACGCCGGCTGACGCTCTCCGCCTTCTATTAAGCGGCTGTATCTGAACCGTTTTTTTGCGCCGTGCCAACGCGGTGAGCAAGCCGGTTACGACCGCGAAATCAAATCAACATTACGCCGCCGACGGGGCGCCCTGGATCAAGTTACGATAGCGAAATAAATCGCCCGCGATCGCCAGATGTTCAATGCGATATTCACGATTTTTATTTCGATGCCGCACTTGATGAATCAGAGAGACTGGTATCTTATTGCATATACAGCGAGCTTATTGTCGCATTTCTGACATTGCGTATGACATGATCGGCTAACGCAACTGGTGTTCCGCGCTCGGCGGAGAGGGGGCGCCTTGGTCAAGTGTCGGGTTTTCCTGCTGGGCGATGGCGCGGTGCATATGGGCGGCGCGGCAGTGCCGATTCCGGCCGCATGCTGGCCAATCCTTGGTTTTGTCGCAACACAGCCCCGCCGCGAGGCTTCGCGCGCGCGGCTGGCCGGCATGCTCTGGCCGGGGATGCTGGACGAGGCCGCGCGCCGGTGCCTGGCAACCGCTTTGTGGCGGCTGAAGGCCGCGTTTCAGTCATCCGCCATGCCGCTTTCGATCGGCAGCGAGTCGGTGGCGATCCCGGCGGAGCTGGCCGGCGCGATCGATATCGTGCGGCTGGAATGGCATGCCGGGTTCGTGCTGCGCGCACGCGCCTTGCCCGGCACCGACTATCGCCGCCGCGCGATCCGGCTGCTGCTGAACGCGAACGGCGACTTTCTGAGCGGGATCGATGCCGAATGGGCGGCGCTGGAACGCGAGCGGCTGCGCTGCCTGCGGCTCGATGCCCTCTATGCGCTTGCCCGTTTTGCCGAGCGCGCGGGCGACTGGGCAGCGGTGATCGACGCCGCGCGCCCGATCTGCGCCGCCGAGCCGCTGCGCGAGGATGCCCAAAGGCTGCTGATCGCAGCCTATGCGCGCACCGGCAATCGCGGCCTGGCGCTGCGCCAATATAATGCCTGCCAGGACGCGCTGATGCGCGAGCTGGGCATCACCCCGATGCCCGAGACGGCGGCGCTGGCCGAGGCGCTGCACGGCAGCGGCCTCGCGATGGCCCCCGGCGCCACCCCTGCCGCGCGCAGCGCGCTGCTGAAGGCGCGGCGTTCGATGCAGAGCGCGATCACGCTGGTCGACCAGGTGCTGGGCACGCCGTGACACGCGCGTGATCCGCCGGTGACGGCGGCGTGAAGGCACCCCGTCATAACCTGTTGCGACTCGGCGACGAGCTGCCCGCACGGAGCGACATGCACGGGGACGACCAGGATGCAGCCAGGGGTGAGCAAAGCGACATCGACCGCATCGGCCAGCCGGCGACCATCATCGTGCGCGCCTGGCTCGAACCGCGTGCTGATGGCCCCCCGGTATTGCGCGGCACCGTTGCCGAGCTTGGCGGGCGGATGCTGGGGGCGTTCACCACGGTCGAGCGGCTGGCCGAACTGGTCGCCGGCCATGTCGACATCCGGCTCGGCAGCCCGCCCGGGCCCGACGAGAGCAATACCCCGGCGCCACCCGCGCCGCCCGCGCATGACGGAGAGGAATGATGGCTGAAAACTTCCCGATGTTCCGGTCAAGCCTGGCGCCCGACTATGCCGAGGCCAGTGTCGAGCAGCTCGATGCAATCGCGCGCACCATTTATGGGCCGGAAGCCAATGCCGAGATGGTCGAGTCCTTCTTTTCGGACCTTGGCCGGGGGCTGAGCCATGCCGCGCGCGGCATCGGCCAATTTGCCCAGCGTGCCGCGCCAATCGTCGCCAATGCCCTGCCATCGATCGCGCAGGGCGCAATGTCGGGCGCGGCGCTGGGGCCTTGGGGCGCGCTCGCCGGCGCGATTGCCGGCGGCGCCGGCGGCATCCTGTCGCAGGTCAACAATCCCACCGCGCGCGCAATCGGCGGCGGCATCGGCTCGGTGACCAATTTGCTGTCCACGGTGCGCGGCGGCGGCCCGCAGGGTGCGCTGGGCGCCTTGGGCGCGCTTGGCGGCGGCACGATGCGCGGCGCCGGCCTGCCCGGTGCCGGCGGCGGCAGCGCCAACGCGCTGATGGGGCTGCTGGCCCGGCCCGAACTGCTTCAGGCGATCACCTCGGGCGCGATGGGCTCGTTCGGTCGGCCGAGCGTGCCGGTCGGCGGGCAACAGGTGCCGGTGAACATGCTGCTGAGCGCGCTCGGCACGCTGGCCAACCGCACCGCGCACGAAGCGGCCGAATTTGCCGGCGGCGCCGAAGCCGTGCCCGCCTTCATCGAAAGCGCGGGCGAGGCGCTGGGTGCGGATACCCAGGATGCCGAAGGGCGTGCCGACACGCTGCTCACCCTGCTCGCGCTGTCGCCGATGATCTGGAATTCGGGCCGGCCGCCGGTGACGGTCAACGTGCCGCCGACCCAGCCTGCGCCGCCGCCGATCCCGGTTGCACCGCCCATCGTGACGGCGGGCGAGCAGCTGTGGATCGCGGAGTCGGTCGAAGATTATGAAAATGCCGGCTGGGGCGGCGAAAGCTGGGACCATGCCGGCATGCCGGAATGGGAAGCGGAACAGGCCTATGGCTGATGCCGCTGACCCCGCGCTCGCGGCCCAGTCCATGCTGGCCGATCTGCAGCGCACCAACCCGCAACTGGCGATGCTGGCGCAGATGATGCAGGCGCGCGCGATCGTGCCCGAGCCTGCCGGCCCCGATCTGGGCGAGGAAATCACTGTCCTTGCCGAGCAGCTGGCCGATGCCCAGCGCCAGGTTGCCATCGTCAAGCGCGAGGGGCGCCGGCTGCTGACCCGCTACCGCGAGGCGACCGACCGGCTGAGCCTGCTCGCAGCAGCGCTCGGCGCGTGCGGCCTGTGCTGGGGCGATGACGATCTGTGCCCCAGCTGCCGCGGGCGCGGCGCCCCCGGCATGGTGCGCCCCGACCCCGCCGCCAGAGCGCGCGTGTTCGGCGTGAAACCCCAACCTGCCCCGGCTCCACCAACCCCGGTGGCAAGCCATCACTAAGCGAGGATGTTGGCCATGTACGAGAATTTCGACAGTTTCGGTGAGCTGCTGGAAAGTGGCGAGAACATTGAGAATCTGGAAAGCTGGGACAGCTTTGACAGCAGCGAAGCGGGCGAATCGTTCGAATCGAGCGAGCGGAACCGCCGGCGCAACTGGCGGCCTGTGCCCACGCCGCGCGTGGGCAATCCCGTTCCCCGCCCTGCCAGCCAGGGTTGGGCAACGAAGGCCGAATTGCAGGCAACCGCCCAGCGGCTCGATGCGCGCATCGCCACCAATGCACGCGCGATCCGCACGCTGGACGGGCGCACCCGCACGCTGGAAACCGAAGCCGGCCGGCTGCGCGCCGAGCTGCGCCGCGAAGTGACCGAGCGCCGCAATGTGACCGACGCGCTGCGCCGCGGGCTGGATGAATCGCGCCAGATCGCGATGCTGATCCCGCTGCTCAGCTCGACCACCACGCAGACCGTGGGCGGTGTCGACAATGTCGTGGTCGACAGCGGCGACCAACTGTCGAAAGTGCTGCCGATCCTGCTGCTTTCGGGCGGCTTTGGCGGGTCGAGCGGCACGACCGGCACCAGCGGCGGCTCGGGCGGCGGCATTCTGGGCGGCGGCGACAACAGCTTTGCCACCTTCGCGCTGGTGATGGCGCTGGCCGGCGGCAAGAAATAACCCCGCGACGGGAGCAGAAAAATGACGATGGATGTGAGAGCCTTTGCCAGCGGCCTGCTGTTGGCGCGCGCGCAAGGGGTGCCCGATGCCGGGGCAAAGGCAGGCCTGGTGATGGGGAGTTTCGGCTTCACCCCGCCCGGCCTGCTCGCCGCAACGGCGTTGATCCGGATTGCGCAGGACAAGCCGGTAGTGCCCAACAACGATGACGGGCGCGGCCCGGACCAGAACAAGCCGCCAAAGGGAGAAGGCCCGAACGGGGATGGCAACGCGACCCCGCCGGCGGACGATCCCGTTGTCGTGGTGAAGGCGCTGGGCAAGGAAATCGGCGATGCCGTGGGTGCCCAGGTCGGCGCGCATGTCGCCAAGGAGATGAGCAGCCAGACCAAGGCGCTGACCACCGCCATGGAACAGCACGCCCATCACCAGAACGAGCAGATGCGCCACATGCACGAGCATCTGATCGAAGCCGGGCGGCAGACCGAGCGGCAGACGGTGGCGCTGGAAACGCTGGCCAAGCAACTGGGCACTGCCACAGGCGGCGCGGGCACCACCCGGGCCAAATCGGCAAGCTAACCCCGCCTGGCGCCGGCCGGGCAAGGAGGGACAGGCATGGATCCCGCACTGAGGGAATTGATCGCCGAGGATGGCCCCGGCGACGAGGTGGCGGTTGTCGCCCGCCTGCGCGAGCGCGCGGGCGATCCGCCGGCCAGTCTGCGCATTGTCGCGCGTTTTGGCCCCATCGTCACCGCGCGCTGCGCCCGCTCGGCGATCCCGGCGCTCCATGCCCATCCGGCGATCGCCAGCCTGAAGGCGCCGCGCCAATATACCGCCGAACTCTATCACATCCATGAGCCCGGCGTGGATGCCGAGTCCGACCCCACGCCGACCACCAATGATGTGCGCCGCCCTTCGGGGCTCACCGAGCGCGGGCGCGGCACGGTGATCTGTGTGCTCGACTGGTCGCTCGACTTCGCGCACCCCGATTTCCGCGATGCGGGCGGGGCAACCCGGCTGCTGGCGCTGTGGGACCAGCGCCCGCGCGGCGGTGCGGCGGCTGCCCCCTATGGCTATGGCCGGGTGCATGATCGCGCCGCGATCAACCGCGCGCTGGCCGCCGCCAATCCGTTCACCGCGCTTGGCTATCAATGCGCGGCACAGGCGCACGGCACCCATGTGCTGGGCATCGCGGCGGGCGGCGGGCGCGCCGGCGGCCCCGAAGGCGTGGCGCCCGAGGCTGAGCTGATCTTCGTCCATCTGGGCGGCGGCAGCGAGGCCGATCTGGGCAGCTCGGTCGAGCTGCTCGAAGGGATCGACTTTGCCGTGCGCACCGCCGGCGACCGGCCGCTCGTCATCAATATGAGCCTTGGCCGCCATGCCGGCCCGCATGACGGCACCTTGCTGATCGAACGCGCGATCGACTGGCTGCTCGTCAACCGCCAGGGCACCGCCGTGGTGCAGAGCGCCGGCAATTATTTCTCGCGCCGGGTGCACAGCAGCGGCCGGCTGAGCGAAGGGCGCAGCGCCAGACTGCCCTTCACCCTTGGCCAGCGCGACAGCCAGCCGGTCTCGGTCGAAATCTGGTACAAGGGCGCCGACGAGCTGACCGCGCGGATGACCGGCGAAGGCGGCGCGCAGGCCCAGGCGCGGCTGGGCGCGGACATGGCGGTGCGCAACCGCGCCGGCACCAGCATCGGCCATCTCTATCACCGCCGCGCCGACCCCAATAACGGCGACAATCTGGTCAATCTGTTCCTGAACCCCGCCGCCCCGTCCGGCAATTACGCGATCGAGATCGAGGGCGTGGACGTGGTCGATGGCCGCTGGCACGCCTGGATCGAGCGCAACGCCGCCTGCCCGCGCTGCCAGGGGCAGTTCCCGCCCGAAATCGCGGTGACCAGCTCGACCACGGGCAGCATCTGCAACGCGATGCGCACCATTGCGGTGGGCGCATTCGACGCGCACGACCCGGCCCGCCCGCTGCCCGACTTTTCGAGCGTCGGCCCGACCCGCGACGGGCGGCGCAAGCCGCTGCTCTCCGCCCCCGGCGTGCGCATTCTGGCGCCGCGATCGCGCGCCAACCCGGCCGATGCGCCCGGCTATATCCGGATGAGCGGCACCAGCATGGCCGCGCCGCACGTGGCCGGCACGATCGCGCTGATGCTGGAAGCGGCCGGGCGCCGCCGGATCAGCCAGCTGCGCCGCACCTTGTTCACCAGCCTGGACGCCGCACCGGCGGAAGAGGAACGGCGCGGCTATGGCGCGCTCAACATCAGCAGCGCCGTCACCGCCGCGCGCGCGCTGCCGCCGGCGCGCCCGGGCGAGGCGCAGCCGCACGATCCGGCGGCGCTGCTCGCCAGCGACCCGGCACAGCTGCTCGCCCAGGCGCTCAACCCCAATGATCCGGCGTGGCAGGTGATCGGCTGGCAGGGGCAGCCGCTGGTCAGCGAACCGCGCGTCGGCGATATCCTGCTGCGCGAATTGATCGGCGGGTTGCCGCGCCTGATGGCGCTGGTCGATCCCGCGCTGGCCCCGGCAGCCAGCTTTGCCCAGCGCGGGGTGATGAGCGAGAGCGCGCTGCCCGGCGGCTATGTCGGCGTGGTGGAGCCCGGCGCGACGGTGCCGATCGCACGGCGGCTGGTGGGGCCGGATCAGCTGGTGCTGCCGGGCACCCGCCTGCTGCGCGCACGCGCCGTGGCGGGCGAAAGCGTGGAGACGCCAGCGCTACCCCCCTCTCCTCCCCGGCGGACCATCCGTTTCGGCTCCAGCGGGCCGTCAGTGGCGGAGGCGCAAGGGCTGCTCAACCGAGTCGACGTCAACCAGCGCGCGGCGATGCAGCCGCCGATCGACGCCTGCCCGCTGAACGTCGATGGCCGGTTCGGTCCGCTCACCCGCCGCGCCACTCTGTCGTTCCAGCAGCGCGCCTTTCCCGGCCAGCCGGCGGAATGGGACGGCGTGATCGGCCCGCGCACCTGGGCCAAGCTGGACGAGTTCGCACGCGGCGATGCGCCGGTGCCGCCGGGGCCGGGGCCATTCCCGATCCCGCCGGGGCCATTCCCGGTGCCGCCCGGGCCAGGCCCGGGGCCGTTCATCCCGGTGGTGTTCCGCCCGCTCGACCCGGCGCGCTGGGGCGGCATCCTGCGCGGTGGGGCGGGGCTGGAAACCCAGAATGCGGTCAGGGCGCTGATCGACGGCCCCGAAACCTATGCCCAGATGGCCGCCGACATCCGCACCGCGCAGGGGCGCGGCAGCTTCATCTATCTGCTCGGCTGGGATTGCTGGGACAATTTCCCGCTGATCCGGGGCGATTGCGACACCACGCTCAACAAGCTGCTGACCAATGCGGTGGCGGCCGGCGTTCAGGTGCGCGCGCTGATCTGGGACAATCTGTTCTCCCAACTGGCGATGCCCCAGGTGCGCGACCGGATCAACGCGCTGCCCAATGGCGCGTGCATATTGGACAATGAAAGCGGTGCGTCCACCCCGGTCACTCAGGCGCAGGTGGAAGCGGCGATCAACACGCTGCTCCCCGCGCTCCGCTCCATCGTTGAGGGATTGACCTTCGCCAATCCTGCGGCGGGGGCCAGGCTCGACCGGATGATCGCCGATCTGGCACGCGACATCCGCGATGCGACGCGCGGCCGCATTGGCGCGCACCACCAGAAAGTGCTGGTGATCTGGAACGGCACCAGGCTGATCGGCTATTGCGGCGGGCTGGATTTCAACCCCAACCGCATGCCGGCCGACCGGGTCGATTGCCCACCCGACGGGCGCCGTGAATCGATCACCGCCAGCGATCCGCAGCACGACACCCATTGCCGCATCATCGGCCCCGCCGCGCGGCACCTGCTGGCAACCTTTGTCGATCGCTGGAAGGATCATTCGCAATCGGCAGCGATCGATACCGCCAAGGGCGCACTGCTGGGCGATCCGATCACCAACATTCCCGCGCCGCCCGTGCCCAATCCGGCACCCGCTGATTCAAGCGCGCCGGGCAGTTGCACGATACTGATTGCGCGCACCTTTAACCCGGTCCGCCGCAGCCCGCAGGGACCGGCCATCGCCCGTCAGCGCGACATCGGCGAGAATCTGCAGCGCGCCATCGCCAGTACGCAGAGCTTCATCTATATCGAGGACCAGTATCTGTTTGATCTGGCCACTGCCGACGCGCTCAACCGGCTATTGCCGCGCGACTCATTGCAGCATGTGACGATCCTGATCCCAGGCAATCCAATCTCTCTGGGTAACCTGTTTATCTCGCGCATCTATCGGCGCCAGTTCATCGATCGTGTGCGCGGCCGCCATGGCGCGGCAATCCGCAACAAGCTGCGCGTGTTCCAGCTCAACATGCCGCCCGGCACACCGCTGGTCAGCCTGGGCGCGGGCAGCTATGTCCATTCCAAATGCTGGGTGTTCGATGACGAGCTGGCCGTGATCGGCTCCGCCAATTGCAACCGGCGCGGCTATCAGCATGATTCCGAAATCGACGCCTTCATCTTCGATGATGTCAGCGGCGGCGGCAGCGCCCTGACGCTGGCCAGCCGGCGGGAGTCGGCCGAGACAGTGAACATCACCGACACCTTCGCCAAGCGCTTTAGGAAAAGGCTGTGGAGCGAGCATCTGGGCCTGCCGCCAAGCGCGGTCGATGACGGGGCCGATGGCGCGCCCTGGTTCAGCCCGGACCCTACACGCGGCCGCGTAACGCCCTTCGTGATCGACGCGCCCCAGGCTGGCCCGCCCCTGGTCGACAGCGGTGTGATGGCTGTGGCCGAACCGGTAATGAATTCGCTGCGCGGCGTAATCGACCCGGCTTAGCGTCGCCGGTCAGTTGCGCCGCAGTGCCAGCAGCCACTCGGCCAGGAAATCCAGAACCGCGCGCACGCGCGGTGTGTTTCGCAGCCGTTCGTGCGCGACCAGCCAAAGCCCGCGATCCTCGGTTTCGATGGGGATCGGGCAGCGCAGCAGATCGGGGTCCTGATCGGCAACCCATGCTGGCAGGATCGCCACGCCTAGCCCGCCCTTCACCGCCGCGAGCAGCCCCAGCACCGACCCCTGCACCATCTTGACAGCGTCGCGGATACCATAAGCGGCAAGACCGGCACTATATTCCTGCCACAACCCGTCACCGCCGCCACCGATGATGGTGTGCGTGCCCAGCTGTACGACATCCCCCGGCAGGCCATGCGCTTCGGCGTAGCTGCGCGAGGCGTAAAAGGCCCATTGCTCGCTAACGACACGCCGCCCGACCAGCCCGGCCCCCTCCAACCGTTCCAGCGAGCGCAGGGCAATATCCGCCTCTCCGGCGGCCAGGTCGCGAATGGCGTCGCTGGTGTCCAGCTCGACACTGATCTCGGGATAGCGGTCGGTCAGGTCGCGCAAAATGGGCACCAGAATGGTGACGGCGTAGAGTTCGCTGGTAGTCAGCTTCACCGTGCCGCCGGTTTCGCGCCGGCGCGCCTCGGCCGCAGCGGCAAAGGCAGCCGTGCTGCTGGCCACGCCGCGTGCCTGGTCGAGCAGCGCCGCCCCCGCTTCCGACAGGGCATAGCCGCCCTGGCTGCGATCAAACAGCGTCAGCCCCAGCGCCTGTTCCAGCATCGCCAGCCGCCGCGCGACCGTGGTCGCGTTTACCCGCAGCGCGCGCGCAGCCATCGCCGTGCTGCCCGTGTCGGCCACCGCGATCAGATAGCGCAGGTCGTTCCAGTCAAAGTTCATCGCAACCTCAGCATTGGGGCTCGCCGGAAAATTGCATCCCTGCATTTTTGCACGATGGTCGGGCGACATTGTGTCTAACACTGCCGCACCGCAACATCGTATCTGGGAACTCGCCGATCACGGCGCCACCACTGCCAAAGGAAAAGATCATGCGGATTACGCTGGTTGCAGCCGCCCTGCTGGCGGCGGCCCTGCCTGCCTGCGCGCAGGCCCAAGACATTGACACGCCCCGGGTGACGGTGAGCGTCGCCGGGCTCGACCTGGCCAGCCCCGGCGGGGTCAACCTGCTCGACCGGCGCCTGTGGCAGGCGGCGGACGCGGTGTGCGGCGGCGCGACGCCCGCCACCCATGCCAGCATGCGCGAACAGCGCCAGTGCCGTGCGGCGGTGCTGCGCAACGTCGCCGCCCAGCGCGACGCCGCGATCCAGGCCGCGCGCCGCCAGCCGACGCTGGCACTGGTCGGGGTCAAGTAAGCGGCGATGGCCGCCAATCAAAGCCCCTCCCCTTCAGGGGAGGGGTTGGGGTGAGGCATCTCAGGCATCGTCGCGCCCTGCATAGAGGCCCCTCCTCCCGACCTCCTCCCCTGAAGGGGAGGAGGAGCGTGCCCCGCTCCGACCGAACCCAAAACAACCCTAATCGACCATGCGCGGCATCCGGTCGGCGATGATGTCCAGCACTGCGCGCACGCGCGGGGTGTGGCGCAGCCGTTCATGGGTGAGCAGCCACAGCCCCCGCCCGCCACGCGGTGATTCGGGCGGATAGCGCACCAGCTCGGGGTCATTGTCGGCCAGCAGCCGGGGCAGGATGGCAAAGCCCAGCCCCGCACGCACCGCCGCCAGCAGCCCCATGGTCGATCCCTGATGCAGCGCGATCGACCCGGTCAGCCCCAGCCGTTCCAGCCATGGCCGGTAATGCCGCCACAGCCCGGCACCGCCCCCGCCGATGATCGGATGCTCGGCCAGCACCGGCGGCGCGTCATCCAGCCCGTGCGCCACCGCATAGGCCCGGCTGCAGTAAAAGGACCAGACATCGTCGCCCAGCCGGCGGCCCACCAGTCCCGCTCCTTCCGGCGCGGTGCAGCTGCGCAGCGCAATGTCGGCCTCACCCGCCGCCAGATCGCGCACCGCATCGGTGCTTTCCACCTCGATCCGCAGGTCCGGATAGCGCGCGGCGATGTCGCCCAGGATCGGCACCAGCAGCGTGACGGCGATAATCTCCTCGGTGCTGAGCTTGACCAGGCCCGACACGTTGCGCGCTTGCGCCGCGGCGGCATGGGCGAGCGCGTCTGCCGCTTCCTCCATCCGACGGGCATGGTCGATCAGGCTTTCGCCCGCCGCCGTCAGCCGATAGCCTGAGGGCTGACGCTCGACGAGCGTCAGCCCCAGCGCCGCCTCCAGCGCCGCCAGTCGCCGTGCGACCGTGGTCTGGCTGACGCGCAGCGCCCGCCCCGCCGCCAGCGTGCTGCCATCGCGCGAGACGGCGATCAGATAGCGCAGGTCGTTCCAGTCGAGCATGGCACCCCTTCTGCACTTTTGCAGAACCGCAGCGCAACATCGTTGCTGTTGCGCCGCGACAAGCAGGGCTATTTCAACGATCGCCGCCCCGAGACATCCCCCGCTCGGCACCGGCCAGACGAAAGGAAAGACCCATGCGTGTCCTCCCCCTCGCCGCCGCGCTCGTCGCGGCGGGGCTGACCCCGCTTGCCCCCGCCCAGGCCCAGACCGCGGCAGCTACGCCAGAAGTTGCGGTGCGCGTCACCGATCTCGATCTGTCGACGCCCGCTGGTGTCCGCCGGCTCGATCAGCGGCTGGTGCGCGCCGCAAGCGCGGTGTGCGAGATCGATGCGCCGGCAACGCTTGCCGCGATGAACCGCCGCTGGGCCTGCCAGCAGGCTGCGCTCAGTCGGGTCGCGCCACGCCGCGACGCGCTGATCGCCCATGCCCGGCGCCAGACCCCGACGCTTGCCAGCCGCGACTGATCTCGCGCGACCGGCGCCCACGCCATTCAGAGCCCGTCACCTTCCCGCCTGCGCCACACCGGCCAGGCGGGAATTTTTTGGCTCAGCGCCCGACCGACGAATAAGTGAAGCCCGCGCGCGCCGCGTCGGCCGGAGGGTAGATGTTGCGCAGGTCCACCATCACCGGGGTCGCCATCCCCTTGGCCAGCCGCTTCAGGTCCAGCGCGCGGAAAATGTCCCACTCGGTGACGATGGCGACTGCATCGGCGCCCTCGGCGGCTTCATAGGCGTCGCCGGCAAATTCGATCTCGGGCATCAGCGCCTTGGCCGCCGCCATCCCCTCCGGGTCATAAGCCCGCACTCGCGCGCCGGCATCGAGCAGGCTCTGCACGATGGCCAGCGACGGCGCGTCGCGCATATCGTCGGTATTGGGCTTGAAGGTAAGCCCCAGCAGCGCGACCGTCTTGCCCGCCGCATCGCCGCCCAGCGCGCTCACCACCTTGCGGCCCATCGCGCGTTTGCGGCTGTCATTCACCTTCACCACCGCCTCGACAATGCGGACCGGCGATTCATAATCCTCCGCCGTTTTCAGCAACGCGAGCGTATCCTTGGGGAAGCACGAGCCGCCATAGCCAGGCCCCGCGTGCAGGAACTTCGCACCAATGCGGTTGTCCAGCCCGATGCCGCGCGACACGTCCTGCACATTGGCGCCCACCGCCTCGCACAGATCGGCGATTTCGTTGATGAAGGTGATCTTGGTCGCCAGAAATGCGTTGGCAGCATATTTGATCAGCTCGGCGGTGCGGCGCCCGGTGAACAGAATGGGGCTCTCGTTCAGGAACAGCGGGCGATAGATTTCGCGCATTACCGCCTTGGCGCGCTCGTCATCGGTGCCGATCACGATGCGGTCGGGGCGTTTGAAGTCGCCGATCGCGGCCCCTTCGCGCAGAAATTCGGGGTTTGAGACGACCGCCACATCCGCCGTCGGCCGCGCATCGCGCAGGATGGCTTCCACCTTGTCGCCGGTGCCGACGGGCACGGTCGACTTGGTGACGACCACCGTCGGCCCGGTAATCGCGGCGGCGATTTCCTTGGTCGCCTCGAACACATAGGTCAGGTCGGCATGGCCATCGCCGCGCCGCGACGGCGTGCCGACCGCGATGAAGATGGCATCGGCGCCGTTCACCGCCTCGGCAAGATTGGTGGTGAAGGTCAGCCTGCCGGCAGCGACATTGGCGGCGACCAGCGATTCCAGCCCCGGCTCATAGATCGGCATGCGCCCCTGCTTCAGCGCGTCGATTTTCGATGCATCCTTGTCGACACACACCACGTCATGGCCGAAATCGGAAAAACAGGCCCCAGAAACCAGGCCGACATAGCCCGAACCGATCATCGTAATGCGCATGTGTGTCTCTGCCTTTGATGTCGCAGAAAGGTAATGATCGCTCCTCTAGCGCAATCGCGGCCAATTGCCAGAGCGGTTAAAGGAACAGCTTGCGGATCGACAGGCGCACGGTGCGACCGGCGGGGTCCAGATACGGCCCCTGCAGCGCGAACGGGGTGACGCCGTTCTGATCGGTCACCCGCTGGCGCGCGTTGAAGATGTTGTCGACGCTGAACACCACCCGCAGGCCGCGCACCCAGGGATATTTCTTCAGCAGGTCAAGCCGCTGGCCCAGATCGGCGAACAGGCGGAAATTGGTGGTCGCCAGGCTGCCATAGGTCAGCACCTGCCCGGCCGCCGCACCGCCGCCGCTGCGCACCACCGTCTCGCTCTGCCAGTTGGCCGACAGGCGCACGCCGATGCCGTTATTGTTATAGCCCGCCTGCGCTTCCACCAGATGCGCGGGCTGGCCGGCGCCGTTGGCGGCCACGCTGTCGCCGTTCAGCAGGTCGAGCAGCGGAGCGTTGGCGCCGATGCGCACATTTTCGGCAAAGAACCAGGTGTGGAACACCGCGAACTGGAGGCGACCGCCGCCCCGGCCGCCACCGCCAAAGGGGCCACCGCCGCCACCGAACGGCCCGCGCCCGCCGCCAAAGCCACCCGGCGGGCCAAAGCCGCCCGGCGGCCGTGCCGGGGCCTGACCCTGCGCCGCTTGCCCCTGAGCGGGCTGGCCCTGTTGACCCTGGCCCTGTTGCTGGCCCTGACCCTGCGGCGCGGGCTGGCCCTGTTGCCCCGGCGGCCGCTGGAAGAACTGGGCGAACGGATTGCCGCCGAACACGCTGCCCGTCGGCGGGCGCAGGCCGACAAAGGGATTGGGGCCGGTGCCGGCGCGGAAAGCCTCGATCTGTTTCTGGATCTTCGACTTGATCGGCACCGAGAAATTGAACCCCCAGCGCAGCTGGCGGCTGTTGGTTTCGGCAAAGTTCACCGGGCGGGTGTCGATGCGGAACAGCTGGCCGGCCGCGTCGCGGCTGAACCGGTCGGGGAAGGCCTGTTCGACCGCCGCCGTCGCGCTCGGGAAATTCGCCGTCGCTCCGCGCACGCGCGTGTCGGTATAGCTCGCGGTGAACACCAGGTCGGTTTTCGACCAGGGCTGCAACGTCAGGCCGAAGCGCTGGACGTTGCGGTTGCTACCGGTCAGCGACGGATTGCCGCCAGTCACCAACGCGACGGTGGCGTTCACCCCGCGCGTGAAATCGAAGACGCGGACATTGGGCGTCGTGATCACCGGATTGCCCAGCTGCTGGACGCTGGGCGCCTGATCCTGATCGGTGAACGAACCGATCAGGCGGATCGCGTCAATCGGCGACCAGGTAAAGCCATAGCCCAAGGTGCGCAGCACGCCGAAGTCCGACAGCCCATCATAGGCCAGGTTGAAATTGGCCGACAGATTGCCCAGCGCGCGCAGCACATCCGCCTTGCGGCTGGTGATGGGCAGGTCGATGTTGATCTGGCCATTGGCGATCGAGCGGCCCAGCCGCGCCGACTGGATCACGCCGAAGCGGGCCGAATCGGCGTCGATCGTCTGCGACTGGCCACCGGCGCGGATGCTGGCGGCAACGGGGCCGGCCGGCAGCTTGAACAGGCTGCCATTGACCAGCAGGTCGACGCCGCCCGTCGTCGCGCTCAAAAAGGCGCGGTTGACGGCAAGCTGGTCGATCTGCGCCGGCCCCAGCGGGCCGAAGGGATTGGCCGCCGGGTCGCGCGCGTTCAGCCGCGCCTGAAAGGCGGTTGCGTCCAGCCCGGCATCGGTGAAGGTGGTCGTGTCGCTGCGGTCATAAGTGCCGGTCAGCGTCCATTGCCAGCGCTTGAAACTGCCGTTGAAGGTCGCGCCGAAATGGCCGGTCAGCGTGTCGCTCGCCTGGCCGAGCGGCAGGAAGCCGCTGGGCGCGCGGTTGACCAGCACCGGCCCGGTAAAGGGCGAAAACGGCGCGCCGCCCGGCAGCGTCAGGGTGACACCGGCCAGGCCGAACTGCGCGCGGCTGTCACTTGCCTGCAGCTGGCCGTTGAAGGTCGCGCTAACATCGCCCAGAATCGTGGTGGCGAAGATGCCGTTCAGGTTCAGATTGCGGCTGGCGGGCAGCAGGGTGCGAAACGGCGTCGGATCGGTGATGCTGGGCTGGCCGGCGGTCGCGACGAAATCGTTGAGCGTCGTCGGCCGCGTGGCGCCGGCGGCCGGCACTGCCGCCACCATCACGATCTGCCCCACCCGTGCCGACAGCGCCGGGTCGATCTGGCCGCCCCCAATCCCGGTCACATTGCCGGGCAGTGAGAAGAGATTGGGCTGAAAGGCAACGCCGCGCTCCGCCTCGGTCAGCGCGGAGGTTTCGCTATACTCGGCGTGGAAATTGATGCGCCCCTTGTTGGTGATGCGCAGCAGGTCGAACTCGGCGCCCGGCGTCGCGGTGCCACCCTGCGTTGCCGCGCGCGCCTCCAACTCGGCGGTCAGCGCCTGAAAGCGCGGCCGCAGCACGAAATTGATCACCCGCTGGTCGGCGCGGAAGCCATATTTCAGCGCCAC
>NZ_JAIESM010000090.1 GCF_019746015.1 Sphingomonas sp. | reverse complement strand
GCGACGGCGATCATTATGTGATCAACGGCACCAAATGGTGGTCGAGCGGGGTGGGCGATCCGCGCTGCAAGATCGCCATCGTGATGGGCAAGACCAATCCCGACAGCCAGCGCCACACCCAGCAGAGCCAGATCCTGGTGCCGCTCGACGCGCCCGGCGTCACCATCAAGCGGCTGCTGACCGTCTATGGCTATGACCATGCGCCGCACGGGCACGGCGAGGTGGAGCTGAAGGACGTGCGCGTGCCGGTTGAGAATGTGATCCTGGGCGAAGGGCGCGGGTTCGAGATTGCGCAAGGGCGCCTGGGGCCGGGCCGCATCCACCACTGCATGCGCACCATCGGCGTGGCGGAAACCGCGATCGAGGCGATGGCCAAGCGGCTGCTGACCCGCGTCGCCTTCGGCAAGCGCATTGCCGATCACTCGATCTGGGAACAGCGCATCGCGCGCGCGCGCATCGATATCGAGATGACGCGCCTCCTTTGCCTGAAGGCGGCCGACATGATGGACAAGGCCGGCAACAAGGCCGCCCAGCAGGAAATCGCGATGATCAAGGTGCAGGCGCCGACGATGGCGCTGCAGATCCTGGACGATGCCATTCAGGCGCATGGCGGCGGCGGCGTTTCCGACGATTTCCACCTGGCCAGCGCCTGGGCGTCGATGCGCACGCTGCGCTTTGCCGACGGGCCGGACGAAGTGCACAACCGTGCCATCGCTCGCAACGAGTTCGGCAAATATGCCGATCTGCCCGCCGCCGTCGCGGCAAAGGAAGCGGTGCGGCGGTAACGAGAGACGCGACCAACGATCCTCCCCGCTAGCGGGGAGGGGGACCAGCCAAAGGCTGGTGGAGGGGGATCGCAGGAGGGGACGCCACGCGCCAAGCCCCTCCACCACCGCTTCGCGGCGGTCCCCCTCCCCGCCAGCGGGGAGGATTTGAGTGAAAGCTGCCATCCTGTTCGAACCCAAGTCGGACCTCGTCATCGACGAAGTCCGCATCGACAAACCCGGCCCGCGCGAGGTGCTGATCCGCACTGCCGCGTGCGGGGTGTGCCGGTCCGACCTGCATTTTGTCGATGGCAGCTTCCCCCACCCGATGCCGACTGTGCCGGGCCATGAAGCCGCCGGCGTGGTGGAGGCGGTGGGCAGCGATGTCGCCCGGCTGAAACCCGGCGACCATGTCATCACCTTCTTCACCGTGTTCTGCGGCAGCTGCGAGATGTGCGTCACCGGTCGGCCCTCGCTGTGCGTCGATGCCTCCACCAAGCGCGGCAAGGCAGAGGCGCCGCGCCTGTCGCTGAACGACGGCACGCCGCTGGCGCCCTTCCTGAATCTCTCCGCCTTTGCCGAGATGATGCTGGTGCATGAAAATGCCTGTGTTGCGATCAGCAAGGACATGCCGCTGACCCAGGCCGCCTTGCTCGGCTGCGCGGTGATCACGGGGGCCGGCGCGATCTTCAACGACAGCCGGTTGCGCAGCGGCGAGAGCGTCGCGGTGATCGGCTGCGGCGGCATTGGCCTTGCCGCGATCAACGCCGCCAAGATTGCCGGTGCCGGGCAGATCATCGCCATCGACCCGGTGGCCGACAAGCGCGCGCTCGCCACCCGGCTGGGCGCGACCCACGGCTTTGACCCCAATGAGCCGGACCTGACCAAGAAGCTCGCCGCGCTGACCGGCGGCGGCGTCGATTATGCGATCGAGGCGGTCGGCCGGCCGGAAACCGCAGAACTGGCCTGGACCATCCTGAAGCGCGGCGGCACCGCCACCATCCTGGGGATGATCGCGCCGGGCAAAATGGTCAGCCTGCCCGGGCCAAGCTTTCTTTCCGGCAAGAAGCTGCAAGGGTCGCTGCTCGGCTCCACCCGCTTTCCCATCGACATGCCCCGGCTGGTCCAGCTCTATCTGGATGGCAAGCTCGACCTGGATACGCTGGTGGCGGAAAAGATTACGCTCGACGGCGTCAACGCCGCGCTTGCCGCGCTGCGCCAGGGGGACACGGTGCGCTCCGTGATCGAATTCGCATGACCAGCGCCGAGGAGATGATGGTCGGCACGCTGCCGGTGCCGGCGGACGACCCGATCGACGCCGCCAAGGTTGCCGCCTGGATGGAGGCGCATGTGCCGGGCGCGGCCGGGCCGGTACGGCTGGAAAAGTTCAAGGGCGGCCAGTCCAACCCCACCTACAAGCTGACCGCGGCGAGCGGCACCTATGTGCTGCGCCGCCAGCCCTTCGGCAAATTGCTGCCCAGCGCGCATGCGGTGGACCGCGAATACCGGCTGATTGCGGGGCTTTACCCCACCGGTTTCCCCGTGCCGCGCCCCTATGGCCTGTGCGAGGATGCCGAGGTGATCGGCGCCAAATTCTATGTGATGGCGCTGGTCGAGGGGCGCAACCTGTGGGACGGCGCGCTGCCCGGCATGACGGTGGAGGGCCGCCGCGCGCATTATCACGCGATGATCGACACGCTGGCCGCACTCCACAACACCGATTATGCGGCCGCCGGCCTTGGCGAATATGGCAAGCCGGGCAATTATTTCGAGCGGCAGGTCGCGCGCTGGACCAAGCAGTATCGCGCCTCCGAAACCGAGCACATGCCCGATGTCGAGGCGCTGATCGCGTTTCTGCCCGCGACCGTGCCGGAGCAGACACGCACGTCCATCGTCCATGGCGATTACCGCATCGACAACATGATCTTCGCCGCTGACGAGGCGCGGGTGACGGCGGTGCTCGACTGGGAATTGTCCACGCTGGGCGATCCGCTCGCTGATTTCAGCTATTTCCTGATGAACTGGGTGACCGAGCCCGAGGGGCGCTCGGGCGTGATGGGGCTGACCGGCCCCGACACCGGCATTCCCACCATCGAGGAAACGGTGGCGCGTTACTGCGCCGCCACCGGGCGCGACGGCTTGCCCGATCTCGACTGGTATTTCGCGTACAACCTGTTCCGGCTGACCGGCATCGTCCAGGGCATCAAGAAGCGCATCGTCGATGGCACCGCCAGCAGCGCACAGGCCGCACGCACCGCCGAGCGGGTGCCCGCGCTGGCGGCGGCAGCGCTGATGTTCGCCAAGCGGGCAGGGGCTTGAGGGCCGATTTCGTCATGCCGGACCTGTTCCGGCATCCACCGTCGCTCGGGGCTTGCGGTCAAGGCGCCTGGCGCGCCGGTGGACCCCGGAACAGGTCCGGGGTGACAATGGGTTGCAATGGATAGGAGAGGGAAATGAGCCAGTTCGACCTGACCGGAAAGGTCGCCATCATCACCGGGTCCTCGCGCGGGATCGGCAAGGCCAGCGCGTTCGAGCTGGCCGAACATGGCGCGAAGGTCGTCATTTCCAGCCGCAAGCAGGACGCGTGCGATGCGGTCGCGGCGGAAATCAACGCGAAATATGGCGCGGGCACGGCGATTGCGATTGCCGCCAACATTTCCGACAAGGCCGGGCTGCAGGCGCTGGTCGATGAAACCCGCGCTGCCTTCGGCCAGATCGACATTCTGGTCTGCAACGCCGCCTCCAATCCCTATTACGGGCCGCAGGCGGGCATTGCGGACGAGCAGTTCCGCAAGATCCTCGACAACAACATCGTCTCCAACCACTGGCTGATCAGCATGGTGGCGCCCGAAATGCGCGCGCGCCGCGACGGGTCGATCATCATCATTTCGTCGATCGGGGGGCTGCGCGGCTCGACCGTGATCGGCGCCTATTGCATCAGCAAGGCCGCCGACATGCAGCTGGCGCGCAACCTGGCGCATGAATATGGGCCGGACAATGTGCGCGTGAACTGCATCGCGCCGGGCCTGATCAAGACCGATTTCGCCCGCGCGCTGTGGGAAGACCCGGTGCGGATCGAGGCCGCCAATCAGAGCGTGCCTCTGCGCCGGATCGGCGAGCCGCACGAGATTGCGGGCGCGGTGGTGTTCCTGGCGAGTGGCGCCTCCACCTTCATGACCGGGCAGACGATCGTGCTCGACGGTGGCGTGACCATCTGACCGCGCGCGCGCACGAACGGATTGGGAGAGGAACCATGCGCTTTCAGGGTAAATCGATCATCGTCACCGGCGCTGCGTCGGGCATTGGCCGGGCGGCGGCGACCTTGTTCGCGGCCGAAGGTGCCGCCGTGCTCTGCGCCGACTGGGCGGAGAGCGTGGAAGGCGTGGCGCAGGCGATCCGCGACACGGGTGGCCGCGCCGAGGCGACCCGCATCGATGCGGGCAAGGAAGATGATGTCGCCCGCACCGTCGCGCAGGCGGTGGACGCGTTCGGCGGGCTCGACATATTTTTCGCCAATGCCGGCATTTCGGGCGGCATGGCCAATATCTTCGACACCGATGTGTCGCTCATCACCGAAGTGCTGCGGGTTAACCTCGTCGGGCCGTATCTGGCGATCAAGCACGCAGCACCCGAAATCGCCAAGCGCGGCGGCGGCGCCATCGTGCTGACGGCGAGCGTCGCCGGCATCCGCTCTGGCGCCGGCTCGCCGGCCTATTCGGCGTCCAAAGCGGGCGTCATCAACCTGGCGCAGGTGGCGGCGCAGCAGCTCTCCGGCTCCAACGTGCGGGTGAACGCGATCTGCCCGGGGCTGACCGAAACCGGCATGACCAAGCCCACCTTCGACTATGCGCGTGAGGCGGGGAAGATGGAGAAGGTCGGCCGGCTCAACCCGCTGAGGCGCGCTGCCCAGCCGGAGGAACTGGCGCGGGTGGCGCTCTTCCTCGCCTCGGCCGATGCCAGCTATGTCAACGGGCAGGCGATTGCGGTGGACGGCGGGCTGTCGTCCAGCCACCCGGTGACCCGCCAGGAATATGGCAAGACGGCGGTGTAATACCGCGCAGAGCGGCTTGGGCGGACCACGCAATACCCCGGCCGCATTGAGCCCACCCCAACCCCTCCCCTGAAGGGGAGGGGCTTCTTTTCAACGGCACACCCGCACCGGGCCGCCCCAGCGCCATTCGGTCCAGCAGCGGCCATAGCCGCGCCAGCCGCGCCCGCGATCCCAGCCACGGTGCCAGCCGCGATCGCGCCGCCAGCCGCCATCCCAACCGCCGCGCCAGCCCCGGTCGCGGCGCCAGTCATCATCCCAATGCCCGTCGCGGCGCCAGTCGTCGCGCCAGCCGCGCCCGCCCCGGTCAAACCCGTCACGGTCGAACCCGCGCCCGTCAGCCTCGCGGAAGTCGCGGCCATAGCCGCCACCCTGCCAGCCATCGTGAAACTGCGCGCTGGCGCCCGTGGCCGGCACCAAGGTGGCCAGTGCCAGCGCGACGGCGCCCATCGGAACAATCAACCGCATTGCCATTCTCCTGAAAGCATCGGAGCGTGGCCTATCGATAGGCGATTGCGGTTCGCCCCAGCCTGAACGCGGTTGTAGGGCGAGGTTCAGCCGCGCAGGCGGATCAGCCCTTCCTGCGCGCAGCTGGCGACCAGCCGCCCGTCGCGCGCGAAAATCTTGCCGCGGTTGAAGCCGCGGGCATGGCCGGTCCACGGGCTGTCGCACACATAGAGCAGCCACTCATCGGCGCGGAACGGCTCGTGCAGCCACACCGCATGGTCAAGGCTGGCGGTCTGCAGCTTGTGCGTCATCCAGTTGACGCCGTGCGCCAGCGTCGCTGTGCCAAGCAGCGACATGTCCGACGCATAAGCGAGGATCGCCCGGTGCAGCGCCGGATCGTCGCCCACCGGGGCCACCACGCGGAACCAGTTGGCCTGGCGCGGCTCCTGCTTTTCGGGCTTGAACCAGCTGCGCGGGTTGATCGGCCGGCTTTCGATCATGCGCGGGCGGGTGAAATTGGCGCGGAACCGCTCCGGCATCTGATCGACCGTTTCCAGCCGGATTTCGAGATCGCTTTTCAGTTCCTCGGGCGCCGGCACGTCGGGCATTGCGTCCTGATGGGCAAGGCCTTCCTCATAGCGCTGGAGCGAGCAGGTGAGGCTGAGGATCGGCACGCCCTTTTGCGTGGCGATCACGCGGCGGGTGGCAAAGCTGTTGCCATCGAAATCGCGCACCACGCGATAGATGATCGGGTGCTCCTCGGCACCGGGGCGCATGAAATAGGCGTGCAGCGAGTGTGCCTGCTTGTCCTCGTCGGTCGATCGCTGTGCGGCCTGCAGCGCCTGCGCGATCACCTGCCCGCCGAACACGCGACCAAAGCCGTCATCACCGCGCTTGCCGCGATAGAGATCGGTATCGAGCTGCTCCACATCGAGCAGATCGACCAGTTTGGCGGCAAGCTCGGCGCTGCTGGGGTGGGGGCTGGGGTGGGGGCTGGGGTGGGGCGGGGCGGCTGCGCTCATCAATAACCCGCCGCGCGCGCCAGCTGGTCGGCATGGTAATTGGCATCGCCGAACATCTCGGTGAGCACCCGGCCGCGCTTCATGTAGAAACCGATGTCATATTCGTCGGTCATGCCGATGCCGCCATGCATCTGGATGCCTTCCTGCACGCTGAGCGTGGTGGCAAGGCCGGTCATCGCCTTGGCGACGGCCACGGCCTGATCCGCGCGCGCGTCGCCGGCGTCGAGCAGTTGCTGCGCCTTCAGCACGGCGGCCCGCGCGACTTCCATTTCGGAATAGAGGTGCGCCGCGCGGTGCTGCAGCGCCTGGAAGCTGCCGATCCGCACGCCGAACTGCTTGCGCTCCTTCAGATAGCCTATCGTCATGTCCATCGCGCCCGCGCCGACGCCCAGCAGCTCGGCCGAGGCGCCCGCCCGCGCCGCGCGCAGCAGGCGGCCAAGCGGCGCGATGCCCTGGTCGACTTCGCCGATCACCGCATCGGCATCAACCTCGACCTCGTCGAAAGTCAGCCGCGCGGCGATGCTGGCATCGGCCAGCCGTTCGGGCGTGGCGGTCAGGCCGGCGGCGCCGGCGTCCACCGCGAACAGCGTCAAACCCTGATCCTCATCATCGTTGAAGCTGGTGCGCGCGGCAACGATCAGCAGGTCGGCGACATGGCCATGGGTGACGAACTGCTTGGCGCCCGACAGGCGGAAACCGTTGCCCGAGCGCTCGGCGCGCAGGGTGATGCCGCTGCCATGCTTCGCGCGTTCGTCGATGGCCAGCGCGGCCACCGTTTCCCCGGCGAGAATGCCCGGGAACCAGCGCGCGGCATGCGGCGTGCCTTTCAGCGCCTCCACCGCCGCGACGGCGGTGCTGAGGAAGGGGGAGGGGGAGAGGTTGCGGCCAATCTCCTCCAGCACCACGCCCGCCTCGACATGGCCCAGGCCGAGCCCGCCCTGATCCTCACCGATCAGGATGCCAGTAAAGCCCATCTCGGCGAACTGCTTCCATAGGTCGCGGCTGAAGCCGTCGGCGTCGTTCGCGTCGCGCAGCGCGCGCAAATGGCTGACGGGCGCCTGTTCGCCCACAAAATCGCGCGCAGTGTCGCGCAGCATCGTCTGTTCTTCGGTCAGGTAGAGCGGCATGGGGTTCTTCCTTCAGCGGCAGACCGGCATCGGTCGATCTCATCAAATGCGTTCGTCCCGAGCAATGTCGAGGGACGTGTTGGCAGGTGCGGTGCCCGGCCCTGCGTGTCTCGACTGCGCTCGACACAAACGGGGTGTTGTGGGCTGTCAAATCTCCTAGGCGCTGGGCAGGTCCAGAATGCGCTTGGCGACGATGTTCAGCTGCACCTCGCTGGTGCCGCCTTCGATCGAATTGGCCTTGGTGCGCAGCCAGGCGCGCGGGCCGGCGCCGTGGTTGGAGCGCTCGCTCTCCCATTCCAGCGCGTCGGAGCCGCCCGCCGCCATCATCAGCTCGTGCCGCGCCTTGTTCAGCTCGGTGCCGTAATATTTCATCATGCTCGGCTGGGCGGGGTGGGCGCGGCCCACCTTCAGCTCGTCGATGAAGCGTTCGGACATCATGCCAAAGGCGCGCGCGCGCACTTCGAACAGCGCGATCTGCGCGCGCAGCAGCGGGTCGGCCAGGCGGCCATGCGCATCAAGCCCGATCGTCGCCAGCGCACCCTCGATCAGCGGATTGCCGCTGACCGTGCCCAGCCCCATGCCGGAGATCATCTCGCGCTCATGCCCCAGCAGATATTTGGCGACGTCCCAACCCCGGTTCAGTTCACCGACCAGATTGGCCTTGGGCACGCGGACATTGTCGAAAAACGTCTCGCAAAAGGGCGAATAGCCGCTGATCAGCAGGATCGGCTTGGTGGAAACGCCGGGCGTTGCCATGTCGAACAGCACGAACGAAATGCCGTTATGCTTGTCGCCCTTTTCGGTGCGCACCAGGCAGAAGATCCAGTCGGCCTTGTCGGCATAGCTGGTCCACACCTTCTGCCCGTTGATGACGAAATGGTCGCCATCATCCTCGGCAGAGGTGGCCAGGCTGGCGAGGTCTGACCCGGCATTGGGTTCCGAATAGCCCTGGCACCAGCGGATTTCGCCGCGCGCGATCTTGGGCAGATGCTCCAGCTTCTGCGCTTCGGTGCCATATTTGAGCAGCGCCGGCCCGAGCATGGAAATGCCGAAGCTGTTGAGCGGGTTGCGGCACTTCATCGCTGCCATTTCCTGGCGCAGCACCTTGGTCTGCTCGGGCGACAGCCCGCCGCCGCCATATTGGGTGGGCCAGTCGGGCACGGTCCAGCCGCGCCCGGCCATCGCGTCCATCCATTCCTTCTGCCCGGGCTTGAAGCGGGCATTGCGGCCGCCCCAGCAGATATCCTCGTCGCCCTGCACGGGTTCGCGCATTTCCGGCGGGCAGTTCGCCTCCAGCCAGGCGCGGGTGTCGGCGCGGAAGGTTTCGAGATCGGTCATTGCAAGGCTCCGTGAACAAGCTTGGCGAGCGCGATCGCGCTCAGATCGGTCAGGCGGTTGGTTATCAGCTGTACCCCGGTCGGCAAAGGATCGTCTGCATTGGCGACGGGAAAGCAGGTGGCGGGCAGCCCGGGGAAGGTGGCAACCCCCGGCCAGGCGAGTTGGTTGTCATAAGCGGTGGTGGCGCCGTCCACCGCCAGTGTCCGGCCGTTGAACGGCGCGGAATCGTGCGCGAAGGCGGTCACGATGTCGGGCGGCGCGATGACCGCGTGATAATGGGCGAACAGCCGGCCCCAGGCGCGGGTGGCGCGGGCCTGTTCATCCATCAGCGCGAACCAGTCGGCGGCGGTCGCCATCCTGCCCGAAGCCGCGGCCGCACCCCGCGCGAAAGTGATGGCGAGCATCTTCACATAGCTTGCGTGCTGCGCTGCCAGATCGGGCAGCAGCGCGCTTTGGGTGTCGACCCGCGCGCCGAGCCGTTCGAGCGCGGCGCCGGCGCGTTCGACGCCGGCGCGCACGGCCGATGCCGTCGGCGCGGCGGGGTGACCGGTCAGCATCAGCACCCGCAGCGCCGTCGGGGCCGGCAGCGCCGCCGGGGCGAGGGGGGCATCGGCCAGCAGCGGCAGCACCGCCGCCAGATCGTCCGCATCGCGCGCCAGCGGGCCGATAACGTTCAGCGGCTGATCGGCGATGTCCTGCCCGGGCAGGACATGGCCATGCTGCGGTACGATGCCCCAGCTCGGCTTGTGCCCCCACACCCCGCAGAAATGCGCCGGCAGGCGGATCGAGCCGCCGATGTCCGACCCGAGTTCCAGCGGCACGAACCCCGCCGCCAGCGC
This sequence comes from Sphingomonas sp., assembly GCF_019746015.1. Lineage (GTDB taxonomy): Bacteria > Pseudomonadota > Alphaproteobacteria > Sphingomonadales > Sphingomonadaceae > Sphingomonas. Next base: position 12,061 of record NZ_JAIESM010000090.1, on the reverse strand, counting down.
CGCCGCCGAGCCGCCTGAGGAGCCCCCGGGAGTCCGCGCCGGGTCCGCCGGGTGGCGGGTGCGGCCATAGACCGGATTGTCCGACTGCCAGTCGGTCAGGAAGGGCGCGACATTGGTCTTGCCCAGAATAATCGCACCCGCCGCCTTCAGCCGCGCGACGACCGTGGCGTCGGCGACGGCGACGGGATCGGCAAAGCCCGCCACGCCCCAGCAGGTGGGCAGGCCGGCGACGTCGAACGCTTCCTTCACCGTCATCGGCACCCCGGCCAGGTTGCCGCTCAGCTCCCCCGCCGACACCCGCGCATCGGCCGCGCGCGCCGCTTCGCGGGCGCGATCGAAATCGCGCACCACCACCGCGTTGATCGCGCCATCGCCCGCCTCGATCCGCGCGATTGCCGCGTCGCATTCGGCAAGCGCGGTCGTTTCACCGGCGCGGATCGCGGCGGCGGTGGCGAGGGCGGTACGCATCAAATCCTCGCCGCCTGCGGGGAGGGGGACCAAGACGCGAAGCGGCTTGGTGGAGGGGGCGGGCTACTGGTCCCAGCCCCCTCCACCATGCTTCGCATGGTCCCCCTCCCCGTGAACGGGGAGGATCTGTGGGCGTGTCTCAATTGAACCGCCCGCCGGTCTCGGCATTGGTCTTCAGCAGCGACGCCACCGTGAAGCCGTGCTTTTCCAGCCCCGCGACGATCTTCTTGGCGCCTTCCAGATCGGCCCAGAACATCGGCCCGCCGCGATAGACCGGCCAGCCATAGCCATAGATCCACACGACATCGATGTCGCTCGCGCGCTGCGCCATCTTCTCCTCCAGGATCAGCGCGCCTTCGTTGACCATGGTGTAGAGCGTGCGCTCGATGATTTCCTCGTCCGAAATCTCGCGCTTGGGCAGGTTCGACTTCGAGCGGAAATCCTCGATGATCTCGGCCACGCGGGCGCTGGGCGTCGGGTTGCGCTTCTCGTCATAGTCATAGAAGCCCGCGCCCTTTTTCTGGCCCCAGCGCCCCTCGGCGCACAGCGCATCGCGGATATTCTCGATCCGGCTGGGGTCGCGGTGCCAGCCGATGTCGACGCCGGCGAGATCGCTCATCTGGAACGGCCCCATCGGCATGCCGAATTCCACATGCACGCGGTCGATCTGTTCCGGCGTCGCGCCTTCCATCAGCAGCTTGTTCGCCTCCACCTGGCGCGGCATCAGCATGCGGTTGCCGATAAAGCCGTGGCAGACGCCGGCGACCACCGCGACCTTCTTGATCTTCTTGGCAAGCGCCATGACGGTGGCCAGCACATCGTCCGCCGTCTTGGCGCCGCGCACCACTTCCAGCAGCTTCATCACATTGGCGGGCGAGAAGAAGTGCATGCCCAGCACGTCCTGCGGGCGGCCGGTCGATGCGGCAATCTCGTCGACATTCAGATAGCTGGTGTTGGAGGCAAGGATGGCGCCCGGCTTCACGATCTTGTCGAGCTTGCCGAACAGCTCCTTCTTGACGTCCATGTTTTCATAGACGGCCTCGATCACCAGGTCGCAATCGGCCAGATCGTCGAGGCTGAGCGTCGGGGTCAGCGCGCCCATCGCCGCTTCCACCTGTTCGGGCTTCAGCCGCCCCTTGGCGGCCGAGGCTTCGTAATTCTTGCGGATCACGCCGGTGCCGCGATCCAGCGCTTCCTGCGCCATTTCGACGATGGTGACGGGAATGCCCGCCGACAGGAAGTTCATGCTGATGCCGCCGCCCATGGTGCCGGCGCCGATCACGCCCACCTTCTTGATCGGGCGCAGCGCGATATCGTCGGCGATTCCGTCGATCTTTGCCGCCTTGCGCTCGGCAAAGAACATGTGGCGCATCGCGGCGGACTGGCTGCCGAACATCAGCTTCATGAAGCTTTCGCGTTCGAACTTGATGCCGTCTGCGAAGGTCGAGCCATCGGTTGCCTTCTCAACACAGGCGATGTTGGCGGCCGGCGCGTCGAAGCCGCGGAAGCGCTTGGCATTGTCTTTCCTGAACGCGGCCACGGCGTCGGGGTCGGCAGTGGCGGTCTTGTCGCTGGCGCGCGGCAGCGGGCGGACATCGGCCACTTCACGGGCAAAGGCCACCGCGTCCTCGACCAGGCTGGTCTCGCCGGCCAGCCGGTCCACCAGCCCTGCCTGCTGGGCAAGCGTCGCGCTGATCGGGTCGCCGATCGCCGTCATCTGCAGCGCCAGCTTCACGCCGGCCACGCGCGGAATGCGCTGGGTGCCGCCGGCGCCGGGCAGCAGGCCCAGCTTCACCTCGGGCGTGCCGATCACGGCGGAGGGCACGGCGATGCGGTAATGGCAGGCCAGCGTCACCTCGCACCCGCCGCCGAGCGCGGTGCCGTGGATCGCCGCGATCACCGGCTTGTCGGCCGCCTCGATCATGTCGAGCAGGCCCGGCAGCATCGGCTCGACCGGCGGCTTGCCGAATTCGGTGATGTCGGCGCCGGCAAAGAAGGTCTTGCCCTTACAGGCGATGACCATCGCCTTGATCGCGGGATCGCCCAGCCCCTCGCGTACGCCCGCGTCCAGCCCCTGGCGCACGGCGGCGCCCAGCGCGTTCACCGGCGGGCTGTCCGAAAAGATGACGAGCACGTCGCCGTGGCGTTCGGTGGTGATGGGGCTGGTCATGTTGCTCTCTCCAGAAGATTTGCTTTGGTTGTGGGAAGGGCGCAGCAAAGCCGCGCCGGAAAAGGAAGGTCAGGTCAGCGCCGAATAGATCATCGTCTTCAGCTCGCGCCGGATCGGATAGGTGCTCGACGGGCGCAGCTGCGTCATGAAGATCATGTGGATGCGCTCGACGGGGTCGATGAAGAAGGCGGTCGAGAACATGCCGCCCCAATAATATTCGCCCACCGACCCCGGCATCATCGAGCGGACCGGATCGATATTGACAGCAAAGCCCAGGCCAAAGCCGGTGCCGGCATTCTGCGTTTCGCTGAACAGCGATTTCGACATACCGGCCAGATCGCCGCCGCCGGGCAGGTGGTTCTGCGTCATCAGGTCCAGCGTCTTGCGGCTGACCAGACGCACCCCGTCCAGCACGCCGCCGTTCAGGCACATGGTGCAGAAACGGTGATAGTCGAGCGCGGTCGACACCAGCCCGCCACCGCCGGAAAGCAGGCGCGGCGGCCGGCTCCACGCGCTTTTTTCGCCCGCGTCGAACAGCTTCTTGCCGCCGGGCACCCAGTCATAACAGTCGGTCAGCCGGTCGATCTTGTCCGCCGGCACGGAAAAGAAGGTGTCGTGCATCTTCAGCGGCGCGAAGATGCGGGTGGCCAGGAACTGGTCGAACGGCATGCCCGACACGCGCTGCACCACCGCGCCCAGCACATCGGTTGCCACCGAATAATTCCATGCTGTGCCCGGCGAGAATTCCAGCGGCAGCTTGCCCAGCGCCGCGACGAATTCGTCCAGATCGTAATTACCGAACCAGTTCTCCAGCTTCAGCTCGCGATAGGCCGCATCGACATTGCTGCGGTTCTGAAAGCCATAGGTCAGCCCGGCGGTGTGGCGCAGCAGGTCGACCATGCGCATCGGCTCGGCGGTGGGCCTGGTGGCAAAGGGCACGCCCGCGCCGCCGCCATTATAGACGCCCACGCCTTTGAACTCGGGCAGCACATGGTGGACCGGCGTGTCGAGCGCGACCAGCGCTTCCTCCACCAGCATCATGAACGCCAGCGAGGTGATCGGCTTGGTCATGCTGGCGATTCGAAACAGCGACTGGTCGTTGATCGCCGCGCCGCCCTCGCGCGCTGCGCCCTGGCTGGAAAAATGGACGATCTCGCCCTCGCGCGCGATCAGCAGCTGGGCGTTGGGCAGCAGGCCGGTGGCCAGATATCGGCTGTTCAGCAACGGGTCGATGCGCGCCAGCCGGGCCGCGTCAAAGCCGAGCGATTCGGGATCCGCCAATGCCATCGCTTCGTCCATACCCCTGTTTCGAAACCTGCCTCTCTATTGCCTTGAGCGCGGCGCGAATCAACACTAACCTTCGCGCCAAAAGGGGTGGCAGCGCCCCGAACCATAATCGCCAAGGAGAGTTGCCGCGTGTCGAGCCCCGTCACCCAAGAACCGTTGATCGCGCTGGACCCGGCCTGGCCGAAGATGAGCCTGAAGGAGATCGAGGCGGCGCTGACCGCGCCCGGCGCCCGCTTCGAGATGGAGACGGTGGCGATCGAGGGCGTGCCGACGCGCACCTGGAAGAACGCGCCGCCGAACCTTGCCTTGCTTGTGCAGTTCTCGCGTCTGCACGGCGCGCGCGAATTCACCATCCATGAGGATGAACGCGTCACCTATGACGCCAATTTCCGCGCGATTGCCCATCTGGCCACCAAGCTGGCGGCGATGGGCGTGCAGAAGGGTGACCGGGTCGCGCTGTGCATGCGCAACCTGCCCGAATGGCCGGTGGTGTTCTTTGCCGCCGTCTCGATCGGCGCGATCATGGTGCCGCTCAACGCCTGGTGGACGGGGGCCGAGCTTGAATATGGCCTGAAGGATTCGGGCGCGCGGATGCTGTTCATCGATGGCGAGCGGCATGAGCGGCTGGTCGCCGACGATCATTATGCCGCGCTCCCCGATCTGGAACGGATTTTCGTTGCCCGCCCGCGCGGCGCGCTGTCGGGCAAGGCGGAGGCGTTCACCGACCTGATCGGCACCCCGCATGACTGGGCAGCGCTTGCCGATGTGCCGCTGCCGCAGGTGGCGATCGGCCCTGAAGACGCGGCGACCATCTTCTACACCAGCGGCACGACTGGCCACCCCAAGGGTGCGCTGGGCTCGCACCGCAACCTTGTCACCAACATCTTTTCCAGCGGCTATTCGGCGGCGCGCACGCTGCTGCGCCGGGGTGATGCCATTCCGGCCGCGCCCGAGCCCAAGAAGATGCTCACGGTCATTCCGCTGTTCCATGTGACGGCGTGCAGCGCCGGGATGATGGGCGTGCTGGCCAGCGGATCGACGATGATCTTCATGCGCAAATGGGAGCCGGTCGCCGCGATGGAGCTGATCCAGCGCGAGAAGATCCACGCGACGGGCGGCGTGCCGACAATTGCGTGGCAGCTGCTCGAACACCCCGATCGCCACCTTTACGACCTGTCGTCGATCGAGGCGATTTCCTATGGCGGCGCGCCATCGGCGCCCGAGCTGGTGAAGCGCATCTATGCCGAGTTCGGCGCGCTGCCCGGCAATGGCTGGGGCATGACCGAGACGATGGCGACAGTGACCGGGCACGGCGCCGAGGATTATCTCAACCGCCCGACCAGCGCCGGCCCGGCGGTCGCGGTTGCCGACCTGAAGATCATGAACGAGGATGGCACCGCCGAACTGCCCGTGGGCGAGGTGGGCGAGCTGTGGGCGCGCGGGCCGATGATCGTGAAAGGCTATTGGAACAAGCCCGAGGCGACGGCGGCAACCTTCGTCGATGGCTGGGTGAGGACCGGCGATCTGGCCCGGCTGGACGAGGAGGGGTTCCTCTACATCGTCGACCGCGCGAAGGACATGATCATCCGTGGCGGCGAGAATATCTATTCGAGCGAGGTGGAGAATGTGCTCTACGCGCACCCCGCCGTTACCGATGCCGCGCTGATCGGCCTGCCGCACCGCACGCTGGGCGAGGAGCCGGCCGCCGTCGTCCATCTGGCGCCGGGCACCAGCGCGACCGAGGCCGAGCTGCAGGCCTGGGTGCGCCAGCATCTGGCCGCGTTCAAGGTGCCGGTCGCGATCCGCTTTTCGGAGGAAACGCTGCCGAGGAACGCCAATGGCAAGATTCTGAAGCGCGAGCTGAAATCCTTCTTCGAGGATCGCACCGAGCAGGCGGCGTGACCGCGTCGCGCCGCGCCATGCTGACCGGGGCGCTGGCGGCCGCGGGCGCGGCGGCGTTGCCCGCCGCTGCCAGGCCAGGCGGAAAGGGACGGACCATGGCACCATCCGGCTTCTGGTGGGGCACCGCCACCAGCGCGCACCAGATCGAGGGTAACAATGTCAATTCGGACTTCTGGCTTGCCGAGCATGTGAAGCCCACCGCCTTCACCGAACCCTCCGGCGATGCGTGCGACGCCTATCACCGTTATGCCGAGGATATCGCGCTGGCGCAGCGGCTGGGCTTCAACGCGCATCGCTTCGGCATCGAATGGTCGCGGATCGAGCCGGAGCCGGGCCAGTTCTCCGTCGCCGAGCTGGATCATTATGCCCGCGTGCTCGACGCCTGCGCCGCGCATGGCCTGGCGCCAATGGTCACGCTCGGCCACTGGTCGGTGCCGCGCTGGTTCGCGGCGCGCGGCGGCTTTGAGGAGGCGGACAGCCCGGAATTGTTCGCGCGCTTTGCCGATCGCGTCGGCCGCCATCTGGGCGGGCGGATGGCGGCGGCAACCACCTTCAACGAAGCCAATATTGCCCGGCTGCTGAAGCTGTCTGGCCTGATCAGGCCGCCGGTTGCGCAACTGATCGGCGCGATGCTTGCGGCCTGTGCCCGGGCGAGCGGCTCGGCGCGCTTTGCCAATGTGCTGTTCGCCGACATCGCCAAGAGCGAGGCGCAGTTCGTGAAGGCGCATGATCTGGCGGTTGCGGCGCTGAAGGCAGGGCCGGGCCGTTACCCGGTCGGCGTCACGCTCACCATGCAGGCCGTGGAAGGCGTGGGCGAGGGGAATCAGGCCGAAAGCTTCAAGGCGGAGCTTTATGGCCCCTGGCTCGACGTTGCGCGCCGCGCCGATTTTGTCGGCGTGCAGACCTATACGCGGTTCCGGGTCGGGCCGGACGGATTGCTGCCCCCGCCCGATGGCGCCGAGCGGACCGCCGCCGGTTATGAATTCTATCCGCAGGCATTGGGGGCGACGATCCGCGATGCGTGGAAGCTGGCGGGCAGGCCGATCTACGTCACCGAAAACGGCATCGCCACCAATGATGACAGCCGGCGTGTGGCCTATATCGACGCCGCGCTTGCCGCGATGCGCGCGGCGCAGGCTGATGGCGCCGATGTGCGCGGCTATTTCCACTGGTCGCTGCTCGACAATTTCGAGTGGACGGCGGGCTATGCCCAGCATTTCGGGCTGGTCGCGGTTGACCGGGCCAGCTTCAAGCGCACGCCAAAGCCCAGTGCGGTCCATCTGGGCAAGATCGCGCAAGGGGCGCGTCGCTAAAGCGTGTCGTCGTGCCGCTGTCGCCGCAGCCGCGCTGGTGGCACGCCGTAACGCGCTGAAAAGGCACGGGTGAACGCGGCCGCTGATTTGAAGCCGACGCGCGCCGCCACCACCTTCACCGGCACCGCGCCACCGTTCAGCAGGCTGAGCGCTGTTTGCAGCCGCCATTCGGCGACATAGTGCATTGGTGCGAGGCCGACGAGCGCGCGGAACCGCTCGGCAAAGCGGCTGCGCGACATCGCCGCCGCGCTTGCCAGCCGCGCGACCGTCCACGCGCTGGCGACATCGTCATGGATCAGTGAGAGCGCGCGACCGATCTGCGGGTCGTGCACCGCCGCCATGATGCGGGCGATGGCCGGCGCCTGCGCGACGCTGGCGTGCATCATTTCGATGAACAGCACTTCGGAAAGGCGGCTGATCGACGTCGTGGCCCCGGCATCGCCGGCCGCCAGCCGCCGGGTGATGAGCCCGACGATCTCGTCAAGCATGGGCTGGCGCGCGCGATCCGGCGCGGTGATATGGATCAGTTCGGGCAAAGCGCGCAGCAGCGGATGATCGGCGCCGGCCGCGACGGTGAAGTGACCGCACACCAGCCGGCACGCACTTTCCGCCGGGCCTTGACCGGCGCGGAGCGGCGACACCACCGGCGGGGTGGCGAGCATGGCCGCGGGCGCCCCTTCGGCGCTCAGCAGGCGGTGCGCGGCGCCATGCGGCACCAGCACCAGATCGCCGGGTGACAGCCGCGCCGACGCGCCTGAGCCGAGCTGCACCCAGCAACTGCCCTGCAGCGCCAGGTGGAAGCGCGCAGTGCGCGGCAGCGCCGGCAATTCCACGCCGAAAGGCGGCCGGAAGTCGGTGTGAAAATATGATGCCGCCTTCAGCGCGACCGTGTCCAATATGTTGCTCAGCACGTCACCCATCAACACCTGCCATTGGCGGCGCAGGGCGCGCTAACGCCTTGGCCTGGAAGGATATACGGGACAGGTTGCGGCGCGGATGCCGGCTGGACGGCGGGCAAAGAAAAGGCGCGCCTAGTCGGGCGTTGAGCGCGCGCGACCGTTGCCCGCCCAATAGCGATCCAGCTTATCCCACCATCGCCTGCTCTCGGGCCCTAGCCATTGCTCGACCGTCGCTGGCCGCGGGCGGTTGCCGCCCGCCAGATTCTGCAGCGATTCAAGCAGGCCGATGGATGCGGCTTCGGCGACGTAGAGATCGCCCTCGACATGCCAGCGTTCGACGACCGCGAACACCGACTCAAACCGCTCGGTCCTGCCAGCTCCTAAACAGTCCAGTATGTGCTCGGCCAACGAGGAAAGAGCGAGATAGAGCGGCGGATCGGTCTCATCGGCCCACTCGGTGCAGAATGCCGCCCAACGTGGCGCGAACGAGGGATCGGCCAGCAGCATTGACTCGAACATGGTAGCCGCCGTGATGTGCGAAACCATGGCATCTCCCCGCAAAGAAAAACGCGCCCCGGCTCCCCACCGCGGCGCGTTTTTTTCTCATTGAACCAGCGCTTATTTCAGCGTCGCCAGATAGGCGATGATCGCCTTGCGCTGGTTCGGGTCGTTGACGCGCAGCACCATCGTCGAGCCCTTGGCCATTGCCTGCGGGTTGGCGAGCCAGGTGTCGAGCCGCGCCGGCGTCCAGGTGCCGCCCAGCTTCTTGAGTGCGGCCGAATAACGGAAGCCCGGCACGGTCGCCACCGCGCGGTTCACGATGCCCTTGTGCATCGGGCCGATCTTGTTCTGCGCGGGCGCGTGGCAGATGCCGCACTGGGTTTGATAGAGTTTCTGCCCCTGCGCGACCAAAGCTGCCTGAGCCGAGGCGGGGGGCGCGAAAGAAACCAGCGCGACACCGGCCGCGATTGCCACCGCGCCGCCTGCTGCCACCAACGTCAAAGAACGACCCATCATAATCCTCCTTATCAGGATGCGGCCGGGGACGCCTGCGCCGCAGCCAGCCCGGGCTGGCGCGCGCCGATGCGATACCGGTCGATCCGGGTGCACGCTGCCGTGGGCTGGCCTACACTGCAAGAGCAAAGTGCCGCTGAACGGGCGATTTACGCCTGCGCGACGACGGCGCCGACCGCGGCTGCCCAGCCGGCCAGCCGCACCTGTCGCGTGGCCGGTGCCATGGCCGGCGCAAACCCGTCAATCGTGCCGCGCATGGCCGCTGCCTCGGCCAGATCGCCGAACAGCCCGGCGCCGACCCCGGCGAGCATCGCCGCGCCCAGCGCCGTCGTCTCGGCAAAGCGCGGCCGCTCAACCGCGACGCCCAGAATATCGGCCAGATCCTGCGCCATCCAGTTGTTGGCGACCATGCCGCCATCGATCCTGAGCGTCTGCCAGTCCACCCCGTCGGCGGCGAAGGCGGTCTTCAGATCGTGCACCTGATGCGCCATCGCCTCCAGCGCGGCGCGCACCACATGCGCCCGGCCGCTGGCGAAGGACAGGCCGGTAATCGCCGCGCGCGCCTCCGGCTGCCACCATGGCGCGCCCAGGCCAGACAGCGCCGGCACCAGATAGACGCCGCCATTGTCCGTCACCGATCGCGCCAGTGCCTCGCTCTCGGCCGCCTGCGTGATCAGCCCCAGCGAATCGCGCAGCCATTTGATCAGGCTGCCCGCCACGAACACGGATCCTTCCAGTGCATAGGCGCGCCGCCCGCCCAGCTGCCACAGCACGGTCGACAGCAGCCGGTTGCGCGACACCGGCGGCGTGGCGCCGGCCTGGCTCAGGATGAAGGCGCCGGTGCCGAACGTCGCCTTGGTATCGCCGGGTGCCAGGCACGCCTGGCCGATGGTGGCCGATTGCTGGTCGCCGGCCAGCCCGCAAATGGGAATCGCGCCGCCGAACAATGTCGTCTCGCCAAAGCGGCCCGCGCAATCGACGATTTCGGGCAGCGCCGCGCGCGGTACGCCGAACAGCTCGATCAGCCCGTCGTCCCAGCCGCCGCTGCCGATCGCCATCAGCGCGGTGCGGCTGGCGTTGGTCGCATCGGTCAGATGCGCCCCGCCGGTCAGCTTCCAGACCAGCCAGCTTTCCACCGTGCCGATCGCCAGCCGCTCGCCCGCTTCCGCCAGTTGCGGCCAGTGGCGCCACGCCCAGCCGATCTTCGAGCCGGAGAAATAGGGGTCGAGCAGCAGCCCGGTGCGCGCCTGCACCAGCGGTTCATGCCCGGCCTCTTTCAGCGCGGCGCAATCGGCGGCGGTGCGCCGGTCCTGCCAGACGATGGCGGGCGCAATCGGCTCGCCGGTCACCTTGTCCCAGAACACCACGGTTTCGCGCTGGTTGGTGATGCCGATGGCGGCGATGCGGGCCGGCCCGCCAACGGCCGCGATCACGCCCTCGGTCACGGCGCGGGTGCGCGCCCAGATTTCGGCGGCGTCATGCTCCACCCAGCCGGGTTCGGGATAATGCTGGGTGATCTCGCTGGCCTGAGTGGCAAGGCAATTGCCCTGGGGCGTGAACGCCATGGCCCGGGTGGAGGTGGTGCCGGCGTCGATGACAAGCAGGATATCGGTCATGCCATCGACGCTAGCCGGGATTGCGGGCAAGGGGAATGCCGCTAAAGCTTGCGCAGCATTGATGGACAGCGACATGGCGGACCAGCAGGAGCATATCGACAACGAGGTGGCGGGCGACCGGGTGCACCCGCGTGACCGGCTGCTCGCCGCGCTCACGCTGATTGCCGGCGTTGGGCTGCTGCTGGGCCTGCCGTTCGCGTTGCGGGCGGGCTTTGAATTCTTCATGCCGCTGACCGCCGCGATCGTGATCGCCATCGCGCTGGTGCCGGTGCTCGAATGGCTGGAGCGGCGGCGGGTGCCGGCGCCGCTGGCGGCGTTCCTGTGCGTGGCGGGGTTTCTGGCCGCGGCGAACGCGGTGCTGGTCGCCATCATCGTGCCGGCGGCGCAGTTCTTCCGCCTGCTGCCGGAACGGATCGGCCGCATCCAGGCCAATCTGAAGCCGCTGCTCGACCTGTATGACAGCTTTGCCCGCTATGTGGACAAGGCCGCGATGAAGCTCGCGCAAGGCTCTGCCCAGAGCATGGCGTCGGCCGCGCAGGCGCAGGTGCAGGCGCAGCCGGTGCCGCCGAGTTCGCTGATCGATCTGATCGCGGTGTCGGCGCCCAGCGTGTTCATCCACATCTTCTTCGGTGCGCTGATCGTGTTCTTCTTCCTGGCCGGGTGGACGCGGCTGCGGCGGCAGACCATCACCAGCCGCGCCAGCTTCGATGGCGCCATGGCCACCGCGCGGGTGATTCAGGACGTGGTGGACGACACCTCCTCCTATCTGGGCACCATCTCGGTCATCAATCTGGCGCTGGGGCTGGTGATCGTGCTGTGCCTGTGGCTGATGGGCATGCCCTATCCGCTGATGTGGGGCGGCATCGTCGCGCTGTTGAATTATGTTCCCTATTTCGGGCCGATCGGGGCGGTGGGGCTGCTCGCGCTGGGCGGGCTGATGACGTTTACCGATCTGTGGGTGGCGCTGGTGCCGGCGGTGATCATGATCGGCGCGCACCTGCTGGAAGCCAATGTCATCACCCCGCTCATCGTGGGGCGCCGGCTCACGATCAATCCGATCATGATATTGATTTCACTGAGCTTCTGGGGCTGGGTATGGGGCACGGCGGGCGCGCTGCTGGCGGTGCCCATCCTGATCATCGCGCAGACGGTGGTGGCGGCTGCCGGCCAGCCGGACATTGCCGGCTTCCTGTTCGAGCATGGCACGCTGGGCCAGTTGCGACGGCGCAGCGAGCGTGGTGGCCAGCGCGGTTCCGGCCCCGGCAATGATGGCGGTTGACAGGGGGCCAAGCCTCGCCTATCCGCGCCGCCTCACTGATGCGCGGGTGTAGCTCAGTCGGTTAGAGCGCCGGCCTGTCACGCCGGAGGTCGCGGGTTCGAGCCCCGTCACTC
>NZ_JAIESM010000068.1 GCF_019746015.1 Sphingomonas sp. | reverse complement strand
GAGTTTTTCGCGCAGATTCACCAGCTGATCCATGGCGGGCGTGACCGGGCCGTGCGCGTGCCCGCCACCGTCGATGCCCTCGCCGCGCTCGCCCGGGGCGGCTGGATCGCCGAGGATGAGGCGCGTGACCTGAGCGCGGCCTATACGCTGTATCGCACCATCGAGCACCGCGTGCAGATGGTCGATGACCGGCAGACGCATCTGCTGCCCGCCGGCGCCGCGCTCGACGGGCTGGCGCAGCTGCACGGCATGGCCGACGGTGCCGCGCTGCTGGCGGCGCTCGCCCCGCATGTCGAGCGCACCTCCGCCATCTATCAGGGGCTGGAGCCGGAAGGGGAGCCGGGCCTGCCGCGCGAGAGCGCCAATCTGCAGGCGGCGCTGGGTGGCATGGGCTTTGCCGGCGAAGGCGCCGCGACCGCTGCCGCGCGGATCGAGCGATGGCGCGCCGGCACCTATCCCGCGCTGCGCAGCGCCGCCGCGCAGGAAGCGCTGGAGGCGGTGCTGCCCGGCCTGGCCCGCGCGCTGGGCGAGGCACCCGATCCGGCGGCGGCGATCCTGCGGCTGGACCATCTGCTCACTGGCCTGCCAAGTGCGCTCAATTTCTTCCGCCTGCTGGAGGCGCAGCCGGCGCTGGCGCGGCTGCTGGGCGCGATCCTGAGCCACGCGCCGCCGCTGGCCGAGGCGCTGGGCCGGCGCCCGGCGCTGTTCGACGCGCTGATCGATGCGACCGCGCTCGATCCGCCCGGCAGCGTCGACGAGTTGGTGTCCGAAATGACGCCGCGCGACGGCACGAGTTACGAGGGCGTGCTCGATCATGTGCGCCACATTGCGGGCGAGAAGCGCTTTGCGCTGGGGGTGCAGCTGATCGCGGCTACGGCGGACCCGTCCGCCGTGGGGGGCGGCTATGCGCGGGTGGCGGAAGCCGCGATCGAGGTGATGGCGCAGGCGGTGGAGCGCGATTTCGCCCGGCGCCACGGCCGCGTGCCCGACAGCGAGCTGGTGGTGCTGGCGCTGGGGCGGCTGGGCAGCAGCGAGCTGACCCATGCGTCGGACCTGGACCTGGTCTATCTGTTCACCGGCGATTACCGGGCCGAGTCCGATGGTGAAAAGCCATTGGCGGCAACGCTTTACTACAACAGGCTCGCACAACGTCTGACCGCCGGCCTGTCGGTGCCGACGCCGGCCGGGGCGCTTTACGAGATCGACACGCGGCTGCGGCCATCGGGCGGGGAGGGGCCGCTGGTCGTCTCGCTCGACGGCTTTGCCCGCTATCAGCGCGAACAGGCCTGGACCTGGGAGCATATGGCGCTGTGCCGCGCGCGGCCGGTGTTCGGCAGCCCGGCCGCCCGGGCATCGGTGGGCGCGATCATTGCGGACGTGCTGAACGGCGACCGCCCCGCGCGCGACATCGTGGCGGACGCAGCGGCGATGCGGCGCGAGATGGCAGCGCACAAGCCGCCGGCCGGGCCGCTCGACGTCAAGCTGCTGCCCGGCGGGCTCGTCGATCTGGAATTCACCGTGCACGCGCTGCAGCTGACGCACCGCACCGGCTTCGACCCGCGCCTGCCCCAGGCGATTGCCGCGCTGGCCGGGGCGGGGCTGGCGCCGGGCGACCTGCTCGACGCGCACCGCTTTCTCAAAAGGCTGTTGATCGTGACGCGGCTGGTCGCGCCCGATGGCCAGGTGCCGGGCGCGGCCACCCAGGCGCTGGTCGCGCGCGCGCTGGCGCTGGGGGGCTGGGCGGCGGTGATGGAGCGTCTCGACGCGACTCGCGCGACCGTGGCACAGGCATGGCACAACCTGACGGAAAGGACCAACCATGGCGCTTGAGGAAGGCGGAATGATCCCCGACATGGAGCTGACCGGCATCGACGGCCAGCCGCTGTCGCTGCGCAGCCATGTCGGCAAGCCGCTGGTGCTTTATTTCTATCCCAAGGACGACACGCCCGGCTGCACGCGCGAGGCACAGGATTTCAGCGCGCACGCCGCCGCCTTTGCCGCGATCGGCGTCAATCTTCTCGGCGTTTCTGCGGATTCACCCACCAAGCATAAGAAATTCATCGACAAATACTCACTCGCCATCCCGCTGGCCAGCGACGAAGGCAATGAAGTGATCGAGGCGTTCGGCGCCTGGGTGGAAAAATCGATGTACGGCAAGAAATATATGGGCATCGACCGTTCGACCTTCCTGTTCGATGCTGAGGGCAAGCTCGCGCGCGCCTGGCGCAAGGTAAGGGTGCCGGGGCATGCCGAAGAGGTGCTGGCGGCGGCCAAGGCGCTGTAGCCGCGCCTTGGCGCCTTTACCATCTGCTGGCGGGCGCCGTGCCGATTGAATCGACGCGGAGCCGAAAATCCGCGCAAAGCCATGGCCGATTCGCTTTTCGGGGGTTGGCAGCCGCACTGCCCAGTTAAGTATTTTGCCGGATAAACGACTCATCGTATGTTGGGTTCGGCCTGCCCCGCTGGCGGCCGCCGGCTATTGCCTGTCCGGGCCTTCCCCGTTCAAGAGACTCGAGTTCCTTCCACGCGTGGGGGCGTGATCGAAAATTGTTGGCTCGGGCGGGGCCAGTTGCAGAGAGCGCTGGGGTTGCATGATTTTGTTCAAGTCGCTTCGTTTTGCTGATCTGGCGCATCAGGTGAAGGGTCAGTTCAAGACCCGCGATTTCATCCTGCATGATGGCCACAGCCTGCGCCGGTTCAGCGTGGCAGGGCGCACGCAGGCGGCGCTGGCGATCGGCGCCGGGGTGACCCTGTGCTTCACCGCTTATGGCGCGACTCAGGCGGCGGCCTCCGCCGTTGCGCTGTCGGGCGTGCTGGGCGGGCCGCAGGGCGAGGCGGCAGCGCTCGCCCGGCTGCAGGGCGAAGTCGCCGCGATGCAGGCAAAGGTCGAAGCGATCAAGCACGCCGCCAAGGTGCATGCCGCCCGCGTCGAGCAACGCCAGGCGCTGATCGCCGCCGTCCTTTCCGGCGAGAGCAATGGCAAGCTCGCGCTCAACACCCCGCTCATCGACGCAAAGACCAATGCGGTCGCCGCCGATGTCGTCGCGCCGCTGACCAAGGTGGAGCGTGACCAGCTGGCGCTGGCCGTGCGCGCGCGGCTGGTGGCGGAGCGCCGCTATGCGCTCGCCGCCAATCATTTCCGCCGTCTGGGCATCGCGCCCGAGCGGTTCCAGGCGCGCGCCGGCGGCCAGGGTGGCCCCTATGAGCCCGTCACCGGGGTGCAGGCGGCAGAGGCCAATGCGGAGGCCGAGTTCCGCTCGCTCTTCATGACCTGGAAGAAGCTGGAAACGCTGGAGCAGGCGGTCATCGCCATTCCGGCGATGCAGCCGGTCGACAAGGTCAGCTTCACCAGCACCTTTGGCGTGCGCTCCGATCCGTTCCGCGGCACGCCGGCCATGCATGCCGGCGTCGATATTCCCGGCGCCCAGGGCACCCCGGTTTACGCGACCGCAGACGGCGTGATCGCGCGGGCCGAACGGTCGGGCGGCTATGGCAACATGGTGGAGATCAACCATGGCCGGGGCATCGCCACCCGCTATGGCCATCTGTCGAAGATCATGATCGCGCCCAACACCCGCGTCACCCGCGGGCAGCTGATCGGGCTGATGGGCTCCACCGGGCGCTCGACCGGCACGCACCTTCACTATGAAGTGCGCATCGACGGTCAGGCCGTCAACCCGATCCCCTTCCTGCAGACCAGCGACGTGCTGAAGGGCGCGACGCCGGTTGAGCATCCGCTGGTTGCGGGCGGTTCCGACGCCGCGAACTGACGCGCGGTTGCCACGCGACACCCGGCACCTTATTTTGTTTGCATGACCACAAGCCTTGCCCCTGTTTCGCTGTCGGACTCGGCCGCTGCCCGCGTGCGCTGGATCGCCGAGCGGCAGGGCAAGCCCGCGATCTTGCGTCTGTCGGTCGAAGGCGGCGGCTGTTCGGGCTTCCAGTATCGCTTTGGACTGGCCGATGCGGCCGAGGCGGACGACACTGTCGTCGAGAATGACGGTGCCACGCTGGTGGTCGACGCGATGAGCCTGGAGCTGATCAGCGGCGCCCGGGTCGATTTCGTCGAAAGCCTGGGCGGCACGGCATTCCGCGTTGAAAATCCGCAGGCGGCCTCTGGCTGTGGCTGCGGCGCCAGCTTCTCGGTCTGAGCGGCGCGCGGTTGAAAATCGTCAGCTACAACGTCAACGGCATCAAGGCGCGGCTGCCGCGTCTCGTCGAGTATCTGACCGAGCAGCAGCCCGACATTGTCTGCCTGCAGGAACTGAAATCGGCCGAGGACGGCCTGCCGCTGAAGGATATCGAGGCCGCCGGCTATCATGGCGTGTGGCACGGGCAGAAGGGCTTCAACGGCGTCGCCATTCTGGCGCGCGGCACCATGCCGGTCGAGCGGCAGCGCGGGCTGGGCGGCGAGCGGGAGGACGAGCATAGCCGCTATATCGAGGCAGCGGTGGGCGACATGATCGTCGCGTCAATCTATCTGCCCAACGGCAATCCGATCCCCGGCCCCAAATTCGACTATAAGCTGCGCTGGATCGACCGGCTGCGCGCCCGGGCGCGCGACCTGCTGGCCGAGGAGCGGCCGGTGGTGCTGGCGGGCGACTATAATGTCATCCCCAATGATGATGACACGTTCTCGGTCGCGGCTATGGCGGGCGACGCGCTGATGCAGCCCGAAAGCCGCGCCGGCTATCGCGCGCTCCTCGCGCAGGGGTGGACCGACGCGCTGCGCACACGTTTTCCGGCGGGCGGCATCTGGACCTTCTGGGATTATCAGGCGGGCGCGTGGCAGCGTGACGCAGGCTTCCGCATCGACCATCTGCTGCTCAGCCCGCAGGCGGCGGACCGCTTCGCCGATGCCGGCGTCGACAAGCTCTATCGCGGCCGCGACAAGGCCAGCGACCATGCACCGACCTGGGTGACCTTGCGCGCCTGACCGGCAGACGCCGTTCGCGTATTGTTGGTGTAACACACCAAGGTTTGGTGGTTCGTACCGCGTGGTGGTGGTGGGCTTCCTCAACAAAATCAACTTAAATCAATAATCTAGTTGATTGGCACGGCAGTTGCTTTTTCTCCGGCGTGGCCGATGGGGCCATGTTTTTTTTGGAGGAGAAGCATGCACAAAGTGATGATGTTGGCCGCCGCCGCACTGACCGCCGCCGCCACCCCCGCGTTGGCAATCGACGCGCCCCGGCTGAGCCAGGCCGATCTGCGCGCGGCGCAGCCCGCGTCGGGCTCCGGCACGCCGCGCTATTGCCTGGCCGCGCGCGCTGCCGGCGAGACCGAAGTGACGGCGATCTGCGCCACCCGCGCCGAATGGCGTGAACGCGGCGTCATCCTGTCAGCCGGGCGTCTTCAGGGCGCAAAATAGTCCACGCGCCCGCCCCCGAACGCCTTCAAACCCCAGGAGATTATCCATGCGTCTCAATCGTCTGACCGGCGCCGTGACCGCCGCCATCGCCTCTGGCCTGCTCGTTGCCGGCCTCAACCCCGCAAGCGCCGAGTCGCGGCCCGAGCAAGGCCGCACGGCCGAGCGTTCTGCCGACACGCAGGCCGCCGCCAAGCCGCGTGCGAGCGCCAAGCTCTATTGCGTCGTGGACAACATTACCGGCACCCGCATTCCGCAGAAGGTCTGCAAGACCAAGGCGGAATGGAGCAATCAGGGCGTCGAGATCGACGCCTGATGCGTGCGCGCATTCTCTCCCCTCCATCCCGGAGGGGAGAGAGCCAGCCGGCGCGATCACAGCGGCTTGGCGTAGATCTGGTAGATGCGGTTCACATGGCTGTCGATCGCGTCGGCGATGGCGTTCATGCCCTGATTGTCGTCAAGCACCCAGCCAATCTCACCGCGCGTGGCGCCATAATTGGCAACCGAATCGCGGCGGATATATTCGATCATCATGAAGGCCAGCTGGCTGGCCAGGCGTGACGCCTGCAGCCGCTTGACCACCCCCATCAGCGGCACGCGCATGGTGCGCACGTGCGGGCGGCGCAGCCACAGCAGGAGCTTCAGCCAGCCGAACGGAAACAGATTGCCGTTGAGCGGCTTGATCGCCTCGTTCAGGTCGGGCAGCGTGATCATGAACGCGACCGGCTCGCCGTCCAGCTCGGCAATGCGGATCAGGTCGTTGCGCACGATCGGCTTCAGCTTGACGCCGACATCGTCGATTTCGGGCTGGGTGAGGGGGACGAAGCCCCAATTGTCCGACCAGGCGTCGTTCAGGATGCCGAGGATGATCGCAGCTTCCTCCTCGAAGCGCGACTTGTCGACCTGGCGGATGCGGATGCGCGCATTCTTCTCGCCGGCGGCGACAATGCGCTGCACGATCGGCGGAAAATCCTTGGCGATGTTCAGTTCATAGGTCAGCAGCTGCTTGATCGGTGCATAGCCGGCGCCCTCCACCCAGCCCTGATAATGCGCGGCATGGTGCCCCATCATGATGACGGGGTCATGGTCATGCCCCTTGATCAGCAGGCCGGGCTCCTCCCAGATCGACATGCTGACCGGGCCGAGCGCGCGCGTCATGCCTTGCGCCCGCAACCACTCCTCCGCAGCAGCGATCAGTGCGTGGGCGGTTTCCTCATCCTCGGCATCCAGATGGCCCCAGAAGCCGGTGCCCGGGCCAAAGCCGCCCTCGGCCGGCATTTCCAGCGCCAGCGTGTCGATATGCGCGCAGATGCGGCCGACCAGCCGCCCGCCCTGTTCGGCCAGAAAGAATTCGGCCTTGGCATGGCTGAACCAGCCATTTTTCTCCGGCGTGATCAGCCCCAGCGCCTCGCTTTTCAGCGGCGGCACCCAGTGCGGATCGCCCGCGTTCAGCCGATAGGCGAGATCGACAAACGCCTTGCGGTCCCGCTTCGTGCGGACGGGGCGCAGCGTGCGCGCGGATGTGGCCAAGAAATGCCCCCAGAAAGATTGCTTGATTGATCCCTGTCATTCTGCGCCGCCGTGGCGCAAGTCAAGCAAGTGGCTTGCCACGCTGTGGCCATGATCGTTGGGCAGGGACCGTGCTGATATGGCAACCAATTTCTCATTCGCCCGCCAGAGCGCCAGCGCCCGGGCGGCGACAAGCGAGCCGAAGCTGCGCATCGCCGATGACATGGCGATGCTGCGCGCCGCGGCCGAGCTGACGCGCGATCTGCACGCGCCGCGCCCGGCAATCTATTGGGCGGACATGCTGGCATCGGCGCTGGTCGGCTGGGGCGCGCTGGCGCTGGCGATGACGGCGGGGCCGCTATGGCTGGCGCTGCTGGCCGGGTTGGTATCGGCGCTTGCGCTTTATCGCGCGGAAAGTTTCATCCACGAAATCAGCCACATCAAGCATTCGGCCGTGCCCGGTTTTCGCGCCGCATGGAATGTGCTGGTCGGCGTGCCGCTGCTGACGCCGTCGTTCATGTATGAAGGCGTGCACAACCAGCACCATGCCAAGACGCGCTATGGCACGGCGGACGATCCCGAATATCTGCCGCTGGCGCTGATGAAGCCGTGGACGCTGCCGGTGTTCATTCTGGCCGCGTTGTTCGCTCCGGTGGCGCTGCTGTTCCGCTATGCAGTGCTCGCGCCGCTGTCGCTGGTGGTGCCGGGTCTGCGCGCAGAAGTCGTGGCGCGGTTCTCGGCGCTGTCGATCAATCCCGTCTATCGCCGCCGCCCTGCGGAAGGGGAGGCGCTGGCGCTGTGGCAGCGGCTGGAGATTGTGACCAGCCTGTGGGCGATCACCGTCATCGCCCTGGTCGCGGGCGGCGTAGTGTCGCTGAAGGCGTTCCTCATCTTCATGGCGGTCGTCTCGCTGGTGGCTGTCGTCAACCAGACCCGCACGCTGGTGGCGCATCTGTGGGAGAATGAGGGCGAGCCGATGAGCGTGACCGCGCAGTATCTGGACAGCGTCAACGTGCCGCCGCCGGCAATGCTGCCGCTGCTGTGGGCGCCGGTGGGGCTGCGCTACCATGCGCTGCACCATCTGCTGCCCGGTGTGCCCTATCACGCGCTGGGCGAGGCGCACCGGCGCCTGTCCGCCGCGCTGGACGACGGCTCGGTCTATCACCGCGCCAGCTACAAGGGGTTGTTCGGGCTGGTCCGCCGGCTGGCGGCGCAGACGATGCGCTGAATGATGCCTTGGTTTCAGCGTAGCTGAAACGGCGCGGTGCCGGCCCGCTCCCCCTCCCGGCCACCCAAAGAATGCTGCCGATGGATGGCCGGGAGGGGGAGCGGGCCTGTGCCTTGAAAAACCCTATTCCTCGGTGCGGAACAGCACCAGTTCGCCGATCAGCAGGAACAGCACGAACGGCGCCCAGGCCGCGAGCAGCGGCGGGTAGACGTTCAGATTGCCCATCGCCAGCGCGAAATTGTCGGCCACGAAATAGGCAAAGCCCAGCGCCATGCCGATCACCGCGCGCACGAATAGCCGGCCGGAGCGGGCAATGCCAAACGCGGCCACCGCGCCCAGCAGCGGCATCAGCACGGCCGAGAGCGGCCCCGAAAGCTTGTGCCACAAATCGCCCTCCAGCGCCTTGGTCGGGCGGCCGGCGGCGCGCAGATCCTCGATCGCGTCGCGCAATGCGCCGAAGGACAGGCCGTCAGGCTCGACATTGCTGAGGCGGAACTGGTCCGGGCGCACGCCGCGCGCGACGATCGGCTGGCCGGCCGCGCGCTGGGTGCCGCTTGCCACCACGAACCGGGTCGCCTTGTCGAGCAGCCAGCCATCGCCCTGGCGCGTGCCGCTGGGCGCCTCGATGATGCTGGTCAGCTTGCCCGCCTCGCGCAGATAGATGGTCACGCCCGAAAGCCGTGCCGCCTCGCCCCGGCCGCTCATCCGCCGCGCCAGGATCAGGCTGTCGTCATGCCGCGCCCACACGTTCAGCCGGTCGCCATTGTCCACCGGCAGCACGCCATATTCCACCTTCTTCCACTGGGCGAGCGTGGCGCTGGCATTGGCGACGACATAATCGTTGAAGGCGAACGACAGCGCCGCCACCCCCAGCGCCGCCAGCATCAGCGGCGCCAGCACCTGATGCGCGGAAAGGCCGGCCGCCTTCATCGCGATCACCTCGCTGTTCTGGTTGAGCGTGGAGAGCGTGATGATGGTGCCGAGCAGCACCGAAAAGGGCAGGAAGCGCGCGATGATTTCGGGCGTGCGCAGGCCGACATAGCGCCAGATCTCCGCCTGGCCATTGCCGCGATAGGCCAGGATGGCGCCCGATTCGGTGAGCAGGTCGAGCGTCTGCAGCACCAGCACCAGCGCCGCCAGAATGACGAAGGTGCGCAGCACGAACATCCGCGCCATGTAGAGTGCGATCGCGCGCGACGGGAAGAAGTGCAGTGGCATCAGCCGGTTATCCCCGCACGGCGGCGGAACAGGCCGGACAGGCCCTTGGCCGCCTTGTCGAGCAGGCGTTCGAGCAGGCCGATCGGCTGGCCGCCGGGCACATAGGCAATGGTCCGATACATCCACAGCACGAGTGCTGCGAACAGCACGAACGGCCCCCACAGCGCCAGCGCCGGATCGACCCGGCCCAGCGAGCCGATCGACTGACCATATTCGTTGATCTTGTGATAGGTGACGATCATCACGATCGCCAGGAACACGCCCAGCGCCGAGGAGGATCGCTTCGGCGGCACCCCCAGCGCCACCGCCAGCAGCGGCAGCAGGAACATCGTCGCCACTTCCACCAGCCGGAAATGGAAGGCGGCGCGGCTGGTGTTGCGCAGTTCCGCGCTCGCGCTGGGGTCCGCGCCGATGCGCGCCAGTTCGGGCAGGCGCAGTTCCAGATTGCGCCCGCCGCGGTTGCGGAAATTTTCCGAGCGCGGCAGCGGGATGGGCAGGTCGTGCGAGGTGAAGGTCAGCACGCGCGGCGCGACAAAGCGCGGGTCGCTGTTCACCAGCGTGCCGTTGAACAGGCGGAAGATCACTTCGTCGGGATTGTCCGTGCCCAGAAACTGGCCGCGCTGGGCATTTACCGCGATCGACCCGCCATCGGCGGTATCCTTGTGCACGAAGATGCCGCGCAGCTGGCGCCCTTCGTCCTGGCTGGATTCGATCCGCACGGTCGCGCCATTGGGGAAGCTGGTGAAATCGCCCACCTTGATCGACGCGCCCAGCGCGCCGGTGCGCAGTTCATAGCGCAGCCGTTCATAGGCATAGCGCGCATCCGGCTGAATGAAGCCGACAATCGCCAGGTTCACCACCGCCAGCCCCAGCGCATAGAGATAGGGCACCAGCAGCATGCGGTTATAGCTGATGCCGACCGCGCGCAGCACGTCGAGCTCGGACGAGGTGGCCAGCCGCCGGAAGGCCAGCAAAATGCCCAGCATCAGCCCGATCGGA
Organism: Sphingomonas sp.; assembly: GCF_019746015.1. Taxonomy (GTDB): domain Bacteria; phylum Pseudomonadota; class Alphaproteobacteria; order Sphingomonadales; family Sphingomonadaceae; genus Sphingomonas. The sequence continues at coordinate 10,523 of NZ_JAIESM010000068.1, read as the reverse complement.
ATGCCCAGCCCCAGATACTCGGGCAGCAGATTGGCGAGCATCTGCCACACCACGCTCACTGGTCCGCCCTCGGTCGCGACAAAGTCGAACAGCCGCAGCATGCGGTCGAGGACCAGCAGCATCGCCGAGATGATGAGCGTCGAAAACAGCGGAACGGCGATCAACCTGGCCAGATAACGGTCGAGCGATGTCACGAGGTTGAACGGCCCTGGCTAATGCGCGCCGGCCGGCTGGCCGGACGCTGGCGGGCCTATATCGGCGCGAAACGGCGCCGTCAGCAAGGAAATAGTGCGCTGTGCGCTTGCGCGGGCGCGTCAGCCGATCGCGCCCACCGCCCGCCCGGCCGCCTCGAACAGGCCGATCACGCGGGTCAGCTGTTCAGGCGTGTGTTCCGCGCACAGCGAGCAGCGCAGCAGGAAGGTGCCGGCCGGCGTCGCGGGCGGGCGCGCCATGTTGACGTAAACGCCCTGGTCAAGCAGCGCCTGCCACATGGCGACGGCCTGTTCCTGGTCGTTCAGGATGACCGCGATGATCGCCGATTGCGGCGTCGGCGTGCCCAGCCGGAAGCCCAGCGCGCTCAGCCCGCCATGCAGCATGCGGGCATTTTCCCACAGATGCTGGCGCTTGTTGTGCGCGTGCATCAGCTTGCGGATGGAGGTGGCGGCAGTTGCCACCACGCTGGGCGGCAGGCTGGCGGTGAAGATATAGGGGCGGCACGCCAGGCGGATCGCGTCGAACTTGGGGTGGTTCGATACGCAGAAGCCGCCCACCGTGCCGACCGATTTGGAAAAGGTGCCGACGATGAAGTCGACATCATCGGCAACGCCTGCGTCTTCATAAACGCCGCGGCCATGCGGGCCGAAAAAGCCCATAGAATGCGCTTCGTCCACCAGCACCATCGCACCGTGGCGCTTGGCGACGGCAACCATCTCCTTCAGCGGCGCGACATCGCCCAGCATCGAATAGACGCCTTCCAGCACCACCAGCTTGCCGGCATCGGCGGGCAGGCGGCCCAGCCGCTTGTCGAGATCCTCGACCGAATTGTGGCGGAAGCGGACGACCTCGGCATTGCCCATCGCGCAGCCGTCATAGATGGAGGCGTGGCTGTCCGCGTCGAGAATGATGTACTCGCCCTTGCCGACAAGCGTCGCCATCATCCCCAGATTGGCCTGATAGCCGGTGGAAAAGACGATCGCGCCACTGGTGCCGTAAAACTCGCGCAGTGCGGCCTCGGCCTCCATATGGTCGCGGAAAGTGCCGTTCAGCATGCGGCTGCCATTGGTGCCGGAGCCGAATTTTTCGAGCGCGTCCTTGCCGGCGGCGATCACGTCCGGGTCGAACGTCATCCCCATATAGTTATAGGTGCCGAGCAGGATGGTCTCGCGCCCCTTGATGACGGCGACGGTGGGCGATTTCACTTCGTCCATCACGATCGCGAACGGGTCCGTCACCCCGGCCGCCAGCAGCGCGGCACGCTCGGCGATCAGCCCGTCGAACTTGCTCATCAGGTCGGTTTCGGGAAGGACGGTGGCGGCGGCAGTGCTCATGTCAGGCGGCCTTCAGCTTGATCACCGCATCGACCAGCTGGCCGACATTCTCGATCTCGGCCTGCATGTTCATGGTGATGATGATGTCGAACTCGTCCTCGATATTGGCGACGAAATCCATGACGGTGAGCGAGTCCCACTCCAGATCATGCTGGAAGCTGGTCGCGTCGGACAGGGCGACGCCCTTCTTGTTGAACGGCGCGATCAGGCCGCTGACGGTATCGAATATCTGTGCGCGGTCGCTCAACGCCTGTTCCTTCCCACGGGTCGCGGTTCGCCCTGCCCGGCAATTGCGGCAGATTTTGGAAACGGCCTATAGCAGCCCCTGCGCGCGATACCACCGGGCAGTGGCGGCCAGGCCGTCGGGCGTCGGCTGCTGCGGCGTCCACAGCTCCGGCGGCGGCCGCCGGGCCGGGTCGATCACCCAATCGGGGTGCGCCATATAGCGCGCCCGGTCGGGGGTCAGCTTCGCGCGCGTGCCTCGCACGGCGCTGTCGGCGCGCGCGGCCAGCATCAGCAGCGCGGCCGGCAGCGACAGGCTGTGCACCCGTCGCCCCAGCGCCGCGCCGATCGCGCGGGCATAATCGCGGTGGCTCCAGCCGCTGGGCGTGCCGTCATCGGCTTCGTACAGGGCAGGGGGGCCATTGTCCGCGGCCAGCGCGAGCAGCAGGCGGGCAAGGTCAGCAACCGCAATCAGCGACACACGCCCCGGCGGCGGCAGCAGCGCGAGGCCATGCCGGGCGAGCCGATAGACGTCGAGCATTTCCAGGTCGCCCGGGCCATAGACCGCCGGCGGCCGCACGATCCGCCAGTCGAGCGGGGCGGCCATCACCAGCGCCTCGGCCTCCGCCTTGGTCGCGCCATAGAGCGACAGCGCCGGCGCCCGCGCGGCAAGCGAGGAGACATGGACGAAACGCGCCACGCCCGCGCGCCCGGCCGCGTCGATCATTGCCGCCGTCCCCGCCACATTGCCGGCGGCAAAGCCCGCGCGATCAGGCGCGTTCACCGTGCCGGCGACATGGATGACGGCGTCGGCACCGCGCACCAGATCGGCCAGGCTTTCGGGCCGGTCGAGCGCGCCGGCAATCCAGCTGACGCCGTCGCGCGGGGGCTGTGCCCGGCGGGTGAGTGCGCGCACTTCATGCCCGGCGGCAAGCGCGGCCTCGATCAACGCCGCGCCGACAAAGCCGGTGCCGCCGGTGATGGCCAGCATCATTGCCGTCGCCCCCGCAGGCTCACACCGGCGACCAGGGTTTCTGCTCGTCGCCCGGCGCCGGTTCGGCCGGCGGCAGGATCGCGGCGGCCAGCCGGTCGAGCACGGCCTCCAGTCCGGTGCCGGCCGCGCCCGAGAGCATCATCACCTCCGCCTTGGCCGCGCGCTTCAGCTTGGTGACGAGCTTCTTGGCATCAGCCGGGTCGATCGCGTCGACCTTGTTCAGCGCGATCACCTCGGGCTTGTCGTCCAGCCCCGCGCCATAGGCAGCGAGTTCCCCACGCACGATGCGATAGTTTTCCACAGGGTTATCCGCGGTTGCATCCACAAGGTGGAGCAACACCCGGCACCGCTCGATATGGCCCAGGAAACGGTCGCCGATGCCCGCCCCGTCGGCCGCGCCCTCGATCAGCCCGGGAATGTCGGCCACCACGAACTCGCGGCCCTGATGGCGCACCACGCCCAGCTGGGGGCGGGTGGTGGTGAATGGGTAATCGCCCACCTTGGCCTTGGCGTTGGTCACCGCGTTGATGAAGGTCGACTTGCCGGCATTGGGCAGGCCCACCAGCCCGCAATCGGCCAGCAGCTTCAGCCGAAGCCACACCCACATTTCCTCCCCCGGCCAGCCGGTGCCATGCTGGCGCGGCGCGCGGTTGGTGGAGCTTTTGTAGCTGGCATTGCCGCGCCCGCCATCGCCGCCGCGCAGGAACACGTGCCGTTCGCCGGGCACGGTGAAGTCGGCCAACACCTGTTCGCGGTCGTCGCTCAACACCTGTGTACCCACCGGTACCCGGATGACCAGATCGTCGCCGCCCGCGCCGGTGCGGTTGGAGCCGGCGCCGCCCTTGCCGCGCGGGGCGCGGAAATGCTGGGTGTAGCGGAAATCGATGAGGGTATTGAGCCCGGCCACCGCCTCAAACACGATGTCGCCGCCCTTGCCGCCATCGCCGCCATCGGGGCCGCCATATTCGATGAATTTTTCGCGGCGAAAGCTCACCGCGCCGGGGCCGCCGGCGCCCGATCGCACGAAGATTTTCGCCTGGTCCAGAAAGTGCATCGCTGGCCCTTTAGCGAAAACTGCCGATTTGGCTAGGGCAGCGGCCCTTCCAGCTCGCGCTGGGCACTGATCAGCAGCCGCACCGCGGTTTCTCGCGCTGCCCCGCGCGGCAGCTGCAGCGCCTTGGCCATGGGCGCACCGAGCAGCGCATCGCCCAGCGCCATCAGCACCAGCGTTAGCGTTTCCTCGCGCAGCGTGTCGGAATCGAAATCATGCTTGGCGACCAGCCGGTCGACCAGGCCGTGGATCGCCTCCAGGATCGGGTCGAGCGCATCGTCATTGCCCGACAGGATCATCCAGCTGGCCAGCGCCGCCGCGCCGCCAGTGTCGAACGCGTCGAAGGTCAGGTTGACCACCTCGCGCGGATCATGGTCGGTGGCATGCGCGCGGTCGACCGCATCGGCGATGGTGGCGACGATGTCCTCCGCCAGATCGGCCATCAGCGCCTTTTGCAGCCCGGCGGCCGAGCCGAAATGGTGGAGCAGATTGGCATGGGTGCGCCCGATCCGGCCGGCGACCGCCTTCAGCGTCACCGCCTGCGGGCCGGCTTCGAGCAGCAGGGCGCGGGCGGCATCGAGCGCGATGTCGCGCGATTCGGCGGGGGAGAGGCGGCGGCGTGCTATTGACATCACTGTAAGTAACAATTATCCGATGGAAGATCGTTGGCAATAGCAAGCTTTCGGAGATTTTTGTGGCACAGGCAACTCCTGCCGATCTGACCATCACGCCGCGCGACCGCCGCTTCGGGCGTGGTGCGGCAATCCGGCGCTGGTGGCTGAACGACGATCCCTTCGCCACTGCCTTCTACAATGCGCTGTCGGTCACCTTTCCCAAGGGCGAGGGCTTCTTCATCGACAGCGTGCGCCAGTTCCGCGACGGCACGTCGCCGCAACTGGCCGCCGAGATTCAGGCGTTCATCAAGCAGGAGGTGATCCACACCCGCGAGCATGTGGCGTTCAACCGCCATGTGACCGACCAGGGCTATGACGTGTCGCGGCTGGAAAAGCATGTCGATGACGCGCTTGCCATTGCCCGGGGCCGGCCGGCAATCGCCAGCCTGGCGGCAACGATGGCGCTGGAGCATTTCACCGCGATTATTGCGCATGAACTGCTGTCCAACCCGCGCCATCTGGCCGGGGGCGATCCCGAAGCGGCGGCGCTGTGGCGCTGGCATGCGGCCGAGGAAATCGAGCACAAGGGCGTGGCTTACGACACCTGGCGCCATGCGACCCGCGACTGGCCGCGCCGCCGGCGCTGGATCGTCAAGTCGCTGACGATGCTGATCACCACTTGGCGGTTTTTCCACGGCCGCGCGCTGGGCATGGCCGAATTGCTGCGGCAGGACGGCATCACCGGCCCGCGCGCCTGGTGGGGCATTATGCGCTATGCGTTCTTCTCGCCGGGCATGGCGCGCAAGATTCTGGGCGCGTGGGCCAGCTATTTCCTGCCCGATTTCCACCCGTGGAACCATGACGACCGCGCGCTGATCGCACGGTTCGAAAGCGAGTATCAGGCCGCCGTGCTGCCCCCGGTTCCGGTCGCCGCGTAAGCCTTCCAAACAAGACGGGCCGGCCCGGTGATCCCGGACCGGCCCGTTTGCTTATCGCGCGAAGTGTCAGCCGCCGATTGCCGGCGCCTGTTGCGCGGCCGGCTGCGACCGCTTCTTTTCCGGCGCGATGGTGATGTTGACGGTCTGGCCCGAATTGCCGGGGAAGCCGGTGAACATCGCCTGGATCAGGTTGGGCACCAGATAGGGCAGATTGTCGTTGCGGGAGAGCGCGCGGGCATTGCCCTCGAACACGCGCTGGCCATTGTCGGCGCGGTCGATCTCCAGCGCGAGCTCGCTGTTATAGACGGTGTAGCTGCGCACGTCCGAATAGCCGCCAAAGCCACCAAAGCCGCCCCAGCCTCCCCACAGGAACGGGTCGTTGAAGCCATAGACAAAGGCGCCACGGCCGCCAAAGCCCGGCCCCCAAGGACCAAAGCCGCCCCAGCCGCCACCCCAGCCAAGGCCGGGCGAGGTCACGATCTTTTCACGGCCGCCGTCAACGCGGTAGCGCATCCGCACGATCAGTTGCGCGGTCGCCGGGTCGGAGGCCGGGCGATAGCCCTGGCGCACCATTTCGCTGGCCAGGACATTGGCATATTGCTGGAACTCCAGCCCGCCCTGCACCGACGGATCGGCCGACTGCACAAAGAATGTCTGCCCGGCCGTGGGCGGCAGTTGCTGGAAGCGCGCGACACGGGCACGGAACGGCTCGGCACAGCCGGCAACGGCGAGCGCCAGACCCACAGCGAGAACAACCTTCTTCATTGCAATCGACCTCTTCGATACGGGCGACGCCATGCCGCCCGGTGACGGCAATGACTGTGCCGCGCCCGAACTGAATAGCGGTTGAACGCCAACGGGGTAAGAGGAGATTTCGTCAGCGCTGCAGGCCAAGCGCGGCATAGGCGGCGGCAAGCGTTGGTGCGGCAACCGCAGCGGCACGGGCGGCGCCGTCGGCCAGGATGCGGTCCAGCGCTGTGTGATCGTCCTTCAGCGCGCGATACCGCTCCGAAATCGGGGCGAGCATCGCCACCAGCCGCTCGGCGAGCGCCGGCTTGAACGCGCCAAAGCCCTTGCCGCCGAATTCGGCCAGCACATCGGCCGCGCTGCAATCGGTCGCGGCGGCATAGATGGTGACGAGGTTCAGTGCCTCCGGCCGGCCGGCCAGGCCGGCGGGTTCGCCGGGCAGCACATCGGCGTCGGTCTTTGCCTTCTTCACCTTCCCAAGGATCGCATCGGCATCGTCGGCCAGGTTGATGCGGCTCATGTCGCTGGGGTCGGATTTCGACATCTTGGCCTGCCCGTCGCGCAGGCTCATGATCCGCGCCGCGGCCGGGGGAATGATCGGCTCAGGGAGCGCAAAGGTCTCGGTCCCGGTATCGGTGTTGAACTTCACCGCAATGTCGCGCGCCAGTTCCAGATGCTGTTTCTGGTCCTCGCCCACCGGCACATGGCTGGCCTGGTAGAGGAGGACATCGGCCGCCTGCAGCACGGGATAGTCGAACAGGGCAACGCTTGCCCCTTCGCGGTTCTTGCCGGCCTTGTCCTTCCACTGCGTCATGCGGTTCAGCCAGCCCATCCGGGCGGTGCCGTTCAGCAGCCAGCACAGCTCGGCATGGGCGGGAACCCGGGCCTGGTTGAACAGGATCGAGCGGCTGCTGTCGATGCCGCAGGCGACCAGCGCCGCCGTCATCGTGCGCAGCCCGTCGCGCCGGGTGTCGGCGGCCATATGGTCCGACAGCGAATGGAGGTCAGCCAGGAAGAACAGGCATTCGCCGCCGCCCCGGGCGACATCGTCCTGCATCCGCACCCAGTTGCGGATCGCGCCGAGATAATTGCCGAGGTGGAGGTTGCCGGTGGGCTGAATGCCGGAGACGACGCGCATGTTGTTCCTGCCAGATAGAGTGTTTGATTTACACCGAGAACGGCGTTTTTGCTAAGTAGACACCTGTTGGAAAGGGCGGCGTCACCGGCGCAGGCTTTTCAGGTCTCGCAGCGAGAAGGCCCGCACCGCCAGCGCGGCTGCGCCATAAAGCACCATGCCCGCCGCCACCAGCACCCCCATCGCCCCCCAGCGTATCAGCGCCGGCCCGGTGGTATAGGGCATCAGCCAGGCATTGAGCGGCCACAGCACCGCCCCCATCGCCAGCGCCGCCAGTGCCAGCCGCCACACCCGCCGCTTCAGCTGCGCGTCGGCCACGAAATGGCCGCGCTTGCGCAGCGTTGCGTAGAGCAGCCAGACATTGGCCGTGCTCGACAAGGCGGTGGCCAGCGGCGGCCCCATATGGCGCAGCGGCACGATGAGCGCGAGGTTGAAGGCGATGTTCAGCCCGATCGACCAGGTCGCAAAGCGCACCGGGGTGGCGGTGTCGTGCCGCGCATAATAGCCGGGGGTGAGCACCTTCACCAGGATGTAGCTGGGCAGGCCGACCGAAAACGCCGCCAGCGCCTGTGCGGTCGCCACCGTGTCTGCGGGCGTGAACTTGCCATGCTGATAGAGCGCGGCCGCAATCGGCACGCCGCACACGATGAGCGCCACCGTCGCCGGCAGGGTGAGCAGCAGCGCCAGTTCCAGCGCGCGGTTCTGCGTCGCCATCGCCGCATCCGCATTGCCGCCGCCCAGCTGGCGCGAGAGCGTGGGGAGCAGCACCGTGCCCAGCCCGATGCCCACCAGCCCCAGCGGCAACTGGTTCAGCCGGTCCGCCAGATAGATATAGGTGACCGAGCCCGACGCGAGCAGGCTGGCGGCGAGCGCCGTTGAGATCACCAGGTTGATCTGCACCGCGCCCGCGCCGGCGGCGGCCGGGCCGATCAGCGCGAGCAGCCTCTTCACCTCCGGCGTCCAGCGCGGCCAGCGCAGCCGCAGCAGCACGCCGCTGCGCCAGCAGGCCCAGCCGAGCCACGCCAGCTGCAACGCGCCCGAGACCGAGACGGCAATCGCCTGATTGCGCGCGGTGATGAGCGGATCGCGGTCATGAAACAGCAGCAGCGCGGCGATGAGCGTGAGGTTGAGCAGAATGGGCGCGGCCGCATTCACCCAGAATTTCTGCAGCGAATTGAGGATGCCGCCGAGCAGCGACACCAGCGAGATGAGCAGCAGATAGGGGAGCGTATAGCGCGACAGCGTGACCGCGAAATCGAACTGCGCCGCGCTCGCCCCGCTGAACCCGCCGGACAGCGCCCAGGTGACCGGCCAGGCCAGCAGCTCCAGCAGCAGCAGCATCGCCAGCAGCACCGGCAGCAGCACCGACAGCGCATCCTCGGCAAAGGCAAGGCCCGCCTTCAGCCCGCCGCCCTCCTCCGCCACGCGCTTGTTGAACATGGGGATGAAGGCGGCGCTGAACGCCCCTTCGGCAAACAGCGCGCGGAACATGTTGGGCAGGCGGAACGCGATCAGGAACGCGTCCGACGCGAAGCCTGCGCCCACGAAGCGCGCGAACAGCGAGTCGCGCACCAGCCCCAGCACCCGGCTGGCAAGCGTGAGCCCGCCGACCGAGCCAAGCGCGCGGGCAAGGTTCATGCCGCTTCCCCTGATGGCATTGCGACGATCCACCTTTTTAAGTCGGCCCGGACTTGATCCGGGCCTAGGCTTCTTTCTGTCAGGGATCGCCAAAGGCAGCCCCGGCCCGGATCAAGTCCGGGCCGACGACGTATAGCGCCGGATCAATCGACGACCACCCCGTGCCGGGTCGTGTGGACCCATTGTGATCAGGCGTTGCCGATCGGCTGGCCGTCTTCGCCCTGCGCCTGGATCTGCTGCATGTAGAGCGCGGCGAAATCGATGGGGTCGAGCATCAGCGGCGGATAGCCACCGTCGCGCACCGCATCCGCAATCACGCGGCGGGCAAAGGGGAAGACCAGCCGGGGCGCTTCGCCCAGCATGAACGGCTGGAGATGCTCGGCCGGCACGTTCTGGATCGCGAACAGCCCGCCATAGGACAGATCGACGACATAGGCGACCTGACCCTCGACCGTGGCCTTCACTTCGATCTTCAGCACCATTTCGTGCACTTCATCGCCCAGCTGGGCAGCGCCGATGTTGAACTGAACGTCGATCTGGGGCTGGCCCTGCAGCTGGAAAATGCCCGGCGCGCCCGGATTTTCGAACGACAGATCCTTCACATATTGCGAGATCAGGCCCACCGTGGGCTGGCCGTTCGCGGTGCCGTTTGCGGCGGTCCCCGCCAGATCCTGTTCACTCATGCCAAAAACCTTTTTCTTGAAAAACGGGCGGTTCATCGCCCAAGTGGAAGGCCGCCTAGCAGGGGCGCCGGGCGGTTTCAACGCCGGCTGCCCGAATTGGCCAAACGCCAGTTTGAATTGGGCGCCGCTTGCGCCTATGTTAGCAGGCCGCAGGTTGTCGGAGGGTCAGTGCTCTACCTCGTTCTTCTCGCCATGATCGCCGGTTTCCTGGCGCTTCAGCTATACCGGGTGCTGGGCAAGCGGACGGGCCATGAGCCGCTGCCCCGGCCGGCGGAAGAGCGCATGCCGATGCCGCCGCTGCCGCGCACGGTGGAGCCGGCGGCGGAGCCGCGCGACACCGGCCCGCGCGCGTTCGACAGCGGCGCCGAACAGGGCCTGCGCGCGATCGTCTCGGCCGACCCCGGCTTCGACGTGGCGCGCTTCGTCGATGGCGCCAAGGTTGCGTACAAGATGATCATCGAGGCGTTCTGGAAGGGCGACGCCGAAACGCTGGCCTGGCTGTGCGAGGACGGCGTGCGCGAGAGCTTTGCCGCCGCGATTGCCGAGCGCGAGGAAGCCGGCCATGTGCTCGATAACCGGCTCGTCTCGATCGAGCGCGCGCAGATTGTTGAGGCGCGCGTCGACGGGCGTGTGGCGCGGATCACCGTGCGGATCGACGCCGATATTGCCGCCGTCACCCGCGACCGCGACGGCGCGGTGGTGGCCGGCTCGCTTACCGACGCGGTCACTTCGCACGAGCTGTGGACCTTCACGCGCACGCTGAAAAGCGGCGACCAGAACTGGAAACTCGCCGAAACCGACGACGCCTGAGCCGGTGATGCGCGCCCGGGGGACAGTCTTTGGCCTGGCGCTGATCGCCACGCTTGGCGCCTGTGCGGGGCCCGAAGTGCGGCCCGCCACCACCCGCCCGCCCGCGCGCCCCGCCGCCCGGCCGCCGGCGCGCACGGTGGCGCC
>NZ_JAIESM010000038.1 GCF_019746015.1 Sphingomonas sp. | reverse complement strand
TTCCGCCGCTCGTGCCGCGAGGGGATTTGCGGTTCCTGCTCGATGAACATCGACGGCAAGAACGGCCTCGCCTGCACCACCGCGATCGAGGACATCAAGGGCGATATCCGCATCACGCCCTTGCCGCACATGGACGTGATCAAGGACCTGGTCCCCGATTTCACGCATTTCTATGCGCAATATGCGTCGATCAAGCCGTGGCTGCAGACGGTCACGCCGCCGCCCGCCGGCAAGGAGCGGCTGCAGACGCCGGAGGATCGCGCCAAGCTCGACGGGCTTTACGAGTGCATCCTGTGCGCCTGCTGCTCGACCAGCTGCCCCAGCTATTGGTGGAATTCGGACAAGTTCCTGGGCCCGGCGATCCTGCTCCAGGCCTATCGCTGGCTGGCCGACAGCCGCGACGAGATGACCGGCGAGCGGCTGGACGAGCTGGAAGATCCGTTCCGCCTCTATCGCTGCCACACCATCATGAACTGCGCGAATGTCTGCCCCAAGGGCCTCAATCCCGCCAAGGCGATCGCCGAGATCAAGAAGATGGAAGTCGAGCGCGCGCTGTAAGTTGGCCGGACCGTTCACCTATTCCGAGGCGCCCGGTCATCCCGGCTGGATGACGTGGGAACTGGCCGATACGACGCGGTTCAACGCGCAGTTCGGGCCGTTCCTGATCAAGGTGGAAGACGGCATCGCGCGCGTGCGGATGACGCCGCAGCATGTGCACAGCAACCTGTCGGGCGCGGTGCATGGCGGCGCCCTGCTGGGCTTTGCCGACATGGCGCTGTTCGCCGCCGCGCGCGGGTTCGGCGTGATCGAGGCGGGTACGGCGGTAACGCTCGACCTGTCGTCACAGTTCATCGGCCGCGCCGAAACCGGCCGCCCCATCGAGGCGCGGGTGGAATTGCTGCGCGAGACCGGGCGGCTGCTGTTCCTGCGCGGGCTGATCGTGCAGCCCGGCGCGGACGGCGAGGAGATGGTGATGTCGTTCGCCGCGACCATCCGAAAGCCCGGCGCGCGATGACCTTCGTGCTCGACCGTTACCAGGCGCTGGTGTCGGGCGGTGAGTTGCGCCCCGACGCCGATCAGGCCGCCGCCGCGCTGCAGCTGGCAGCACTTGCGACCGAGCTGGAAGCAACGCCCAAGCGCGGCTCGGTGCTGTGGCGGGCGCTGGGCCGGCTGCCCGAGCCGCCGCGCGGCGCCTATCTGTGGGGCGGGGTGGGGCGTGGCAAGTCCATGCTGATGGACCTGTTCTTTTCGTGCGTCGATATCCGCCGCAAGCGCCGCGTCCATTTCCACGAATTCATGCTCGAAGTGCATCAGCGCATTGCCGAGGAGCGCAGGAAAGAGGCCGGCGACCCGATCGTGCCGGTCGCGGAGGCCATGGTCGGCGAGCACCGGCTGCTGGCGTTCGACGAGATGGTCGTCAACAATTCGGCCGATGCGATGATCCTGTCGCGGCTGTTCACCGCGATGTGGGCGCGCGGGCTGACGGTGGTTGCCACCTCCAACCGGCCGCCGCGCGACCTGTACAAGGACGGGCTGAACCGCGAGCATTTCCTGCCCTTCATCGCGCTGATCGAGCAGCGCTGCACGGTCATTTCGCTGAACGGGCCGACCGATTACCGGCGCGACCGGATCGGCGACATGGCGCTGTGGCAGGTGCCCAACGGCCCCGCCGCGACACAGGCGCTGTCGGCCGCGTTCTTCCGCATGACCGATTTCCCGCCCGAGGACCGCGCGCATGTGCCGTCCGAAGAGCTGAAACTGCCCGGCGCGCGCGTGCTGCAGGTGCCCAAAAGCCTGAAAGGGGTGGCGGTGTTCAGCTTCAGGAAGCTATGCGCAGAGGCGCGCGGGGCGGCCGATTATCTGGCCATCGCGCGGCGGTTCCACACCGTGTTCCTGGTCGGCATTCCGCGGCTGGGGCCGGAGAACCGCAACGAGGCGGCGCGCTTCGTCACGCTGGTCGATGCGCTTTACGAGCATAATGTGAAGCTGATCGCCGCCGCCGATGCGGCGCCCGAGGAGCTTTACGTCGCCGGCGACGGCGCGTTCGAATTTGACCGCACCGTCAGCCGCCTGCGCGAAATGCAATCGGCCGATTATCTTGCCCGGGGCCACGGATACGCTAGCCTCTAGCCAAACAGGAGGGATTGCCATGACCAAAACGATGCTGCTCGCCGCGAGCGCGCTGATTGCCGTGCCCGCAATGGCGGCGCCGGCCGAAACCGGTGGGCCGACCATGTCGGCGGCTGACAGCGCCGCAACGCGCACCATGTTCGAGACGATCATCAACATCCCGACCGTGCTGGGGCGCACCAAGGTGCCGGAGATGGCCAATTACCTGGCGAGCGAATTCCGCAAGGCCGGCTTTGCCGAGGCCGATATCCGCGTGCTGCCCTATGACACGACCAATGCCGACGGCACCCAGAAGGACAAGACCGCTGCGCTGATGGTGCGCTGGCCGGCGGCCGGCAAGGCGACCAAGGCGCCGATCATGCTGCTGGGCCATATGGACGTGGTCGAGGCCAAGCGCGAGGATTCGACCACCGACCCGTTCGTGCTGACCGAGCGCGACGGCTATTATTATGGGCGCGGAACGATTGACATGAAGGCCGGCATCACCGGCATCGCCCGCGCGCTGATCCAGCTCAAGGCGGCCGGCTTCAAGCCCAAGCGCGACATCGTCGTGTTCTTCACCGGCGACGAGGAAACCAACGGCATCGGCGCCGAAAAGGGCGCGACCGAATGGCGCGCGCTGATGGGCAATCCCGAGCTGGGCCTGAACGCGGACGGCGGCGGCATCGGCTTCACCCCCGACGACAAGCCGATGGCCGCGACGATGCAGACCGCGGAAAAGACCTTTGCCGGCTATACCTTCACCGTCACCAATCGCGGTGGCCATTCGTCGAAGCCGCGCAAGGACAATGCCATCTACGAACTGGCGCACGCGCTGGAACGGCTGGAGGCCTATCGCTTCACCCCGATGCAGAACGATACGACGCGCGCCTATTTTTCGGAGCGGGCCAAGTCTGCCTCGCCGGCGCTGGCCGAGGCGATCGGGCGCTGGCTGAAAAACCCCGATGACGGCGCCGCCGCCGACGCGATCGAGGCGGACGAGAGCGAAACCGGCCTCACCCGCACGCGCTGCGTGGCGACGCGGCTGTTCGGCGGCCATGCCGACAATGCGCTGCCGCAGTTGGCCACCGCGATGGTCAATTGCCGCATCTTCCCGGGCATCGATCCCAACGCCATCCAGGCCGAGCTGCAGCAGATTGCCGGGCCGGGCGTAAAGGTGACGCGCAACGACGATTATGTCGCCTCGCTCGCCAGCCCGCTGCGCCCCGATGTGACGGCGGCCTTCACCAAGGCAGTGCGCACGCTGCATCCGGGCATGCCGATCACGCCCGAAATGTCGACCGGTGCCAGCGATGCGCGGCCGTTCCGCGTTGCCGGCATCCCGGTCTATGGCGCCGGCGGCGAATGGGTGCGCGTGCCGGTTGACCTGCGCGCGCACGGCAAGGACGAGCGGCTGCCGGTCAAATCGCTCGACGACAATGTGAAGCACTGGACGATCATGGTGCAGGAAATGGCCGGCAAGTAATGCGCGCGCCGGCGGGTGGCGTTGCCGCTGTCCGTCGGCACGTGACCGCCCTTAATGCAATCAATTCGCAATTGCATTAAGGGCAAAACTGGGGTTGCCCTTCGCGCGCAACCGGCCTAAGCCGCGCGGGTCTGAATTTCCCGTCGGGGCATTTCCCGCCCCATGTCCCATGCCCGGTACAGGAGGCGCTATTCCCATGGCTCGCAAGAAGATCGCGCTGATCGGCGCTGGCAATATCGGTGGCACGCTCGCGCATCTGGCCGCGCTGAAGGGGCTGGGCGACATCGTGCTGTTCGACGTGGTGGAAGGTGTGCCGCAGGGCAAGGCGCTCGACCTGTCGCAATGCGGCCCCGTCGAAGGGTTCGACGCGACGATCATTGGCTCCAACGACTATAAGGACATTGCCGGCGCCGACGTCATCATCGTGACGGCGGGTGTCGCCCGCAAGCCCGGCATGAGCCGCGACGACCTGCTCGGCATCAACCTCAAGGTGATGAAGGCGGTGGGCGAGGGGATTGCCACGCACGCCCCCGACGCGTTCGTCATCTGCATCACCAACCCGCTCGACGCGATGGTATGGGCGCTGCGCGAGTTTTCCGGCCTGCCGCACAACAAGGTGGTCGGCATGGCCGGCGTGCTGGATTCGTCGCGGTTCAGCCATTTCCTCGCCGATGAATTCAAGGTGTCGGTGAAGGACGTGACCAGCTTCGTGCTGGGCGGCCATGGCGACACCATGGTGCCGGTGGTGCAATATTCGACCGTGGCCGGCATTCCGGTGCCCGACCTGATCAAGATGGGCCGTTCGACGCAGGAGCGGATCGACGCGATCGTCGCCCGCACCCGCTCGGGCGGCGGCGAGATCGTCGCGCTGTTGAAGACGGGCTCGGCCTATTATGCGCCGGCGACCAGCGGCATCGCGATGGCGGAGGCCTATCTGTTCGACCAGAAGCGCCTGCTGCCCTGCGCGGTGCACCTGACCGGCCAGTACGGCGTCGACAATCTCTATGTCGGCGTGCCGTGCATCATCGGCAAGGACGGCGTGGAGCAGGTGGTCGAGATCGAACTGGACGACACGGCCAAGGCGAACTTCCAGGTCAGCGTCGACGCGGTGAAGGAGCTGCTGGTGGCATGCAAGGCGATTGACGGGAGTCTGAACTAGGCAAGGCTTGTGCTCCCGCGAAGGCGGGAGCCCAGTCTGTGTCGCCGCCTTCGCGGGGACGCAAGGGAGTAGCGCGAAACGGTGGAAAAAGCCGGCTACGTCTACATCATGGCGAGTGCCCGGAACGGTACGCTCTACATCGGTGTGACAAGCGATTTGGTGAAGCGAGCTTGGGAGCATCGCGAAGGTATCATCGAAGGCTTCACGAAGAAATACGCGTGCAAATTGCTGGTCTGGTATGAACCGCACGAGACGATCGAGGCTGCCAGGCGTCGCGAATTGCAGATGAAGAAATGGAATCGGCTATGGAAGCTGAGCGAGATTGAAAAGATGAACGCAGACTGGAACGATCTGTTCGAGTCCATAATTTAAGCCCCCTTGTGCTCCCGCGAAGGCGGGAGCCCAGTCTGGGTCCCCGCCTTCGCGGGGACACAAGGGCAAGGATGGAGATTGAATGAGCATTCTCGTCAACAAGCATACCAAGGTCATCACGCAGGGGATGACCGGGGAGACCGGCAGCTTCCACACCCAGGCGGCGCTCGATTACGGCACGCAGATGGTGGGCGGCGTCACGCCGGGGAAGGGCGGCACCGAGCATCTAGGGCTGCCGGTGTTCAACACGGTGGCAGAGGCCGTCGCCAAGACCGGCGCGACCGCGAGCGTCATCTATGTGCCGCCGCCGTTTGCTGCCGATTCGATCCTGGAGGCGATCGACGCCGAAGTGCCGCTGATCGTGACGATCACCGAAGGCATTCCGGTGCTTGACATGGTCAAGGTCAAGCGCGCGCTGTCAGGCAGCAAGTCGCGGCTGATCGGGCCGAACTGCCCCGGCGTGCTGACCCCCAATGAATGCAAGATCGGCATCATGCCGGGCTCGATCTTCAAGGCCGGCTCGGTGGGCGTGGTGTCGCGCTCGGGCACGCTGACCTATGAAGCGGTGTTCCAGACCTCGAACGCCGGGCTCGGCCAGACGACGGCGGTCGGCATTGGCGGCGACCCGGTCAACGGCACCAATTTCATCGACGTGCTGGAGCTGTTCCTGGCGGACGACGCGACCCAGTCGATCATCATGATCGGCGAGATCGGCGGCTCCGCCGAGGAAGAGGCCGCGCAGTTCCTGAAGGATGAGGCCAAGCGCGGCCGCAAGAAGCCGATGGTCGGGTTCATCGCCGGGCGCACCGCGCCCCCGGGTCGCCGCATGGGCCATGCCGGCGCCATCGTCTCTGGCGGGCAGGGCGGCGCCGAAGACAAGATCGCCGCGATGGAAAGCGCGGGCATCCGCGTGTCGCCCAGCCCCAGCCTGCTGGGCGAAACGCTGGTTGAAGTGTTGAAGGGCTAAACCGCGCCGTCGCCGGCGCGAGAGTAGAAAGGTTGAGTGCCATGGGCGCTGAAGGTCTGGATTTCGCCGATATCGCCGCCGGCGTGAGCCCGGGCTATGTCGAGGCGCTCTATGCGCGCTATCGTCAGGCCCCGGGCAGCGTGGATGCGGCGTGGCAGGCCTTTTTCGACGGGCTGGAGGCTGCGCAAGGCCCCAGCTGGGCGCGCCCCGCCTGGCCGCTGGCCGACACCGATGAGCGCACCGCCGCGCTCGACCCGACGCAGATGGCGCCCGCGCCCAAGGCCGAACGCGGCGCCAAACCCGCACCCGCGCCGGCGGCGGCCGGGGTGGATGTGGCCCGGGCGGCCGATGATTCGATCCGCGCGATGATGCTGATCCGCACCTATCGCGTGCGCGGGCATCTGGCCGCCAATCTCGATCCGCTGGGGCTGACCAAGCAGGAACTGCCCGCCGACCTGACGCCGGAATATCACGGCTTTTCGGGCGCCGATCTGGACCGGCCCGTTTATCTGGGCGGCGCGCTGGGGCTGCAGACGGCGACGGTGCGCGAGCTGGTCGATATTTTGCGCGCCAATTACTGCGGCAATGTCGGCCTGGAATATATGCACATCGCCGATGTCGAGGAGCGCCGCTTCCTGCAGGAGCGGATGGAGGGGCGCGACAAGGCCATCCAGTTCACGCCCGAAGGCAAGAAGGCGATCCTGAACAAGGTGATCGAAGCCGAGCAGTGGGAGCGGTTTCTGGGCCGCAAATATGTCGGCACCAAGCGCTTCGGCCTTGACGGCGGCGAGGCGATGATCCCGGCGATGGAAGCGATCATCAAATATGGCGGCCAGTTCGGCGTGCGCGAAATCGTCTATGGCATGGCGCATCGCGGGCGGCTGAACATGCTCGCCAATGTGATGGCCAAGCCGTTCCGCATCATCTTCCACGAATTTGGCGGCGGATCGCAGAATCCGGAAGATGTCGGCGGCTCGGGCGATGTGAAATATCACCTGGGCACCAGCACCGACCGCGAGTTTGACGGGATCAGCGTGCACATGTCGCTGGTGGCCAACCCCTCGCACCTTGAAGCCGCCGATCCGGTGGTGCTGGGCAAGACGCGCGCGATCCAGACGATTGCCGACGATCTGGAAACGCACAGCGCGTCGCTGCCCGTGCTGATCCATGGCGACGCGGCCTTTGCGGGGCAGGGGATCGTCTGGGAGTGCCTGGGTTTTTCGGGCATTCGCGGCTATAATACCGGCGGCTGCATCCACTTCGTCATCAACAACCAGATCGGCTTCACCACCAGCCCGCAATTCGCGCGCTCCTCGCCCTATCCGAGCGACGTCGCCAAGGGCGTGCAGGCGCCGATCTTCCATGTGAACGGCGACGATCCCGAGGCAGTGACCTTTGCCTGCAAGATGGCGATCGAGTTCCGCCAGCGCTTCCACCGCGACATCGTGATCGACATGTGGTGCTATCGCCGCTTCGGCCATAACGAGGGCGACGAGCCGAGCTTCACCCAGCCGCTGATGTATGAGCGCATCCGCAAGCACCCGCCGGTGAGCGAGGTCTATGGCGCCAAGCTGATCGCGCAAGGCGTGGTGGACCAGGGCTGGATCGACGGCGCCGCCAGCCAGTTCGTCACCCTGCTGGAAGGCGAGTTCGAGGCGGGGCAAAGCTATAAGCCCAACAAGGCGGACTGGTTCGCCGGCCGCTGGTCGGGCCTGCACGCGCCCGCCGACCCCGAAAATGCCCGCCGCAACATCGAAACCGGGGTGGACCGCAAGCTGTTCGACGCGATCGGCCGCACGCTGACCACGGTTCCCGACAGCATCCGCATCCACAAGACGCTCGCCCGCGTGATCGACGCCAAGCGCGCGATGTTCACCAGCGGCGAGGGGTTCGACTGGGCAACCGGTGAGGCGCTGGCGTTCGGCACGCTGCTGTCCGAAGGCTATGGTGTGCGCCTGTCGGGCCAGGATTCGGGGCGCGGCACCTTCAGCCAGCGCCACGCGGTGTGGGTGGACCAGACCGACGAGCACAAGTTCATTCCGCTCGCCACGCTGGAACATGGCAGTTTCGAAGTGCTCGATTCGCCGCTCTCCGAATATGGCGTGCTGGGCTTTGAATATGGCTATGCGCTTGCCGACCCCAAGACGCTGGTGCTGTGGGAGGCGCAGTTCGGCGACTTCATGAACGGCGCGCAGATCATGATCGACCAGTTCATTGCCGCCGGTGAGGCGAAGTGGCTGCGCGCCAACGGCCTCGTCATGCTGCTGCCGCATGGTTATGAGGGGCAGGGGCCGGAGCATAGCTCGGCGCGGCCCGAACGCTTCCTGCAGCTGTGCGCGCAGGACAATATGCAGGTCGCCAACTGCACCACGCCCGCCAATTATTTCCACCTGCTGCGCCGCCAGATGCACCGGCCGTTCCGCAAGCCGCTGGTGGTGTTCACGCCCAAGTCACTGCTGCGGCACAAGCTGGCGGTGTCAAAGGCGGAGGATTTTCTGGGCGAAAGCCACTTCATGCGCATCCTGTCGGACCCATGGGCGCCGGCCGATGCGGAGGTGAAGCGGCTGGTGCTGTGCAGCGGCAAGGTCGCCTATGATCTGATGGAAGCGCGCAATGCGGCGGGCGACCAGAACACCGCGATCGTGCGGATCGAGCAGCTTTACCCCTTCCCCGGCGAGCCGCTGGTCAAGCGGTTGCAGCGGATGTCCAACCTTGAAGAAGTGGTGTGGGCGCAGGAAGAGCCGAAGAACAACGGCTATTGGTTCTTCGTCGAGCCGCTGATCGAGGAATGTCTGGCCGAGGCGGGCGTGCGGCCCGGCCGCGCGCGCTATGCCGGCCGCGCGGCGGCGGCCTCCCCGGCGACCGGCCTCGCCAAGCGCCACCAGATCGAACAGGGCGCGCTGGTGGCCGAGGCGCTGGGCCATAATGTGCGCGAAGAAATCCGGCGCACGCGGAAGAGTTGAGTACCCTTCTCGCTTCCCCGGCGAATGCCGGGGCCCAGTCGAGCAGGTAGGCGAAAGAACATGCAGCGGCCGATCATCGACGTTGCGACACTGGACCCCGGCCTTCGCCGGGGAAGAGGAACGACCATATGGCAACCGAAGTCAAAGTGCCCGTGCTGGGCGAATCGATCACCGAGGCGACGCTGGGCGAATGGCTGAAGCAGCCGGGCGAGGCGGTGGCCGCCGACGAGCCGGTGGCGAGTCTGGAGACCGACAAGGTCTCGGTCGAGGTGCCGGCGCCGGTCGCCGGCGTGATGGGCGCGCACGCGGTGAAAGTGGGCGACACGGTGCAGGTCGGCGCGATGATCGCCACGATCGAGGCGGGCGGTGCCGCTGCATCCGCCCCCGCCGCCGCCGCGACGCCGGAGCCCGCACGCTCGGTCACCGCGCTGGCGGCAGAGGCCGCACCGGCCGCGCTGTCGCCCTCGGTGCGCCGCGCGGTGCTGGAAACCGGGGTTGACCCCTCCACCATTCAGGGCACCGGCAAGGATGGCCGGCTGACCAAGGAAGACGTGCTCGCGGCTGCTCAGGCGCCCGCACCCGCGCCGGCCCCTGCGCCCGCCCCGGTTGCGGTACCGGCCGCCCCGGCGCCCGCCGGCGCCCGGCGCGAAGAACGCGTGAAGATGACGCGGCTGCGCCAGACGATCGCGCGCCGCCTGAAGGAAGCGCAGAACAGCGCGGCGATGCTGACCACCTTCAACGATGTCGACATGTCGGCGGTGATCGAGGCGCGCAACAAGTACAAGGATTTGTTCGAAAAGAAGCACGGCGTCCGCCTGGGCTTCATGGGCTTTTTCGTGAAGGCGGCGTGTCTGGCGCTGAAGGACGTGCCCGCCGTCAACGGCTCGATCGAGGGCGACGAGATCGTCTATCATGACTATGCCGACATCTCGGTCGCGGTCTCCGGCCCCAGCGGGCTGGTGGTGCCGGTGGTGCGCGATGCCGACCAGCTGTCGGTCGCGGCGATCGAGCGCACGATCGGCGATTTCGGCAAGCGCGCGAAAGACGGCACGCTGACGATGGACGACATGAAGGGCGGCACCTTCACCATCTCCAATGGCGGGGTGTTCGGCAGCCTGATGTCCACGCCGATCATCAACCCGCCGCAATCGGCGGTGCTGGGCCTGCACCGCATCGAAGACCGGCCGGTGGTGCGCGACGGGCAGGTGGTGGTCCGCCCGATGATGTATCTGGCGCTGAGCTATGACCACCGCCTGATCGACGGGCGCGAGGCGGTGACGTTCCTGGTCGCGCTGAAGAACGCGGTCGAAGACCCGACCCGGCTGCTGATCGATTTGTGAGCGCCGCTGCCCGCCTTGTTGCGCTGATCACGCTTGCCGCTGCACCGCTCGCGCCGGCGGTGGCGCAGGGTGCTGAGCCTCGCGTTCGCAATGGCGATTTCGAGAGGTGGCAGGCGGGCCGGCCGGCGATTTGGCGTTATGACGTCGGCGTGCCGGCGGCTGGTGACGCCAAGGGCATCATGGTTGACGCTAAGGTGCGGCATGGCGGCCGTTATGCCGCGCGGGTGCGCTTTGCCGAAGCGATGAGCTACGCCGGCGTCATTCAGGAAATCGACGTCGTGGCGCTGCGCGGGCGGACAATCAGCCTGTCCGGCTATGTGCGTCGCGCGAATCCGAAATCGACCGTTGGTGTGTGGATGCTGCTGGCCGATGAAAACGGCAAGCGGCTCGACTATGTCAACTCGTACAAGATGCCGCTGGCGAAGGCAGGGGACTGGGGCCGTTATGAAACGCGCCTGGCCTTGCCGGCAAACGCGGCGCGGCTGAAATTTGGCGCGGCCGTGTTCGATGCGGACGGCACCGCATGGATTGATGATATCGCATTGAGCGTTGTGCCCGCCGCGCCTGCGGCGCCGGGCCGGGCAGAGGAACTGAGCAAATGACCGACTATGACTTCGACGTCCTCGTGATCGGTGCCGGCCCCGGCGGTTATGTGGCGGCCATCCGGGCGGCGCAGCTGGGGCTCAAGACGGCGTGCGCGGAAAGCCGCGAGACGCTGGGCGGCACCTGCCTCAATGTCGGGTGCATCCCGTCCAAGGCGATGCTGCACGCCAGTGAATTCTACAGCCAGGCGGCGAGCGGCGCGCTCGCCAAGATGGGGGTGAAGACGCAAGGGCTGAGCCTCGACCTCGACGCGATGCACGACCAGCGCCGCGATGCAGTGAAGCAGCTGACCGGCGGCATCGAATTCCTGTTCAAGAAGAACAAGGTCACCTGGCTGAAAGGGCAGGCGAGCTTCACCGGGGCGGACACGGTGACGGTGGCGGGGCAGAGCTATCGCGCGAAGAATATCGTCATCGCCACCGGCTCCAGCGTTACCCCGCTGCCCGGCGTGACGGTGGACCAGAAGGTGGTGGTCGATTCGACCGGCGCGCTCGAACTGCCGGCGGTGCCCGGGCATCTGGTGGTGATCGGCGGCGGCGTGATCGGGCTGGAGCTGGGCAGCGTGTGGGGCCGGCTGGGCGCCAAGGTGACCGCGATCGAATTTCTCGACCAGATCCTGCCTGGCTTCGACGGCGAAGTGCGCAAGGAAGCGAACAAGATCTTCAAGAAGCAGGGCTTCACCTTCAAGCTGTCAAGCAAGGTGACGGGTGTCGAGGTGAAGGATGGCAAGGCCATCGTCACCGTCGAACCCGCCGCCGGTGGTGCTGCGGAAACGATCGAGGCGGACACGGTGCTCGTCTCGATCGGGCGCCGGCCCAATACCGACGGGCTGGCGCTGGCGGCGGCGGGCCTGGCCACCAATGCGCGCGGGCAGATCGAGATCGACCATCATTTCCGCACCGCCGTGCCGGGCATCTGGGCGATTGGCGACGTGGTGCCGGGGCCGATGCTGGCGCACAAGGCCGAGGATGAAGGCGTGGCGGTGGCGGAAAACATCGCCGGCCATACCGGCATCGTCAACCACGCGGTGATCCCCAACGTCGTCTATACCTGGCCCGAAATCGCCGGCGTCGGCCTGACCGAGGAAGCGGCGAAGGAACGCGGGGCCGTGAAGGTCGGCAAGTTCCCGATGCTCGCCAACAGCCGCGCCAAGACCAACCACGAGCCAGACGGCTTCGTGAAGGTGATTGCCGACGCGCAGACCGACCGGGTGGTGGGCGTGTGGATGATCGCCAGCGTCGCCGGCAGCATGATCGCCCAGGCCGCGCAGGCAATGGAATTCGGCGCGACGTCGGAAGACATTGCCTATACCTGCCACGCCCACCCGACCCATGCCGAGGCGTTCAAGGAAGCGGCGATGGCGGTGGCGGGCAAGCCCATCCATATCTGAGCGCCGCGGGGCGATGCCTGATCCCGGTCTGCCGCCGCCCAGCCGCCTGTTGTTCGCGGCTGAAGTGCCGCGCGGGGCATGGGCGCTGGGCACGCTGTTGCTGCGCGGCACCCCGCGCGACGGGCCGCCGGGCGATGGCCGGCCGGTGCTGCTGCTGCCCGGGCTGATGATCGGCGACCGCGCGCTGGTGCCGATGCAGCGCTATCTGCGCCGGCTGGGCTATGCGGCGGACAGCTGGGGGCTGGGGCGCAATCGGGGCGTGCGCACGGTGGGCGAAGACAATGAGCGGGTGCACGCGCTGATCGAGCGCCGCGCCGCCGCAGAGGGGCCGGTGACGCTGGTCGGCGTGTCGCTGGGCGGCATCATGGCGCGGCTGGCGGCGCACCGGCTGGGGCCGGCAAAGGTGCGGCAGGTGATCACGCTCGCCTCTCCCTATGCGGCGGGGCCGCGCGCCACCAATGTCTGGCGCGCCTATCAATGGGCGAGCGGCGAGCGGATCGACGATCCCCGCCTGGTGGCGCGGCTGGCCGAGCTTGCCCGCCCGCTGCCGGTGCCGGCAAGCGCGATCTGGAGCCGCACCGACGGCCTGGTGAGCGGCCATGCCTGCCATGTGCCCGGCGAGCCGGGCCTGCGCGCCATCGAGATTGGCGGCAGCCATCTGGGCGTGCATTTCCGCGCAAGCGTGCTGCGCGCGGTGGCGGACGAACTGGCGCGGGGATGATGGGGCGGGGTGGCCGCGCCCTACCAATAGCGGCGAGAGCGCCTAATAGCTCAATAAGAGTGGTACGAGCGTATAGCCTATGGCGGGGTTATTCGCGCCGTCGCGTGCCGGGGTGAACCGGCCGCGGTCCATCAGCTCGGCGCAAGCGACGGCCAAGGCCTCCCGGTTGGTGCTCGGGTCATGAGGGCGGCAGGCAGTCGCTCGCCCCTCTGGCGAGACGGTCACCAGCATCGTCACGCGCAGCCGGCCGGACGACGTAAACCCTTGATAACGGCGTCTGTCGAACCAGCCGCTTGTATCGCCCAACGGCTTGGGCCTGATGCTGGACCCGGCACGGATCGCAGGGTCGATGCCCAACTGCTCTATCGACGCGGCCAAGCATTGATCGAGCATTGGTCTTGATCTGGCGACATCGTCGATACGAAACGCGAGCGATGGGCCACCCAATCGTGCTACATTCAGCGTCTCGCCGGCCGCCATCGCGTCCAGTAACGTTTCGCTGAATAAACCATATCCAAAGTTGGTGGTCTTCGCTTTTGGCGAGGATCGGGACGCTTCATCACCGAGGAGAGGGAAGCTGGTGGCGCCAGCGGGTCCGGTGACGGTGAGCATCGTTATCGGCCGATCGCCTGGAAGCTGTCGTTCATAATTATTGTTGACGATCAGGCTCGCGCTTAGTGCGTCTGGACTGAGCATCACCAAGACATGATCTGTACCCCCGCGATCGGTACCTCCGCTATAGGTTCGTTCGAGTCTGCAAGCCGACGGATCGACGCGCCACGGCCCGTCGCCGGAGAGTATCGGCGTATCGGCGGCGAGCATGAACGAGGCGAACATTATTGGCATGATCTATCCCCTATGACGACTAAGCTGGTTTACGCCTGCAGTATTCGCAACTATTTTATGATCGGACCGATAGGAGGCGCCAGTGCTGCCGTTGCTGCTCGCTGTTCAAGCTGCCGAAATGTCTTCGCCGCAGGAACCGCGCATGAGCGGGCCGGTGCTGACCGATGCGCAAGGCTGCACGGTCCATGGGCTGGGCGACGCGGTCACCGTCTGTGCCAGACGCGATCGCAGCCAGGCGTATCGGCTGGCTGCGCTAAGCGAGCGCTACACGCGCCAAGACGGGTTGCCGCGCGCGGCGACGACGCTCGGGCCGGTGCAGGTGAGCGCCGATGCGACGAGCGCCCAGATCGGGCCGGGCGCCGTCAGCCAGCGTGCGATGGTGACCTTTCGGTTGCCATTTTAGACCGCGCCGCGCGCTTTCGGGTGCGCCGTGCACCGGCTGCCGTCTGGCCGGTCCGCTAGTCGTTTACGTCCCAGACGGTGACCGGCAGTGCATAGAAGCCCTCGGTCGGGTTGCCTTGGGCATCCAGCGCCGGCCTGAATCGCCCATTCGTGACGAACAGCACGCACGACAGCCGGTCGAACGCGGGCTCGCCACTGGGCACGGCGACGCGGCATTCGCGCACGCGCCCGCTTGGCGCGACCGTGGCGACCAGTTCGTTGCGAAATGCTCCCCAAGGAAGCGGGTCATAGGTGAACCAATTGGCCAGCTTGCCATCGGCAACGGGCGGCCGGGCCACCTGCGCACGCTGGAGTGCGGGCACGCCAACCCGGGACAACAGCCTGTCCTGACATTCGTTCAGCGCGGCCCGCGCCGCTGCCCCGTTGCCAACCGTCAGCCGGACGGTGCCGCCGTTGCTCAGCTCGACAATCACCGCGCCGGCAGTGTCGAGCTGCGCCAGCTCCGCTTCCGGCATGCGGCCCGACACGGCCCGTCGCAGGCTGCCCATGCGGCTTTGCGTTGGGGCAAATGTTCGGGGCTCAATGAATGCGGGGCCGTCGCGGCGCACGGTGATACCGGCAGCGCGATAGGGGTTGGGCTCGGACGGATCGTTCAGGGCCGTCAGCCGCGTCATGCCCTGCTCGTCCGCGCGGGGCACAAAGGTGACCGCGGTGATCCTCGCTCTCCGGCTATTCCATCCCCCCAGTTCCAGCCCGAACCGGACCCCGGGCGCAAAGCTCAGCAGCTGGATGGAGAACACGGCACTGTTGTCGCCATCAGTAAAGCGGCGGGAGAGCATGCAACCCTCCACCTGTTCGCGCAGCTGCCATCGTCCTGACTGTTCCAGATCCGTAACAGGAGCAGCAGTGATGCTTGCAGCGATAAGAGCAGCGAACATTTCAACCTCCCAGCTGATACCGTGATCAACGGAAACCACTTGCTGGCATAGTATTCAGACTCAAGGATTTGGGCAATGGTCTTGTTCGAAAGCGGCGCTGAAAAGATGATTGCGCGCCCGGCCAACTAACGCTTGCGCCGCAGCCGGCCGATCACCAGTTCATCGACTTCCAGCTGGCGGATTCGGGCGCGGCCGATGCTCAGCCGGCCGATTGCAAAGGCGCCAATCGCAACGGCGCCAAGTGCCACCGCGCCCAGCGCCAGCGCACCGGCCGCTGTGGCGCCCACTGCCAGGGCACCGCCAGCCCCCAGCCCCAGGGCCCGCATTCCCGCGCCGCGCTTCACCGGCGGTGGCGGTGCCCCGTCGGTCAGCGGGGGCAGGATTTCGGCTTTGGGTTCAACCGGTGTCATTGTCGACGAGTATAGCATGCCGCGCCAGCGCGCGCGAGCATCTGGCGCAGCATAGGTGCGCCCCCTATTTCGGCGGACAAGCCCACTCCGCCGCTTGCACAAATCGAACAAATATGGAACGAACACCCTTATGCTGACCCACATTTCGGTTCGCGGCGCCCGCGAGCATAATCTGAAGGGCGTCGACGTGGATATTCCGCGCGACACGCTGACGGTGATCACCGGCCTGTCGGGCAGCGGCAAATCGAGTCTCGCGTTCGACACCATCTATGCCGAGGGGCAGCGCCGCTATGTCGAATCGCTGTCTGCCTATGCGCGCCAGTTTCTGGAGATGATGCAGAAGCCCGATGTCGACCATATCGAGGGCTTGTCGCCCGCGATCAGCATCGAGCAGAAGACCACCAGCCGCAACCCGCGTTCCACCGTCGCCACCGTTACCGAAATCTATGACTATATGCGCCTGCTGTGGGCGCGGGTGGGGGTGCCCTATTCGCCGGCCACCGGCCTGCCGATCGCGGCGCAGACGGTCAGCCAGATGGTCGACCGGGTGATGGCGCTGCCGGCGGGCACGCGTGCGCTGCTGCTGGCGCCGGTGGTGCGCGGGCGCAAGGGCGAGTTCAAGAAGGACATGGCCGAGTGGCAGCGGCAGGGCTTCACCCGCGTGCGCATCGACGGCACCGTGCATGACATCGACGAAGCGCCCGCGCTCGACAAGAAATACAAGCATGATGTCGAAGTGGTGGTGGACCGGGTGGTGGTGGGGCCGGACATTGCCGGCCGGCTGGCCGACAGTTTCGAAACCGCGCTGAAGCTGGCCGAGGGGCTGGCCTATGTCGATCTGGTCGACGGCGTGGTGCCGGGGCGCGAGGGTGAGGCGGAGGATGGCGGCGCGATGAAGGGTGCCGGCATTCCGCCCAACCGCATCATCTTTTCGGAAAAATTCGCCTGCCCCGTCTCCGGCTTCACCATTGCCGAGATCGAGCCGCGCCTGTTCAGCTTCAACGCGCCGCAGGGCGCCTGCCCGGCCTGTGACGGCCTGGGCGAAAAGCTGCTGTTCGATGAGGAGCTGGTCGTCCCCAACCACGCGCTCAGCCTGAAAAAGGGGGCAATCGTGCCCTGGGCCAAATCCAACCCGCCCAGCCCCTATTACATGCAGGTGCTGGGCAGCCTGGCGCGCGAGTTCGGCTTTTCGCTCGACACCCCCTGGGCCGATCTGCCCGGCGAGGTGAAGCTGGTCATCCTGCACGGCACCGGCGGCAAGCCGGTGACGCTGACCTTCGTCGACGGGCGCAAAAGCTATGACGTGAAAAAGCCGTTCGAGGGCGTGATCGGCAATCTCAACCGCCGCATGCTGCAGACCGAAAGCGCGTGGATGCGCGAGGAGCTGAGCAAATATCAGGCGGCGCATCCGTGCGAGACGTGCGGCGGCGCGCGGCTGAAGCCGGAAGCGCTGGCGGTGAAGGTGGCGGGCCGCGACATTGCCAGCATCACCCGGCTGTCGGTGGTCGACGCGCTGGCCTGGTTTGCCGGCGTGCCGGCGACGCTGGGCGCGCAGCAGGCGGAGATTGCGCGTGCCATCCTGAAGGAAATCGACGAGCGGCTGGGCTTTCTCAACAATGTCGGGCTCGATTATCTGAACCTTGACCGCACCAGCGGCACACTGTCCGGCGGGGAGAGCCAGCGCATCCGGCTCGCCAGCCAGATCGGCAGCGGCCTGTCCGGCGTGCTCTATGTGCTCGATGAACCCTCGATCGGGCTGCACCAGCGCGACAATGACATGCTGCTCGCCACGCTCAGGCGGCTGCGCGACCTGGGCAACACCGTGCTGGTGGTGGAGCATGATGAGGATGCGATCCGCTCCGCCGACTATATTCTCGACATGGGGCCTGGCGCCGGCGTGCATGGCGGCGAGGTGGTGGCGCGCGGCACGCTGAGCGAAATTCTGGCGGCCAAGGGCAGCGTGACCGCCGATTATCTGAACGGCACCCGCAGCATCGCGGTGCCGGCCAGGCGGCGCAAGGGCAATGGCAAGAAGCTCACTGTCCACAACGCCACCGCCAACAATCTGAAAGGGGTGACGGCGTCGGTGCCGCTGGGCACCTTCACCTGCATCACCGGGGTGTCGGGCAGCGGCAAGTCGAGCTTCACCATCGACACCCTCTATGCCGCTGCCGCGCGCGCGCTGAACGGGGCGCGGCTGGTCGCCGGGCGGCACGACAGGCTGACGGGTCTCGAGCATCTCGACAAGGTGATCGACATCGACCAGTCGCCCATCGGCCGCACCCCGCGATCGAACCCGGCGACCTATACCGGCGCCTTCACCGCGATCCGCGACTGGTTCGCCGGGCTGCCCGAGGCGCAGGCGCGGGGCTACAAGCCCGGTCGCTTCAGCTTCAACGTGAAGGGCGGCCGGTGCGAGGCATGCCAGGGCGACGGCGTGCTGAAGATCGAGATGCACTTCCTGCCCGACGTCTATGTGACGTGCGACGTGTGCCACGGCGCGCGCTACAACCGCGAAACGCTGGAGGTGAAGTTCAAGGGCCGCTCGATTGCCGATGTGCTCGACATGACGGTGGAAGACGCGGTCGGCTTCTTCAAGGCGGTGCCGCCGATCCGCGACAAGATGGCGATGCTGGCCGAAGTGGGGCTGGGCTATGTGAAGGTCGGCCAGCAGGCGACCACGCTGTCGGGCGGGGAGGCGCAGCGGGTGAAGCTGGCCAAGGAACTGGCGCGCCGCTCCACCGGGCAGACGCTCTACATCCTCGACGAACCGACCACGGGGCTGCATTTCGAGGATGTGAGGAAGCTGCTGGAAGTGCTCCACGCGCTCGTCGAACAGGGCAACAGTGTGGTGGTGATCGAGCATAATCTCGACGTCATCAAAACCGCCGACTGGGTGATCGACCTGGGGCCGGAAGGCGGCGTGAAGGGCGGCGAGATCGTCGCGGCCGGCACGCCCGAAGCAGTGGCCAAGGAACCGCGCAGCTACACGGGGCGGTATCTGGCGCCGATGTTGGGGCGGGAGGGTGCGACCACGAAGCGCGGCAAGGTTGCGGCCGAGTGAGTTACCGGCCCGAATTCGAAGCGGCGCTCAGGCTGCTCGCCCGGGCCAGCGACGCGATGGTGGCACTCGGCTTCGAACGCCCGGTGCTCGTCGGTGGCGGCGCGGTTGAGCTTTACTCGCAAAGCGCCATCAATACCGGTGATTTCGATCTGGTCACCGAGCGGCAGGCGGAGCTTGAAGATATCCTGCAAGCGCTTGGATTTGTCCGCCCTTCCGGCCCCGGTGTGGCGACAAGAGGCTGGATTCATCCAGGCTTGGCGCTGGGGTTTGAAATCGTATCTTCAACGCTGCTCGATGGTTTGGCCGATCGCGATCGGGTGCTGCTGATCGACGTGGATGACGACGGAGTCGCCGCGATCCTGTCGGTCGAGGATATGATTGCCGATCGCATGGGGCAGTTTGCCAGCGGGACCGCGCCCGAAATGCGCGAGCAGGCGAGCCGCTTGCTGACGCTTCACAGTGATTGCGACCGCGCCTATCTTGATCGGCGTATTCGTGAGGAGACCGGCAGTGACTATGGGCTCGACGCGCTCTAGGCGCATGACGCTGGCGGACTTGGCGGCCGATATTGCTCGTCGCCGCGCGGCAGCCGGGATCGAGGACCTTCCCCGTAACAGCGGCGTGCGGCGCACCGCGAGCAAGCGGGCCTTGCTGAAGGCAATCGACGACGCCGGCGGGAAGTG
>NZ_JAIESM010000021.1 GCF_019746015.1 Sphingomonas sp. | reverse complement strand
CGTTCAAACCAAACACCAACCAGCGCTTGACGCGCGCGGCCGCATGCGCTGACTGGCCGGCGATGCGGACGTGGCGAAACTGGTAGACGCACCAGACTTAAAATCTGTTTTCCCCCGGGAAGTGCGGGTTCGAGTCCCGCCGTCCGCACCATGGCGAACTGCGCGGGGCAGCGGCGCCTGCCCGACGGGTCGAAATCGGCACAGGCGGTCTGCCCTCCCCCACCCATTGCCGAACCTCATTGTGCTGGGGCACCCGGCTTTGCCATAGAGCGGGGTATGAAGCCCATTTCGAACCGCCTGCCCGATGCGGCGCGCCTGCGGGTGCGGCCGGTGCTCGTGCTGGCGGCGGCGATGCTGGCCGGGTGCAATCCCCGGCCGGATGCCGGGCCGGTGGTGGTGAGCGTGATCGGCAAGGGCGCGATCATGGCAGACAGTGCGCGCGGCACGCTGGGCCTGCCGGCGCGAGTAATGGCCGACTCGCTGGCACAGGGCCTGGTCCGCTTTGACAATCAGGGGCAGATCGCCCCGGGCCTGGCCGAACGCTGGACCGTGCTCGACAATGGCGAAAGCTATGTCTTCCGCCTGCGCGAGGCGAACTGGAGCGACGGCAAGCGGGTGACGGCCGCCGATGTGGTGACCATCCTCAACCGCCAGATCGCGGCGCAATCGCGCAATCCGCTTGCCCCCTTCCTTTCCGCGATCGACGAGATTGTGGAAATGACGCCGGAAGTGATCGAGGTGCGGTTGAAGCGGCCCCGGCCCGATCTGCTCTCCCTTTTCGCGCAGCCCGAACTGGCCATCGTGCGGCAGCGGCCGCCCGGGGGCACCGGCCCGTTCCGGCTGGCGGCGGGCAAGGGCCGGTTCCAGACGCTGACCCCCGCTTTCGACCCCGTGCTCGCGGCAGCCGAGGATGTCGATCCGCCCGGGCCGGAACAGGATGTGCTGATTGTTGCCGAACGCGCTGCACGCGCGCTCGCCCGTTTCACCAGCCGCCAGTCGGACCTGATCCTGGGCGGCACCTTTGTCGACTGGCCGCTGGCCTCCGCCGCCGGGATCGCGCCCGCCAATCTGCGGCTCGATCCGGCAGCGGGGCTGTTCGGGCTGGCGGTGGTGGACCGCAGCGGCTTTCTGGCGACGGTGGAAAATCGCGCGGCAGTGGCGCAGGCCATCGACCGCGCCGCGCTGGTCGCCGCCTTCGCCGCCGGCTGGCAGGGCACCGAGCAATTGCTCCCCGCCCAGCTTGACGCTGCAACGCTGCCCGCCCGGCCGGACTGGGTGGCAACCCCTGCCGATCAGCGCCGCGCCGTCGCGCGCGCCGCTGTCGAGCGCTGGCGAACGGCGCATGGCGGGGCCGCCCCGCAGGTTCGCATCGCCCTGCCCGCCGGCCCGGGTGCGACGGTGCTGTTCGGCTTTGTCGGCGCGTCGCTCTCGGCGATCGGCATTGAGCCGGTACGCGTGGCGCTCGCCGCGCCGGCCGATCTGCGGCTGATCGATGCGGTTGCCCCCTATGACAGCGCGCGCTGGTATCTGGCGCTGGCCTGCCAGCTGTGCAGCGAGGAGGCACGCGCCAACATCGCCGCCGCGCGCGACGCGAACGACCTGTCGACCCGCGCGGTATTCCTGGCGCAGGCGGATCGCGCGCTGGCCGCCGATCAGGCCTTCATCCCGCTGGCCCGCCCGCTGCGCTGGTCGGTGGTGGCGCTGCGGCTGGCGCGGTGGCAGCCCAATGCGCGCGCCTGGCACCCCTTGAACCAGCTGCGGCGCGCACCAACCTAAGCTGTATGGTTATGATAAGACAGTTCGATGCCCTTGCCGCTGCGGCCACCAGCCCGGCGGCGGTGCGGCAGCGTGTGGAAATGCTGGAGCATGTGCTGGAGGGGCTGGTGACGGTGCCGCTGCTCAACCGGCGCGTCGGCCTCGACGTGCTGCTCGATCTGATCCCCGGCGTCGGCGATGTCGTGGCGGCGGCGCTGGGCGGCTGGCTGATCTGGGAAGCGCGCACGCTCGGCATGTCGCGCTGGCAGCTGGCGCGCATGGCCGGCAATGTGGGGATCGACTTTCTGCTGGGGCTGATACCGGTGATCGGGCTGGTGCCGGACTATCTGTTCCGCTCCAACACGCGCAATCTGCGCATCATCAAGCGGCATCTGGACCGGCACCACCCGGCCGGCGCGGTGATCGACCGCTGAACGATCAGCGGTCGCCCCGCCAGATTTTCACCCTTGCGTCGGGCGGCGTGCCCGCCTGATGGGCGGGGCAGGTCGCGTAGCGGAAGCGGCGGTCGAGGCACAACCACACCTCCTCCAGCCAGCCGCGCCGGTTGGCGACGATCCGCATCATCGCTGGTGACAGCCCCGGATTGGCTGTGGCCAGCGCCTGCGCCACCTGCCCCGCCGTCAGCCCGCGCACGCGCGACAAGGCATCCATGTCCGGAAAGCGCAGCCGCGCGAACAGCCCGGTCGAGCGCGCGAAATAGGCGTCGGGCGTGTCGCTCATGCAGGTGCCGTGCTTGGCCCATTCGTGCTGCAGCAATTGCGCCGAGGGCGTGGCGCACAGGTTGCGGCGGATGGTGGCGCCCGGCAACAGCGCCGCCGGGCGGCAATATTGCGGCCACACCGCCCCTTCCCCATCGGGCCAGAGCCCGTGGAGCACGAAGCCGAAGCGGTTGCCAGTGCCGCACTGGAACTGCGCCGACCGCTCGCCGCCATTGCCGTGGCAATATTCGGCCGCCCAGCTGAGCGCGAGCGTGTAGCCGCCAATCGGCAGAAGGCGCGCCGGCTCCCGGTCGGTCGGCCCCTCGGCGCGGGGTGTCTCCACCGTCGCCGGCACCGCGCAGCGATAGGCCTGCGCCTGGGCGAGTGCCGGCTGGCCCAGCAGCGCCAGCGCCGCCAGCGCAAGGCGCGTCACACCCGGCCTTTCGTCCGCGCTGTGCTGAACCAGGCCAGTGTCTCGCCCCGCCACAGCATGATGACGGCCAGCAGGAAGAAGAAGGTTGCGACAAGACCCAAGGCCAGCGCCACACCGTCGGCCGCGCCGTCCTGCCAGCGCAGCAGCGCAACCGCGCTGGCAGCAAGATTGATGACGAACAGCAAGGTGGCAATCCACGCCGCGACCTGGCTCGCCTGGCGGACCACGAAAAACCAGATCAACGCCGCGATCAGCAAGGGCGCGACCAGCGATACCGGGATCAGCCAGCCGCCGCCATCGACATTGATTGCCTGGATCTCCGCGTTTCGTGTGAGTGCGAGGTACGACCCGCCAAAGCCGACCAGTGCATAGGCCGAATAGAATAGCTGAAACAAGGCAATGCTCTTCGGACGCTGGATCATCGCCCTCTCCCCCCGGTAGCCGATTTTCAGGGGCAGCATAACGCGCCATCCCCACCGCGCAACCGCTCAGGCCAGCGGCGTGAAATCCAGCCCGATATCGGCGGCAGGCGCCGACTGGGTCAGCCGGCCGACGCTGATATAGGTCACGCCCGTCTCGGCAATCGCGCGGATGGTGTCGAGCCGCACCCCGCCCGATGCCTCGGCCGGCACGCGCCCCGCGATCAGCGCCACGCCCTCGCGCAGCATGTCCGGCGCCATGTTGTCGAGCAGCAAATGGGTGGCGCCCGCCGCCAGCGCGGGCTCGATCTGGTCGAGCCGGTCAACCTCCACGATGATGCGCGCAATGCCCGCGCGCACCGCCCGCGCCACCGCTTCCTCCACCGATCCGGCGACTGCGACGTGATTGTCCTTGATCATCGCCGCATCCCACAGTCCCATGCGGTGGTTCTGCGCGCCGCCCATCCGCGTGGCATATTTCTCCAGCAGACGCAGGCCCGGAATCGTCTTGCGCGTGTCGAGCAAGGTGGCGCCCGTGCCGGCAATCACATCGACATAGGCCCGGGTCATGGTGGCGATGCCCGACAGATGCTGCACCGTGTTGAGCGCGGATCGTTCGGCGGTCAGCAGAGCGCGCGCCAGGCCCGAAAGGCGCAGCAGCGGCGCCCCGGGGGCGACCCGCGCCCCATCCTCCACCAGCCGGTCGACCGTGCAATTCGGGTCGAGCGCCCGGAAGAATGCCTCGGCCAGCGGCAGGCCGGCGACCACGATGGCATCGCGGCTGGCCATCACCCCGGCAAAACGGGCGTCGGCCGGGATCACGGCCTGCGAAGTGACATCGCCGCCGGGGCCGAGATCCTCGGCGAGGGTGGCCGCAACAAAGCTGTCCGGATCAAAGCCGGGGATCATCATGCTTCCTTCGATGCCGCGTTAAGAACAGCGCTCCGTCAGGCGTCATACCCCGGATTGTGCCGGTCCAGCTTGCGCAGCAGCGCCGGCCAGGCCAGCCCCTGCGCCAGCATCGCCATCCCCGCGCCGCTCGACTGTTCCTTCACCTTATGCTCCACGCCCTGGGGCGGGGTGTTGAGGCCGTCGCGGCCGGCGCTCAGCATGTGCACCTGCGCTTCGCAGGCGCGCTCCAGGAAATAGAGGCGGATGAACGCCTGCGCGACGCTCGCGCCCGTTGCCAGCGTGCCGTGGTTGCGCAGGATCATGGCGTTCTTGTCGCCCAGGTCAGCCACCAGCCGCTCGCGCTCGTCCAGCTCGGTCGCGATGCCTTCATAGTCGTGATAGGCAACATCATGCGCGGCGATCATCGCCGTCTGCGTGTGCGGCAGCAGCCCGTCGGCCATTGCCGACACCGCCTGGCCATAGGGGGTGTGCAGGTGCATCACCGAATTGGCATCCTCGCGCGCCATGTGGATTGCCGAATGGATGACAAAGCCCGCGCGGTTGACGGCGGCGGGCTCGCCGAACACCTGATTGCCCTCGATATCGATCTTGACCAGCGCCGAGGCGGTCATTTCCTCGAACATCATGTTATAGGGATTGATCAGGAAATGATGCTCCGGCCCCGGAACGCGCGCCGACAGGTGCGTGAAGATCAGATCGTCCCAGCCATAGAGCGCGACCAGCCGATAGGCCGCGGCCAGATCGACCCGGGCCTGCCACTCCTCCGCCGACACCTGATCGCGGACGGTTGCGGGTTTCAGCAGGGTTGCCATCGTGCCTCTCCAGTTCAGATCATGTTGGCCAGTGCATAACCGGGTTCGGCGGCGGCGAGAAGCGCAAGCGTGCGCTCAGCCTCCACCAGATGCAGCCGCTCCACCATCCGCCCGTCGAGCTGGATGGCGCCGCGCCCGGCATTTTCAGGCAGGGCAAAGGCGGTGACGATGGCGCGGGCGCGGGCGGCCTCGGCATCGCTGGGCGTGAACGCGGCGTGGCACGGCGCAATCTGCGCCGGGTGGATCAGCGTCTTGCCGTCAAAGCCCAGCGCCCGCCCCTGCCCCGCCTCGGTCGCGAACGCTGCCAGGTCGTTGAAGTCGTTGCACACTCCGTCGAGCACGATCAGCCCGCGCGAGCGGGCCGCCGCCACCACGAAGGGCAGGATCGGCATCAGCGCGGCACGCCCCGCGCACCGCATTTCAAGCGCCAGATCGTTGGTGCCGACGACGAAGGCGGCCAGCCCCTCGCCCGCGCAATCCGCCAGTGCCTGCAACTGGCCCAGCGCCAGGCACGTCTCCACCATGATCCACAAGGGGCATCCGGCGAGCGCGGCGGCATAGCTGCGGACATCGGCCGGCGTGCCGACCTTGGGCACCAGCACCGCATCGAACGGCGCGTCTGCCGCCGCTGCCAGATCGTCCGCTCCCCAGGCCGTGTCGCGCGCATTGACGCGCAGCACCAGCCGGCGCGCGGGGAATCCGCCGGCGCGGGCCGCCTCGACCGCCGCAGCCCGCGCGGCCACCTTTGCATCGGGCGCCACCGCATCCTCCAGGTCCAGGATCAGCGTGTCGCACTCAAGCGTGCGCGCCTTGGCAATCGCGCGCGGGTTCGACGCAGGCAGGAACAGCGCCGAGCGGCAGGGCAGATAGTCGTCCATCGCCCCGGTCCATAGAGCTTTGGGCTGGACAAATCACGCGCTTGGGCGCCATTCGGTGGGCCACGTCACATGGAGTGAATGCGATGTCCGGCATGAGCAGGTTCGATTGGGCCGACCCCTTCTTTCTCGACGACCAGTTGAGCGAAGAGGAGCGCGCCATCCGCGACACCGCCCACGCCTATGCGCAGGATCGGCTGGCGCCGCGCATCATCGACGCGTTCAACCATGAAAGGACGGACCCCGAAATCTTTGCGGAGATGGGCGCGGTCGGCCTGCTCGGCCCCACCATTCCGGCCGAATATGGCGGCGTCGGCGCGAATTATGTCTCCTATGGCCTCGTCGCGCGCGAGGTGGAGCGGATCGACTCGGGCTATCGCTCGATGATGAGCGTGCAGTCGAGCCTCGTGATGTTCCCGATCTATGAATATGGCTCCGAAGAGCAGCGGCACAAATATCTGCCCAAGCTGGCGAGCGGCGCCTGGATCGGCTGTTTCGGGCTGACCGAGCCCGATGCGGGCTCCGACCCCGGCGGCATGCTGAGCCGCGCCGAAAAAGTGGACGGCGGTTATCGCCTCTACGGCACCAAGACCTGGATTTCGAACGCGCCGATCGCCGATGTCTTCGTCGTCTGGGCCAAGAGCGACGCGCATGGCGGCGGCATTCGCGGCTTCGTGCTGGAAAAGGGCATGAAGGGCCTTTCCACCCCCAAGATCGAGGGCAAGCTGTCTTTACGCGCCTCGATCACCGGCATGATCGTGATGGACGGCGTGGAAGTAAGCGAGGACGCGCTGCTGCCCAATGTGCAGGGCCTGAAAGGGCCGTTCGGCTGCCTCAACCGCGCGCGCTACGGGATTTCATGGGGGGCAATGGGCGCGGCCGAATTCTGCTTCCACGCCGCGCGCCAATATGGGCTGGATCGCAAGCAATTCGGCCGGCCGCTTGCCGCGACCCAGCTCTACCAGAAGAAGCTCGCCGATATGGAAAGCGAGATCGCGCTGGGGCTCCAGGCGTCCTTGCGTGTCGGCCGGCTGATGGACGCGCATAAATTCGCGCCGGAGATGATCTCGATCGTGAAGCGCAACAATGTCGGCAAGGCACTCGATATCGCCCGCGCCGCGCGCGACATGCATGGCGGCAACGGCATTTCGGCCGAATATCAGGTGATGCGCCACCTGATGAACCTGGAAACGGTCAACACCTATGAAGGCGCGCATGACGTGCACGCGCTGATTTTGGGCCGCGCGATCACGGGGATTGCCGCGTTTTGAAGGAAGAACCGTTGCGGCAACTTTCGCAACACTTGCAGATCTGCGGCTGCTTGACGATTGTTTGTCGATGAAAAAACTGTTCTCAATTCTACTTTTGATGCCGGCAGCAGCTTCCGCTGCCGACCACCCTCGCACATATCTACTCTCGGTGGTCGGTCTACCGGTCAAAGACACACAAAGCGTCTCAGCGTTTTCGTTCGACACTTGGGGTGTAGAGTTCAACTCGATCTGTCACATCCCGGGAGGATGGAGGATCAAGGCAGGAAGCAGCGCAACGCCAAATGGCGAACTCGCGGGAGAAGGAAGCCAAGGGGCAACGTGGTTTAACCAACGCAACCCTATGGAATTGCGTTCGTTTGTACTGGTGACGCTTTATGCGCCCGTACAGCGGACGGATGCCATGTCAGCAAGCGGAAGCGGGACACCGGCCACTTTCAAAGGAATTGCGACGGTAGAAACCGACGAAGGTGAAAAGCACATCCCACTCACGTATCGGAACATCACACTGACGCCAGCATTGGCGTGCCCACATCGATAGCAATGTCCGCTGTTCACCAGTCCCAGCTCCGGTCCTCCCCCTTGACCCCGGGCCCCAACCCGCCGACCACGCTGGCATGATCCGCCCGCTGACCGGCCTGAAAGTCATCGAACTCGCGCGCATTCTTGCCGGGCCTTGGTGCGGGCAGTTGCTCGCCGATCTGGGTGCCGAGGTGATCAAGGTCGAGCGGCCGGGCGCCGGCGATGATACGCGGCATTGGGGGCCACCGTTTATGGCCGGGCCGGACGGGGAGAACCTCGATGCGGCCTATTATCACTCGGCCAATCGCGGCAAGCGCGCGCTCGCGATCGACATCGCCACCACCGAAGGTCAGGCGGAAATCCGCGAGTTGGTGCGCGATGCGGACGTGGTGATCGAGAATTACAAGGTCGGCGGCCTCGCCAAATATGGCCTCGATCATGCCAGCCTCGCCGCGATCAACCCGCGTCTCATCACCTGCTCGATCACCGGCTTCGGGCAGACCGGCCCCTATGCGCACCGCGCCGGCTATGATTTCATCATCCAGGGCATGGGCGGCATCATGTCGATGACCGGGGAGCCGGGCGGGCCGCCGCAAAAGACCGGCATCGCCTATGCCGACATCTTCACCGGCGTCTATTCGGCGGTCGCGATCCTGGCCGCACTTCGCCAGCGCGACGCGACCGGGCCAGAAAGCTATCGGGGCGCGCATATCGACATGGCGCTGCTCGACACGCAGGTGGCGGTGCTCGCCAACCAGGCGCTCAACTGGATGGCGAGCGGCGTGGTGCCGCACCGGATGGGCAATGGGCATGCCAATCTCGCCCCCTATCAGGCGTTCACCTGTGCCGATGGCGAGCTGATCGTTGCGGTCGGCAATGACGGGCAGTTCGCCAAATTATGCGCCGTGCTCGGCCTGCCGCTCGCCAGCGATCCGCGCTTTGCGACGAACCCCGAACGCGTGCGCAACCGCGCCGCGCTGATCGCCGCGCTCACCGCTGCCATCGTCCAGTGGCGCAAGGCCGAACTCTACGAAGCGCTGGAGGCGGCGGGCGTGCCGGCCGGACCGATCAACACGGTGGCCGAAGTCTTTGCCGATCCGCAGGTGATCGCGCGCGGCATGGCGATCACGCGCGCGGGGTTGCCCGGCGTCGCCAGCCCGATCGTGATTGACGGCGACCGCATGGTGAGCGACCTGCCGAGTCCGAAGCGACCATGACCAAATTCACCGTCAACAATCAGGCAATCGAATATCGGCTGGACCCGAAAACGCCTCTGCTGTGGGCGTTGCGCGATGCGTCGAACCTGACCGGCACCAAATATGGCTGCGGCACGGGTGATTGCGGCGCGTGCACGGTGGATATCGATGGCGCGGCGGTGCGGGCCTGCGTCACCCCGATCGGCGCGCTGGAAGGCACCTTCGTCACCACGATCGAAGGTCTGTCGCGGGAGCGCGACCATCCGCTGCAACAGGCATGGATCGCTCGCAACGTCGTCCAGTGCGGGTTCTGCACGGCCGGCATGATCATGGCGGCGGCCGCGCTGCTGAAGAAAAATCGCAACCCGTCGGACAGTGATATCGAGGCGGCGATCACCAATCTCTGCCGCTGCGGCGTCTATCCCCGCGTGATCGAGGCGGTGCAGCTGGCCGCGCGCATCCAGCGCGGGGACGAAACGGTGGAGGGGCCGCCCCGCCCCGACATTTCGACCGAAGACGCCAGCAAACTCGTCCCCGCGCTCACCCCGGCTAAGCCGCCCCGGTAGCCGCCAAGGCAATTGTCGCAAAATCTTTCATTTCGCTGACAGAAGGGTTCAGAATGGCGACATGGCGCCAGGCGCATAGCCGCGTCTATCGTCGCGGGCAGCTGGGCCAGGAGCGGCGGGCGGAGGGACTTATGCGCAAGGCGCTGATGGTGGCGTTGATGGCAGCGGCAGCC
The DNA here is from genome assembly GCF_019746015.1 of Sphingomonas sp. Taxonomy (GTDB): domain Bacteria; phylum Pseudomonadota; class Alphaproteobacteria; order Sphingomonadales; family Sphingomonadaceae; genus Sphingomonas. The sequence goes on along the minus strand of NZ_JAIESM010000021.1, from coordinate 9,754 downwards.
ATGCCGGCGGTGGCCAGGGCACAGGATGTGCAACCCGAAGTGGTGCCGGACGGGCGCGCGGGCGATTATGCCGCCACCGTTCAGCTGCCACGCTCGGCGCCCGTGCGCGATGTGCCGACGGTGGTGATCGACCGCGACGGCGGGCGCGGCTTTGGCGGCGGGCGGGGCGATGCGCCTGCGCCCCCGGCTGCGCCACCGGGCAATTTCGGCCAGGGCGGCGGCCGTGGCCTGGGCGGTGGTGGCTTTGGCGGTCCCCGCGTCGACCCCCCTGCCATCCCACCGATGACAAACCCTGCCCCGCCCGCCGATTTCGGCCAGCGCGGTGATGGTCGCGGCGGTCAGGGCGACGGCGGTGGTCAGGGCGGCGGCGGCGGTGGCGGCCGTGGCTGGGGCGGCGGCCAGGGTGGTGGCCAGCCCGGCGGCGGCTGGCGCGGCGGCGGCGGCGGTGGCTGGGGTGGCCAGGGGCGCGGCTGGGGCGGCGATCGCCCGGCAATGCCGCAGCCTGCCCCCAACCCTCCCCAGAACCGGCCCGATTTCCGGCAGGATCGTCCCGGCTTTCCCGGTGGCGGCCAGGGTGGCTTTGGCGGTGGCGGTTTCCGCAACGATGGCCCGCGCGGTGATGGCTTTGGCGGCGGATGGGGCGGCGGGCGCTGGCGGGGCAACGGATTTCCGGGCCAGCCGGGCGTCGGTCAACCCGGTGTCGGCCAACCGGTGCCGGGCCAGCCTGTACCCGGCCAGCCCGGCTTTGGCGGCGGTGGGCGCGGCTTCGGCCGGCCTGGTTTGGGCCAGCCTGTGCCAGGCCAGCCCGGTTTCGGACAGCCCGGCTTTGGCCAGCCCGGTTTCCGCCAGGACTGGCGCGGCAATAATGGCTGGCGCGGGGACAATGGCTGGCGAGGCAACAACGGCTGGCGCGGTGATGGATGGCGTGGCGGCGGCAACTGGGGCAACCCGGGCTTTGGCGGCGGCGGCTTCCGCGGCTGGAACCGCGACTGGCGCTTCGACAACCGGTTTGACTGGCGCGGCTGGCGGCAGTTCAACCAGTTCGCCTTCCGCCTGCCGCCCTATCGGCCGCCGTTCGGCTGGGGCTTTGGCTATCAGCGCTTCGGCATCGGGTTCGCGCTCGACGGGTTGCTGTTCTCGCAGCAATTCTGGATCAACGATCCGTTCCTCTATCACCTGCCGCCGGCCTATTGGCCGTATCAATGGGTGCGCTATTATGGCGACGCGCTGCTGGTCGATACCCGGACCGGCGAAGTGGTAGACGTGGTATACGACATCTTCTGGTAGCCCGATCGCTAGGCCCGCCGCGCCGGGGGCGGGCCTTGCATTTCGGGTGCGGGCCGACACAATGACACCGCCATGTTCAATCCGTTCAAGCGAAAGACCGATCCCGCCGCCGAGAATCGCGCCGAGATCGGCCGTCGCGTCGCCGCGCAGCTCGATGCCAACCCACGCCTGATCCGCCTGCCCGCCGAAGGGGTGCAGGCCTATTGCGGCGAGGATTATCTGGATGCCGCCAGCTGTGCCCGGTTGATGAAGATGATCGACGCCGGGCGGCGCCCCTCGACCATTTTGAGCGACCGGCCCGATTATGGCTATCGCACCTCGGAAAGCTGCGACCTGGATCGCTGGGCGGAAGCCGTGCAGCCGATCGACGAGGGGCTGGCCAACCTGCTCGGCATCGACCCCGCTTATGGCGAGACGATGCAGGGCCAGCGATACGCCCCGGGCCAGCATTTCCGCGCGCATCACGACTATTTCTTCGAGACCGAAAGCTATTGGCAGCGCGTGAAGAAGGAAGGCGGCCAGCGCACCTGGACGGCGATGATCTATCTGAACGATGTCGACGAAGGCGGCGCCACCTGGTTCCCGACTGCCGGCATCCGCGTGCTGCCCCGGCGGGGGCTGATCCTGATCTGGAATAATATGGGGCTGGACGGGATGCCCAACATCACCACCCTGCACGAGGGGATGCCGGTGGTGACGGGCGTCAAATATGTCGTCACCAAATGGTTTCGAGAGGGGCGCTGGCTGCCGGATTACACCAGTTGAACTGACGGGAGGGGGCAATGATGACAAGGCGGATCGGCGTCGGCGTGGCGGGCGCGCTGGCATTGGTGGTGGCGGGCTCGGCCATGGCGGAGACGATCCGCATCACCGGCAATTTTCCGGCCCCGTATCGCGAGGCGAGCTTCCTGCGCCGCATTTCGATCGACCGGATGACCGGGGTGGACGGCGCCGCGCTTGGCTTTGCGCTGGAACGCGCGATCGGCCGCAGCGGCTATTTCACCATGGTGGTGGGCGGTGCGCCGGCCACCGCCTCGCTGGCGGGGTCCGTCACCACCGACGTCAACGAGCGCCGGGTGCAGCAGCAGCGCAACCAGTGCACCCAGCGCGACGGCGACAAATGCGTGAAGAACGAGCTGGTCAACGTCACCTGCAACGAGCGCGCAATCGACGTGATCGCCGATATCCGCATTGCCGACATCCGCGACGGGCGCATCGTCTATTCGGAACGCAAGGCCCGGCAGGACCGCACCACCCGCTGCCCCGGCGACGGCCCGCCGCCCGCGACCGAGGGCGTCATCCGCGGCATGGTGGACAGCATCGCCATCGAAACGGCGACGAACATCACGCCCTTCACCAAGACCTATGACATGCGCTTCTACGAAAGCCGCGACGGGCTGGACAAGGAAACCGGCGCCCGGTTCAAGGATGCGATCCGACAGACGCAGCGCGACCCGGTCGGCGGCTGCGCGGCCATCGCCGCGCTGAACGAGGCCGTGCCCCAGTTCGCGCTCGCCTATGATGCGGGGCTTTGTGCAGAGGCAAGCGGCGATTTTGCCGCCGCACTGGCGCTCTATCAGCGCGCCGCCAGCCTGCGGCCGCGCGACACCGCCGATTTTGACAGCGGCGCCGTGCGCGCCCGGCAGTTGATCCAGCGCGCGGAGGATGACGCCCGGCGCTGAGGCACGCCGCCAAAGCTGTGGATAAGCGGTTGCGGCCAATTCCGCCCCACGCGCCGCCGCGCTAGGGTGGGGTGATGCAGGTGCTCAACATCTCCCGCTCGATCCTTGGCCAGCCATGGCAGTGGCGCGGCCGCGCCGCCGATGCGCGCGACTGGGGGGCGGAGGAGGATCTGGTCACCCAGCTGCTGCTGAGCCGGGGCTGCCCGCCCGAGCAGCTGGCCGAGCACCGCGCGCCCAGCATCCGCGCCTTCATGCCCGACCCGTCGATCTTCCGCGACATGGACCGCGCTGCCGAACGGCTGGCGGCGGCGGTGATCGCCGGCGAATCGGTAACCGTGTTCGGCGATTATGACGTGGATGGCGCGACATCGGCCGCGCTGCTCATCCGCCTGTTGCGCGCGCTGGGGCTGCGGCCCGATGCCTATATTCCCGACCGGCTCATGGAAGGCTATGGCCCCAGCGGCGAGGCGCTGGTGCGGCTGGGCGCGCGCGGCGCGACGCTGATCGTGACGGTGGATTGCGGCGCGCAGGCGTTCGAGGCGCTCGACATGGCGCGCGACGCCGGCGTCGACGTGATCGTGGTCGACCACCATAAGTGCGCGCCGCAGCTGCCGGCCGCCTATGCGCTGGTCAACCCCAACCGGCTCGATGAGGGCGAGGGCGCGGCGCATGGCCATCTGGCGGCGGTGGGGGTGGCCTTTCTGCTGGGGGCCGCGCTGCTGCGCACGTTGCGCGCGCGCGGCTTCTTCGCCAGCCGGACCGAGCCCAAGCTGATCGACCTGCTCGACATCGTCGCACTGGGCACGGTGGCCGATGTGGCGGCGCTGCGCGGCCTCAACCGCGCCTTCGTGGCGCAGGGGCTGAAGGTGATGGCACAGGGGCGCAATATCGGCCTCGCCGCACTCATGTCTGCCAGCCGCCTCACCCGCGCGCCGACCGCGACCGATCTGGGCTTTGCGCTGGGGCCGCGCATCAATGCCGGCGGGCGTGTGGGCAAATCCGACCTTGGCGTGCGGCTGCTCACCACCGACGATCCTGAGGAAGCACGCGCCATCGCAGCCGAACTCGACCGGCTGAACGAGGAACGCCGCGCGATCGAGGCGGAGGTGCAGATGGCGGCCGAGCGGCTGGCCGGCATGCCCGGCGCGGTGTGCGTGGTCGCCGGCAATGGCTGGCACCCGGGCGTGATCGGCATCGTCGCCGGGCGGCTGAAGGAGAAACTGGGCCTGCCCGCCATCGTCATCGCGGTGGATGAGCAGGGTATCGGCAAGGGCTCCGGCCGCTCGATTGCGGGCGTCGATCTGGGCCAGGCGGTGCTTCAGGCGAAGGAGGCCGGGCTGCTGGTGGCGGGCGGCGGGCACGCCATGGCCGCCGGGCTCACCATCGCGGCTGACCAGGTGGCGGCGTTCACTGCCTTTCTGGAGGAACGACTGGCCGAGCCGGTCGCGCGGGCGGCGGGCACGCGCGCGCTGCTGCTCGATGCGCTGGTCGCGCCGCGCGGGCTGAACCCGGCGCTGGTCGAAAGCCTGGAAGCGGGCGGCCCCTATGGCATGGGCTGGCCCGCCCCGCGCGTGGCCGCTGGGCCGGTGCGCGTGGTGAAGGCCGATGTGGTCGGCACCGGCCATGTCCGGCTGGTGGTGGCGGGCGACGATGGCGCCAGCATCAAGGCGGTCGCCTTCCGCCAGGCCGACACCGCACTGGGCCAGGCATTGCTGGGCGCGCCGCGCGACCGCCGCCTGTGGATTGCCGGCCGCGCCCGGATAGACGACTGGTCCGGCCGCGCCACTGCCGAGCTGCATCTGGATGACGCGGCCTGGGCGGATTGATGTGCGATCAGCGCTTGACCGGCGCGAAAAGCTCGCCTAGTCGCCTCCCCCACGCCAGCAGCGCAAGCGATGGCCCCTTCGTCTAGCGGTCTAGGACGCGGCCCTTTCACGGCTGAAACACGGGTTCGAGTCCCGTAGGGGTCACCACCATCATGGCGGCGCGGCACCCCGCCTGAACGCGGCCTGCCCCTTCCCTCAGATCATCGGCACGCGGCGGCGCCGGGCGGTCAGCCCAGCGCCTTTTTGAGCAGGTCGTTGACGACACCGGGGTTCGCCTTGCCCCCCATCGCCTTCATCACCTGGCCGACGAAGAAGCCGAACAACTTGTCCTTGCCGCCGCGATAATCGGCGACCTTGTCGGCATTGGCTTCCATCACCCGGGCGATTTCAGCCTCGATCGCGCCGGTGTCGCTGGTCTGTTTGAGGCCGCGCTCGTCGACGATTTGAGCCGCATTCTGCCCGGTTTCGAGCATGATCTCGAACACCTGCTTGGCCAGGCTCCCCGACAGCGTGCCATCGGCGACCAGCGCCAGCAGTTCGGCGGCCTGCGCGGGCGACACGGGCGACGACGCAATGTCGCGCCCCAGCCGGTTGAGCGCGCCGAACAGTTCCGAGGTTACCCAGTTGGACGCAGCCACCGGCTTCGCGCCCGCCTCCAGCAGCGCATCGAACCAGCGTGCCGCCTCAACCTCCGCCGTCAGCACCCCGGCATTATAAGGGGTGATGCCGAGCGCCAGATAGCGCGCTCGCTTGGCGTCGGGCAGTTCGGGCAGGCTGGCGCGGCACTCGTCCAGAAACGCCTCGTCCAGCTCCAGCGGCAACAGGTCGGGATCGGGGAAATAGCGGTAATCATGCGCATCCTCCTTGGAGCGCATCGACCGCGTCGTGCCGCTGTCGGGGTCGAACAGACGGGTTTCCTGAACGATGCGGCCGCCGGCTTCCAGCACATCGACCTGGCGCGACGCCTCATGCTCGATGGCCTGCATCACGAAGCGCACCGAGTTGACATTCTTGGTCTCGGTGCGGGTGCCGAACGGCTCGCCCGGGCGGCGCACCGAGACGTTGACGTCGGCGCGCATCGACCCTTCTTCCATATTGCCGTCGCAGCTGCCGACATAGCGTAGAATTGATCGCAGCTTACGCAGATAAGCCCCTGCTTCGGCAGGCGATCGCATGTCGGGCCGGCTGACGATTTCCATCAGCGCCACGCCCGAGCGGTTGAGATCGACATAGGATCGCGTCGGGTGCTGATCGTGCATCAGCTTGCCGGCGTCCTGCTCAACATGGATGCGCTCGATGCCGATCCGCTTGGTCTCGGCATCGGGGTTCTTGTCATCCAGGCTGATCTCGATCGCGCCCTCGCCGACGATCGGGTGGTAGAGCTGACTGATCTGATAGCCCTGCGGCAGATCGGCATAGAAATAATTCTTGCGGTCGAAGCGCGACCATTTGTTGATCTGCGCCTCGATCGCCATGCCGGTGCGCACCGCCTGGCGGATGCACTCGCGGTTGGGCACGGGGAGCATGCCCGGCATCGCTGCATCGACCAGGCTGACCTGGCTGTTGGGCTCCGCGCCGAACGCAGTGGCGGCGCCCGAGAACAGCTTCGCCTGCGACGTGACCTGCGCATGCACTTCGAGGCCGATCACGACCTCCCAATCGCCGGTGGCGCCCTTGATCCGATAGTCGCTCATCTTACCACCACTTCTCCGGGCGCGCGACGAAGCCGGCGCGTTCTTCCAGCGCGAGCGACGCGTTGAGCACGCCCTGCTCGTCCAGCGCCTTGCCGATGATCTGCAGCCCCAGCGGCAGGCCCTGCCGGTCGAGCCCGCCCGGCACGCTCATGGCGGGGAGCCCCGCGAGCGACGACGGCACCGTGAAAACGTCGTTCAGATACATGGCGATGGGATCGGCGCTCTTCTCGCCCAGCGCGAAGGCCGCGCTCGGCGCGGTGGGCGTCAGCAGATAGTCGCACTGCGCCCAGGCCAGTTCGAAATCGCGCGCGATCAGCGTGCGGACCTTCGAGGCTTGCGTGAAATAGGCGTCGTAAAACCCTGCCGACAAAACATAAGTGCCGATCATGATGCGGCGCTTCACCTCGTCGCCAAAGCCGGCGGCGCGGGTGGCGGCATACATGTCCTGCAGGTTCGCGCCATCGGGCAGGGTGCGGTGGCCATAGCGCACACCGTCATAGCGGGCGAGGTTCGACGAGGCTTCGGCAGGCGCGATGATGTAATAGGCGGGCAGCGCATATTTGGTGTGCGGCAGCGACACCTCGACAATCTCGGCGCCCGCATCCTTCAGCCAGTCGATCCCCTGCTGCCACAGCGCGTCAATCTCATCGGGCATCGCATCGACGCGATATTCCCTGGGAATGCCGATGCGCTTGCCCTTGAGATTGCTTGACAAAGACGCAGTCCACGCCGGCACCGATTCATTCAGCGAGGTGGCGTCCTTCGGATCGAACCCGGCCATCGCCTCCAGCATCAGCGCGCAGTCGCGCACGTCGCGCGCCATCGGTCCTGCCTGGTCGAGCGACGAGGCGAACGCCACCACGCCCCAGCGCGAGCAGCGGCCATAAGTGGGCTTGATGCCCGAAATGCCGGTGAAGGCGGCCGGCTGGCGGATCGAGCCGCCGGTGTCGGTGCCGGTCGCGCCCGGGCACAGCCGCGCGGCCACCGCTGCCGACGAGCCGCCGGAAGAGCCCCCCGGTGCCAGCGGCGCATTGCTGCCATCGCCGCGCCGCCAGGGCGAGATGACATTGCCGAACGCGCTCGTCTCGTTCGACGATCCCATTGCGAACTGGTCCATGTTCAGCTTGCCGAGCATGCCCGCGCCCGCCGCCCACAGATTGGCGGACACGGTCGATTCATAGGGCGGCGTGAACCCGTCCAGAATCAGGCTGCCGGCCGTGGTCGGCACGCCGGCGGTGCAGAACAGGTCTTTCATGCCGATCGGCACGCCGGCCAACGGCTTCAGCACCTCGCCGCCTGCGCGCGCGGCATCGGCGGCGTCGGCGGCGGCCAGCGCATGATCGGGGGTTTCGACCAGAAAGGCGTTGAGCGGCTTGGCGGCGGCCACCTTGGCGATGAATGCCTCGGCCACCTCGCGCGCGGAAAAATCGCCCGCCGCCACGCCATCGCGGATGGCGGCAATGCCCAGATCGGTCAGCGCGCTCATTCGATCACCTTCGGCACCGCGAAAAAGCCATGTTCGGCCTGGGGCGCGTTGGCCAGCACCGCGTCGCGCACATTGCCGCCGGTCAGCGGATCGGCGTTCACCACATCGTCGCGCAGGCGCAGCTGGTTGGGGATCACTGCCGTCATCGGCGCGACGCCGCTGGTATCCACCTCTCCCAGCTGTTCGATCCAGCCCAGGATGTTGCCGAGTTCGGGCGCCAGCCGGGCGGCTTCCGCCTCGGTAATGGCGATGCGGGCCAGGCCCGCAATGCGTTGCACGGTTGCGATGTCGACTGCCATGCCAGCGCGGCTAGCACCAGCATGGCCGCGCGCGCAACCGCCTTCGCCCGTGAAGGTGCGCCCTTTGCGATTGCGGCCGCGCGCGTGATGCGGCAGGAGCGGCGCGTTCGGGGAGAGTGAAGCCTTGGCGCGCAAGTTTCTTTACGGGGTGGCGGTCCTGGTCTTCATGGCGATTGCCGCTCTCTTTGCCTTTCGCCTGTTCGGGCCGCAGCTGATGCGCATGGCGATGGTGCCGGGCATTGATTATGAGGCCCTGCCGCCGGTTGCCGCCAATGCCTATGCCGATGCGCGGCGGTGGATCGCGCGGCCGGACAAGCCCGGCAACCCCGCGCTGTGGACGCCCCAGGGCTATGCCCCCGCCGCCGACCCGCGCGCGGCGGTGTTCTTCGTCCACCCGACATCCTATCTTGACCGTTCGCACTGGAACGCACCGCTGGACGATGCGCGCGGCAATGATCTGGCGGCAACCTTCGTGCGCGGCCAGGCGAGCGTGTTCAACGGCACGGGGGCGATCTGGGCGCCGGCCTATCGCCAGGCGACGTTCGGTGCGTTCCTGACCGATGCGGCCGCTGCCAATCAGGCGCTGGACCTCGCCTATGGCGATGTGCGCGCGGCGTTCGACACGTTTTTGGTGCAGGCTGGCGACCGGCCGATCATCCTTGCCGGCCACAGCCAGGGATCGCTCCATCTGCTGCGCCTGCTGAAAGAGCGCGTGGCGGGGCAGCCGGTCGCGCGGCGGATCGTCGCGGTTTATCTCGCTGGCTGGCCGGTATCGCGCACGGCCGACCTGCCGGCTTTGGGCCTGCCCGAATGCACGCGCGCCGACCAGGCCGGCTGCATCCTGTCGTGGCAGAGCTTTGGCGAGCCGGCCGATCCGTCGATGGTGACCGACGTGTTCGACGCCGGCGCCGGCCTGACCGGCCAGGCGCGGCGCGGCACCGCGATGATCTGCACCAACCCGCTGACCGGCACGCCCGACAGCGCGGCCCCGGCCAGCGCCAATCTGGGCACGCTCTACCCCAGTGCCGATCTGAAGACGGCGACGATTGCGGCGGGGCGGATTCCGGCGCGCTGCGCGGGGCGTGGGCTGTTGCTGATCGGCGCGGCACCCACCGATCTCCAGCAGTTCGTGCTGCCCGGCAACAATTATCATGTGTTTGATTACAGTCTGTTCTGGGCAAATCTTCGCGCGGATTCTGCAAAGCGACTGGCCGCCTTCACCGCCACCCCGCCGGCACCGTGAGCGCCGCGTGATCACCACCGACCGGTCCGAATTTCGTGCGGCGCTGCCCAGTGGCGGCCGCCTGCTGGGGCTGGACGTGGGCACGAAGACGATCGGCACCGCGCTGTGCGACGCGGGATGGGCGTTTGCCAGCCCGGCGCTGCTCATCAAGCGCACCAAATTCATGGCGGACAAGGCGGCACTGGCGGCGCTGGCGGCGGAGCAGCAGGTGGCCGGGCTGGTGATCGGCCTGCCGCT